>CAMHGK010000021.1 GCA_946184695.1 uncultured Bacteroidales bacterium | reverse complement strand
AGCCTCGTCTCATGATAGAAAATGAAGAGATGTCAAACCATGCGGACGTGAGACGAGTCGAAGCCTCGTCTCTACGTGGAAAAAAGATAAGTCATGGAATTGTACGATAATAAATATAGGGTGTCATCTGTAAGATTACCTAAAGAATGGTATGATAAGGGTATTTATTTTGTCACAATATGTACTAAAGATCATGAATTGTATTTTGGTACTATTACAGACGAAACAAGCCCAACAATGACATTGACCGAGTTAGGGAAAGAGGTGGAGCGTAATATCGAAATAATGAACGAATTAGTAGATATTCAAGTTTTAGAGCACGTAGTAATGCCTAATCATGTACATCTACTAATTTCAATAGAGAACAAAGAAGATACCTCACGTAGAGACGAGGCTGTGACTCGTCTCATGACAGGAAGTGAAGAGACGTCAAATTCCGCATCACGTAGAGACGAGGCTGTGACTCGTCTCATGACAGGAAACGATGCAACGTCGAGCCATGCGGACGTGAGACGAGTCGAAGC
This sequence comes from uncultured Bacteroidales bacterium, assembly GCA_946184695.1. Lineage (GTDB taxonomy): Bacteria > Bacteroidota > Bacteroidia > Bacteroidales > Paludibacteraceae > Colicola. The sequence continues at coordinate 19,310 of CAMHGK010000021.1, read as the reverse complement.
CTCGTCTCTACCACAGGACATAAACATAGACACCAACACGTCAATTCCCGCATCACGTACACGGCAAACCGCGCGGACGTGAGACGAGTCGAAGCCTCGTCTCTACATGGGAAAACCACAATGGCAAATATATCCGCACAAAATTCAAGGTTGTCGAGAGTAGTAGCGTCTTTCAAATCTGCAATAACCAAATATGCTCGGCAAAATAACGCCCCGTTTGGATGGCAACCACGTTATCATGAACACGTGGTAGATATGCGACCATTCATAAACGGACAAACAAATAACCAATTCGAACAAATACAATATTATATACGCAACAATATATATACGTGGGTTGACGATAGATACCACGTGAAAGGAAATCTATAATGTTTCAATACATTAGACATATAATAAATACAAATTCACTTCGTAGAGACGAGGCTGTGACTCGTCTCATGACAGGAAATGCAGTGACAGCAAACCGCGCGGACGTGAGACGAGTCGAAGCCTCGTCTCTACCACAGGACATAGACATAGACATCAACACGTCAAATCCCGCATCACGTAGAGACGAGTCTGCGACTCGTCTCATGACAGAAAATGAAGAGACGTCGAACCATGCGGACGTGAGACGAGTCGAAGCCTCGTCTCTACCACAGGACATAGACACCAACACGGCAAATCCCGCATCACGACCGGAGATGAGGCGGATATGTGCAAGCATAATGGTATTTGCATTTTTATCTCTATTTTTGTCTTTCTTTTTGCCTCAAAACGCTTTCTCTCAAACCGACACCATTCGTTATGTAACCCCGACCGGTAACTACGGTAGTGACGGACGCTCGTGGACTAACGCTAAAAACTCCGTTCAAGACGCCATAGATGACCTGCGCGAATATATGCGTCAGAACTCACTTACCTCAGGCTCCGTATATGTGGCTGCGGGAACCTATGTTCCTACCAAATCTACCGAGGCTATCGGAGGTTCCATGCTCAATTCCTCGTTTCTTATCTACGAAGGAATCCATGTGTTTGGCGGTTTCCAAGGAACAGAAGCCGACCCTACAGAGCGTGTCATGGCAAATGGTAAGACGTGGCAACAGAACTTGGACTCCCGTCCGAAGGTCGGCATCTCGACAGCCGATGAGGTTTCGGCGATGTGGGATTTCAAGTATCCCACCATCTTCACCGGCAACCACTCTACCGTCAATGTAAGTTTCGCATACGACTCCATTCGTGGCTATTACAACACCGCCTATCCTGCCAACTCGTATCATGTGGTATGGTTTGCCACTAATGGTCTGATTACCGATGTGAGCGACACTCTTGCCAACCACTTCATGCCGCTTGAGGTGCCTGCATGGGTCGATGGCGTCACCATACGCGAGGGTAACGCATCTACGCGTAACACCTCCGTTCGTGAACACACCTCATACGGTGGAGGCGCTTACATGGTAGCCAATGCCGGTTTGTATAACTGTATCGTCGAGTACTGCTCGTCCACACTCCGTGGCGGCGGTGTCTATATGGACGGTGGAGGTTGTATGGACCACTGCTATGTACATACCTGCCAGACCACAGGTGTAGGTATCGTAAAAGGCTATGGTGGTGCTGTCTGTATCGACTACGACGGTTCCGTCAAGCACTCATACCTAACCCAGTCGAGTGCACGTATCGGAGGAGGATTGGCCATCTGCCACGTGCCAGGCGAATATCCGTGGGAGCAGCGGGTGCGTCAGCGTTACGGACGCGAGCCCGTGAGCAACGACTCCATCTCTTTATACTCGCCATTCGCCTCAGCTTGTGTCATATCTAACAACACCTCGACAGCTGAGGGCGGTGGTGTATATCTCGACGAAGGAGGTTCAATCAACCACTCAACCATTGTCCGCAACAGCTGTATAGGTCCCGACGTGATGTACTACGGACGCCGGCACGGACGCTCCGGCGGCGTCTATGTCCGCAACTGCGGTATGATGTTCAACTCTGTATGCTGGGGTAACACCTGCGGCGTCAACAACGACATACAGTTTGCCGCCATCAAACAGAAAGCCGATGTCAGGGACACCATCTTCGTTTTCCACTCAGGTTTCCAGAATCACGACATCTCCGACTGGACAGGCGTTCAGAAGGATATGGTCTATAGCATAGCCTCGCAGAACCTGCCCGTCTATGGTACGACGAGTATCTATCCGTGTTTCGACAGTCCTACCGAGCAGGCAGGTATCATGTGCGGTACGCGTGACGGCTCCGGCAACTTCACGAGCACTTATCCTACCGTACATCCCGAACACTATCCGTTGGCACGTGTCTGGCACCCGCGCTCATATACCTCTCTGATGGGTAAAGGTATCCAAGTCACTGATGCCGTGCAGGGCGCTTCGCTTTGGGTACGACATGCACATGCGCCTCTCGACATGCTCGGCAACAGCTTCGAGCCTATCTCGTCGCTCGGTGCATTGGTACGCGAAAACGAGCGAGTGGCTTATTCGCTGGTAGCACCGCAAGCAGAGGAAGCCCGTCGAGGAGAGACAACGCCTATACCTACACTCTTCGTCGATCCCGCACGCGGACATGAGTTCGATGCCGAGCACGACAACGTCTTCTCCGAGCGCCCGCATGTAGGGCAGTCGTGGAAAAGCCCGCTCATCAACCTCGGCAATGCCATCGACTATTTCAGAAAATATCTGGTTGACGAACCTGGAGGCTCGCACCACTACTATCTGCCTGAGTTAGACGAAAACGGTAACGAGACCGGCAATTTCATACGTGCCGAGTATGTGCAGGTGCTTGTCAAAGAGGGCGAACTGACCACCGCCGGTCCGGGTAACTACTTGGGCGGTGAACTCAGAACCGCCGCCGTGCGTGTGGAGAGCCACATGCGACTCTATGGCGGCTACCCGATGGATAATTCAGGAACTCAGACCACCGGACGCAACCCTAACGAAAACGTCACACGTATCAATGCCAACATCACCGGCGCTGCCGGCGAACACGGCTACAGCAACTGCTCGGCTCACGTCATCGCCATGGTCAACGCGGAGCATGCTATCGTTGATGGCTTCCGACTCTATAACGCCAATACTCACGATATCAACTCTACGGCATCTGTCCATGCCGGTGGCGGTGTGCTCGTCAGCAACGCCACCACGCCCGCTGCCAAGCGTATCCACATGGTAGGCAACGAGCTGCGCAACTGTGCCATAGCCCACTGCTCTTCGCCTAAAGGTGCCGCTATCTACGTCAACGGAGAGTTCCCGATGGCAGACGGAACAATAACATTTGCGGAACTGAAGGTGGTCAACACCGTTATCCGCAACAACACCGCTGACTTCGAAAACGAGACTAACCACCAACTTCTCACCGAGAGTCACGGTGTCATCACGGCTAATGGTCGCGCCTATATCGACATCGACCACTGCACCATAGCCAATAACGTAGGATACCCGTTCAAGGCAGACAGCCGCAAGACCGACAGCGATGAACAGATCACCTGTCAGCACCCCGAACACGGCTACCATGGTTTCCATGGTCTGATACGCGTCAACAACTCTATCATCTTCTGCAACGGCGACCGCCGTTTAGACAACCGCGGTCAGTTAGGCAGTGTAGGTCAGGTTACCTCTGTCAACCCCGACGGACAAAACTACGTGTTTGGTACATATAATATGTTCGACGCCGACATCGTGCTTCACAATGTCGATAAAGGTGGGCAACTTGACCAACCGCACGGTTTCTTTAAGTCGGACTTCACGCTGACAACCGACATTATGCCTGCTGACTTCGTGCCTGAGGGAGTTGAGTCTACTCTGAGTGCCGGCATTGCAACCGGCGACAAGCACAACCAGTGTATCTTCACCCGCACCGACAACACGGCTACCACCTATCCTGTCTTCGAGAACCCGAGCCGTAACGTGGGTAACTCTTACGACAGCGATATGCCGCTCTATGGTGGTAAGATCTCGTACCGTCCGCTCAACCTCAACCCCGCTGTCAATGCCGCTTCCGACGCCTCTATGTCGGGCTTCGACCGCAGCGATGTTACTCCGCGTACCTATGGCGGTGCTGCCGACTTAGGAGCCATCGAGAACACCAACCTGCCCGAGGCGGGAACGGTGCTGTATGTAACACCTGATGGTGCCGGCAAACGCGATGGTTCCAGTTGGGGCAATGCTATTGCCGGAAATACGGTGTATCAATTGAGTTCTGTTGCCGGTCCTGCTCTTGCAGCAGGCGACCAGATAGACAGTGAGCCTACCTGCGACCGCGTGTTAGACAGCGAAGGTAACCCGGTACTGACCACCAATGAGAAATACAACGGAGGGTGGGGACGTGCCTATTTAACTTCAAAGACAGAGAGTGTTACCACCACGCTGACTACCGATGCTGATGTAACCGAAACGGTTATTTATACCGGTGGCGGTCCGAATGACCGAACTGAGACTCTTGCTCCTTATCACGAAACTAAGTCGGATGTAACGACGATAAGTAGTGGTACACCCGGCGGTTTTACACCCGGGTATGACTATCTTGTTACTTATCCCTATGGCGAAATCTCCGGTGCTTCACGCTCATTCTGGCGTGCGAACCCTTACACAGGAACTCTTGCTACTTATGGGAGTGGTAATCCTGCATCATTTATCGCGGCTTGCAACGCCAACGGATGGATTAACAACACCCGTGCCGAGCGCTATGTGAGCGGCTTGCAGTATGCTGTTGAGCGTGCCTCCGAAACGAACGCCTTGTATCATAAGGATTCCGTGCAAGTATGGGTTGGCGCAGGCAAATACACTGATTACAAGGGATTCGTGATGCGTGACACGGTAACCGTTTTGGGCGGTTTCCCAACTGGCAAGTATGCCGCTCCGGGTTTGAGTGAACGTCAGGCATTGATGTCCGATGTAATCTCAATTCCAAAGTCCAAACCCGCGAAAGATTTTGATGCTACCGACTATGAGACCATCTTGCAAATATCGGATGTTAATCCCAAACAAGACAATACGCACCTTAACGACTCCGCAGTTAAGTATTGGGATGATGATTATGCTGCAGACATCATAACCGACACCGAAACCATCCAGACAGCAACCATCACACGGACTACTACCTACACATGGGAAACTGCAAGCGAAGAGGTAACTTCTACGTATATCCGCTATGCCGATATGTTGTATAAGGCTCCAAGTACCAACGTGTTCGCAAAGGCCACCCGAAACAGAGTGGACAGGAATGGAAATATCATAAGTAACCACATTACTATGACCAACGAAGTGTTTGGCGGTCTGAATTGGACAGCAGGACAACTGGTGGTGTACCAATTCTTCGGTCCTGCCAAGAGCGCTTCAAATCCATGGCCTGATGCGAACGGGAACAAGAGTTGGGAATTGGCGTATGAGGACAGAAGCAACAATGTTGATTACAACGTATGGGGATTTGATGCCAGCCGCGATGTATTGGATGCCGATGGTTCAAAAATTGGAACGGTGCCACGCGGAATGTTACTGCAAGGTGTAATGAATACGATGAGCGTATGGCAAACGCTGAAAAACGTGCCTGCAGGAGACTACAAACTGGAGATTGACTTAGGAGCTTATTATACACGTTTTGCCGATGATGAAAACACCGGTATTACATTCTATATTCTCACCTCCGACGAAGATACGGTAGCGCAACAGGCTGTCTATTGCAAGGACGACAAACTGCGCCGCTACGAGTTTAGTTTTACCCAACCAGCCGACGGAGATATTATTATCCGTATGATGTCTGTACCCGGTTCGCATGCTACAGATCCTGCAGGTAATTTCTCAACCAGTAGCAACAATTGGCGCAAGGTATGTATGGCTAATGTCCATCTGTTCTTGTTAACTGGTCAGAACTATGTGCCTTCCGAACCGGTGGATGTGACAACGGTAACATCTTCTTCCGCGCCGCAAGTTAAGACCTATGCTCTTTATACGCCTACGCCAGCCACCCATCGTACTACACTTCGCAAACGCGTTCTAACGATGCCTGACGTATGCGTACCGACATACGGAGGAGGCGGTATCGGGGATCCTGTCGTTATGGGAAATGCTTTCTCAAACGACGCTTTACCACATACCGATCGTGTGAAAGGTGCAACAAAAGCACTGAGAACGGCGGCAACTCTTGCAAAACAAGAGGATCCGCATTATGTGGAATATAACGATGCCAACTGGGACGGTTTTACTATCCGTCATGGATTTCTTTATGACGAGGGAATGGCGCACGGCGGCGGTTCCGGTGTAAATATGTACGAAGGCGCACATTTACGAAACTGTATCGTAATCCATAATATGTCAGCCTGTCGAAACGTAAAGGGAGGTGGTATATTCTGCGATGGTGCTACATCTACTATCGAGGGTTGCTTTGTACTTGATAATACTTCTACACGGGGTACACAGGTTTCACAGGGGCAAATCTTCGCAGGCGGAATGTTTATGTACGAGGGTACGTGTTTCAACTCTCTGTTTGCCAATAACTACAGTTATGGTTCGGCAGGCGGCTTGGGCTTCTGCGTTGGTAGGTTCTTCAACAACACGGTAGCTTATAACACAGCAACTCTTGTGGAAAACGGCAAAATCAGCGGCGGTGCCATTTCGTTAGCTACGTCGTCCAATCCGAATCTCTTTGTCGCCAATACGATTATCTACGGGAACAATGGCGTTGCCATCCGTGACCGTAATACTGCTTATGGAAACGTTAACCCCTTCATCCACTGTTATATACAGTCAGAAGTGAGGCAACCATACGATGCTACAAACCGAAATGTAGGTAACTACGGCACTAAGACAGGCAGTAATGATAATTACGGTGTCAACAACATATACATCAATGGTGAGGCTCCAACAAAATACAACACACCATTTGAGGCTGATTTGAGTCCGCTCACGGGCGAATATACCGGCAATGCACAACGGTACAATGACTATCGTTTGCTCAACAAAGGAGACTCAAGTTGTGTTAATCATGGTATTGATGAATTTGGCGAAACGTTCTATACCGCTCTCCGCAATAAAGGGAAATCAGATACTGACATTCGCAATTCATTTATCTATCAAATCGTGGATACAGCAGAACTTCCGCAGAACGATGTGGCTTTTGCCGACCGTGTGCAAGACTGTCAGATAGATATTGGTGCTTATGAGTATGACGGCGCCAAAGACATACGCCCCGACACACTCTCTCATCCGGGTATAGCTATTTATTATGTTACTTTCGACGGCGGTAGCCTTGGGTTGAATTCAACATTCGGAGTTGAGAGTAATGCTTCTGCCGATAGCCCGATCAATGCCGCCTGCGAGCAAAAACTGCAGAAGGTGCTTGACGCTGCCGGACGCTACAAGTACTCGCTCCTTACCGACAGCTACTACAATACCGGCACTGCCGGAGTTTTCGAAGCCGGTAAGCCTAACAAATTCTGGACAGTGCAAGTCCGTCTGCAGGGTGACGAGTCAGGCAACTTCGACCCCAACAGTACGGTAGGCACTAACTCGTATGTTCCTACACGTTCTACTCAGCACGGTTCTGCCAACTACGAAGACAACGTGCTCGACTATGCTTTTATCATCCCTCGCGGAGTGCAGGTTCTCGGCGGTTATTCCACTCAGTTCTATAGATGGGAACACCCTGACCCTGACTCTATATTCTGTTGGACTTGTTACCGCAACCCCATTAATGCTTTTGAAAATGGCTGGAAGGTGGTTGACGAGCGTGACCCTCTGACCTATCGCTCGTCGCTCAACGGAAGCGTTATATCATCGACAGGTGCTGAAGGGCGCACCTACCATGTACTTACTTTCACCGACTACCTGTTCGATTTGAAAGAGAATCGGCAAGAGGGTCAAGACGCAGGCGGCTATCTGAGCGCTTTCGCCTCGCAACCCGATGCCGAGACTCACCGTGCTGTGGTTGACGGCTGCTTCATCGTCAACGGTGAGGCTAAATCGCCTGACGAGGAAGACAGCCGTGGTGGAGGTGCTGTGGTGACCGACTTTGCACATATCCGCAACTGCGTTGTTCATAACAATACAGCCAACGGCAGCGGCGGCGGTCTATATCTTATGCCGGGTGCTCTCGTCAGCGGAACCATTCTCAAAAATAACAGTGCCGATATCGGTGGCGCCGTCTATATCGAAGAACCCGCTGCCGGCTCAGGTCTGCCTTACGCACATATCTTCTGCTCCACCATCTGTCATAACAATGCAACAACACGTGCCGGAGGTATGTGGTTCGATACTAACCTGCGTGCCAACTCGGTTGCTATATGGAAGAACACTGCCAACGACTTTGCCAACGTGGCAGGAACATTCACCATGAACGGTGTGGGCGACGACATCAACTATCCGTTTGTTAACTGCGCCGTTGAGGTACGTCGTATAGAAGGCCAAGGCAACGTCGAACTGTCAGCCGTCGAGACCGAAGGCGTGCGCTGGGACAGAAACGAGTCATTTTTAAGGCACAATGTGCAATACTACCCCATTGAGATGTCGTCAACCCTTGCCCGTGCGGGTATGAACTACTCAGAGTTCCGACTGCTCCGAGAGATCTATACCACACTCGATACCACCGACATTGCCGGTGTAAGCCGCCTCCGTTGGTCCATCCCCAACGTAGAACGCTGGCCCTGGAGTACGTGGGAGGGTGATATGCTTGTATGCAAAGACAACGACTTCATTGAGATAGGTGCACGTGCCATCAACCATACCTACGAGGTACAGGTGGACGAGGAGCACATGATGTACCGACTGTTTGTCGTTCATACCGACCTGCTTAATTCTGAGACAGCCCGACAACTGCAAGACAACGAGAACGACGACGACATGTCGGAGATGTATCGGCAGATGGGGTCTTCGTTCCTCAATCCCTACCACCGTTTGCTTGATGCTTTCAACTATATCATCAAGTCGCGACGTGAAGACCCCGAGATGCGTAATGCGCACTTCGAAATAATGCTTGAAGCAGGCACCTATTTGCCGGCACGCAACGCCCACGGTGAGCAAGACTTTGTGCGTACTAACACCTTCTCTATTCCCGAGGGTGTGACGCTTATTGGTGGTATCGACCACCGTGCAGCAGGCAATGCCTATTGTCAGGCAGGCTACAACGACACTCTCTATAGCGACTTGCACATAGGTGGCGACGGAGGCAGCCTCACTGCCGATGTCACCGTGCCTATCAGGTTAAACGGTGCTGATTTGTCACCCATAACGCTCAACAACGCCTCTACCGTTGAGATACGTGAGAACCGACCGACTAACGACTACAACCTCAACTCCGTAATCGAACCATGGGAGCTGCAACGGCAGACGATATTGTCGGGCGATGCAGTATCTAACGACCAGTCAACGCATGTATATCACGTAATAACCTGCTTTGCCGACTCCGCTCAGCTCGGACCGCTGCCGATGAAGTTCAAGCACTACGATGAAGTTAACAATACCTTCAAGACATTCGACGACAACGAACATAAGTACGTGTATAGTCCTGACAATGTCATCAACGAATACCCCACCGATTTGCAAGGCGGACTTGATGTTGATCAGTTGCGTCAGAATATGTTGGAGGAGTGTGCACAGTCGAAAGCAGCACGTTCTATTGTGCTCGACGGACTTATCATCACCGGCGGACATGCCAGCAACATCGAACAGGATGACTACGACCGACACGTATATCAGCGAAAGTCATTCTTCCGTGGTGGTGGCATACTCGTTGACGGCAACTGGACACAGTCGTTCGACGGCGATCCGACACACGTGCCCGCCGTAGCTACACCCGCTGCCTACAACATACCGCTCGTGATACGCAACTGCCGAATACAGAATAACATGGCTGCATACGGTGGTGCCATATTCTCGAACGGAGATATGCACATCTACTCTTCGCACTTCACTCAGAACTACTCGCAAGGACCCGAAACCGAGTTAGGTGCTTCGCTCATTCCGTTCTCTGCCGGTGGCGCAATAGCTACCAACGCTTATTGTGGATTGGCAAACTGCCTGTTCGACAACAACGAGGCACGGCGCGGATTCTATAATCTCCATGTTTCCGGAGAAGAGGAGATACCTTATGCCGATGCGCGTCAGGGTTTTGCCGGCGTAATATCGGTATCAGAAAAAGCACGTCTTCGTGCCATGAACTGCCACTTCGTCAGAAACAAGGCAGTGGCTTATCCGTCGATATATAACTTCTGGACCAACGATCGTTACCTCGACCGCGACTCCATACAGTTGGCTGTCAACTGCCTCTTCTGGGGTAACGAGGCTACAGGTCTCATTGCGCCGGAAGGCATACAGGAAGCCGTTCCGCAAGCCTCTATCGACACCTTCAACAACCGCTACCGTGCGTCGATGAACGGCGTGTTCCACTATGCAGGCAACGATATGGCGGCTTTCAGGCGACTCACTCAAAACTATGATTCGCTCTACCTGCTTGCGCGTACCTATGGGCAAGGACTCATCCCCGACACTCTGGTCGGAAAGATGAACGACACCATCAATGCCATACGTACACTCGGAGACCTCATCGAAGGACTCTACTTCTGTGCCTACCGCAACGGATACGGACTGCCATCCACCAAACCTTATCAGATAACGCCACGACTGCTATCCGACCACCGCTTCATCGACGGCTACCTGCTCAAGTACAACGAGATATTCGACGACCCAACTAAAGACGACCCCATCAACTGCGACCCACGTAAGAAACCTATGCCGCTGCATACCTTGCACGAGTACTTGGCACAAGAAGATTATGGCGATCTGTTCAGCTATCTGCGTGGAAACAACAACGTCATCATCAACCGCAAGAACGATGCTGTTGACGGTCCTAACTTTGTTCAGCCTTCTGAGATACCGGGCATCGACGGCTATATGCAGAATGCCGACTGGCTGCTCGCACGTGCCAACTCCACAACCGACGCCGGCTGGGGAACAATGAAGCAAAATGTCACGCGTAGGGTTAAGTGGTGGGAGAACACCAAGCGCGACCGTGAGACCTATCCCGACAGTTATAAGTACGACACCGAGGCGGATGCACTGGCAGCCGACCCGTCAGGCGAAGCCTTGCCTGTCTATGGCATGGAAGTGGCGTCTTTCCGACCTGTTGGCGAAGCAGAGGATGCACTTTACAACCACTTCGCCAAGCAGCATACCACAGAGTTCAACCTGCCGCTTATGCCTATCGGCAATGAGCACTATATGGAATATACCCGCGAGGGCGCAGATACTCAGAACGAGATGTACCGTATCTCCTCGCACCCAAAGCTCGGAGTAGAGAACGTCTATATCGACATGGGTGTGTATGAATATCAGTATGTTCAGCTCGAACTCCCCGGCAACGAGATAGACACTGTCTGGGTAACTCCGGGTATGGACGTCGAGCGCTTCCCCGACCTCGTGCACGACGGTACGTCATGGAGCCGCGCTACCACCGACTTGCAGGGTGCCATCGAGATACTACTTCGCTCGCACAACAATCACGACAAGTACATCATGCTCAAAGCAGGTAACTATGCTCCGTTGCATACTATCCTTGAGCGGCATGCCTTGTTCTTCGACGTTCCTACCAACAAACTGTCTGTCGTACTGCCCGATACCGCTAAAAACGATGTGCTATACTCGGTGCGCAGCATCAATATTCTTGGCGGATGGAGTACTACCTCAGAAGACGCATCGCGCGATCCGCACGGCAACCCGTCGGTTATCGAGATGTCGCCCATAAGCGGCAAAGAGACGCTCAACCAGACTATCGTGGTAGAGGATATGACGCGCCAGACGATGGTACGCACCTACCGCGACGACGATTTGCAACGTACCGATACCGTCATACCTATACTCTTCGACGGCATACGCTTTAGCAATATCTATTCCGTAGCCGATACCATCAATACCCTTGAGCTTAACCGTTTAGGTGGTGCTGCCATATTCTATCGGGAGCAGCGTCAGCGCGATAATGCAGGCAATATATCAGGTACAGAACCTCTGTATCCCACTGTTGAGCATACCGCCGGCGGCGACTTAGAGATACCCAAACTGACAATCTCTAACTGCTCGTTCATTAACAATGGCGAGCGCACAGCCGACCCTGCATTCCGCTCACCCTCAGTATATATCGGGCAAGGTGGCGGTACTACGCTCGTTGTCAACACACTCTTCCATTCCAATGCCGGTGACCCCGTTTTTGCACCTATTCACCACCAGGCAGGAACCGCGCTCGACAATACGCCTAACATCGTGCGTATCATCAACTCTACTTCAGCGCTCAACGACGGTTATCTGAACCTGCAGAACCCGCTCAGCGAAGTTCATAACTCCATCATCTGGAAAGACAATCTTGCTGCCGACACTCTCACTCAGCTGCACATAGGTAACACATCTTGGCAGAAGCGTAGTGCCACTCCCGGAATTGCCGACCGCGTTACCCAAAATGCCATCTTCGGCTGTTTTGGTGAAAAGAGCGGTGATGCCTTCGGCAACGAATGGCTCTCGGCTGACAATTTGGATGTATTCTACGGACCTAACTTCGTTGACCCCGATGAAGATGCCGCAACCGACGATGAACGCCTTGCACGCAGCTTCAGGCTTAACCCCGCAGTGCGTACCATGAATATGGCAGACACCACTCTCTATCGTACAAAAGTGTTCACTCCGCAATACGATAAAGTCGCGGGCTCGCTGCTATGGCGCCGCTCATTAGGCTTTAAGTCCGACACCATTGTCAGTCTTCGTCAGGACTTCGACCTCGCTGCCAAAGCACGACTCATAGGTCAGGGCATGGAACGTGGCGCCTACGAGTGTCTGGCTGTGCTTCAGCGTGTGCTCTATGTCGATCCGATGCGTTCTGTCGATGACAACAGCGACGGCACTTCGTGGGAACGGGCTTTCGGTAAAGGACAGCTCCAGAATGCTATCGACGTGGCGTCGATTTACACCTATATGAATCATACACTCGAGGAGGAGTCGCGCCGTGCTTACGTATTCGTCAAGGGCGGACCGTCGAACTCTCAGGCTGACCTGCTCTCGCAGTCAGACCTCAACATACTGCCTCACGACGGTGTGCAGGTGTATGGCTCCATAGCAACCAACTTCCAAGATACTGCTTTCCACGATGCCGACGGCTATTATACCGACGCCGAATGTCAGCGTTTCGTCAATAAAGTAAGGGCGACGCGCCCCGGTATGGCAGCCCCCGGTACATCACAGACTCGTATATCGTCGCTGCTGACCGACACCGTTGCCGACCCGTTTGAGACAGGTTTCCTATTCGACGGATTCCTCTTCTGTAACCCCTCGAAGACACTAAGCAAGGCGCCTGTGCTTATAGCAGACCAACGTATGGCAGTGCGAAACAGTATCATCACCGGTAATACTCTCAGCGGCACCTCTCCGACAACTGTAGTTGATCTGCGCAAGGGCTTGCTCTATAACAGCCTCGTATATGGCAACACCGCCAATGCTGATATCAGTGTCGGAGCTCAGGGACTCGTGCTCAACACCACCGTTGCTACCGACAACAGCGGTCAGTTTACCATCGATGCCACCAAGGCTGCTGATAACAGCATCGTGCGTACCATCACTGCCAATAGTGCCGATAACAATCTCGGACTGCCTGCTGCAACCGATACCAAGTTCTCGCAGTGCAATACCAAGACAGGTATGTTCGCACCATATCTCACCTCGGGCAATGTATATTCGCTGCCTGCATACCTCACTGCCGACAGACCTCTGTCTTATCAGCTGCACGAGAAGAGCGGGTATATCAACGCCGAGGACACTGCCCGCACAAATCTGTCTGCTATAAACAGCATGTTCACGCCGTACCTTGGATATGTTGTCAACTACTCGCGCGACCTCGACCTGCTGGCTAACCCGCGCGTCATAGCCGACTCTGTTGACCTCGGATGTTATGAGACATGGCGTGCACCGCAGGGCTCGCAGCTCCATGCCACCAACCTGACCAACCCCCTTGCTGGCAGCAGCGGACATACTCAGGCTGAGGAACGCGTCGCCTACCTCGATAACTATGGCGGCAACCGCTACCCACACACCGGGTCTGTGGTATATCTGATGAAAAACTCTGACTTCGTTGTCGATACCGACAATGGAAACCCGCTATTCGCAGGCGAAACGGCTATACGTCCGGCATACGTGCTTGTGGGCGAACAAGCCTCGCTCTACGGGCAAGGCAACCATATTCAGCTGCAATATGTGGCAGCCGAAAAGCGTTTTTCAGAGCAGCAGTATTCAATGATGTCGATGCCGTTCAACCATAACGTTGACATTGTATATTCTACTGCTTATAACGCTGCCTCAGACTCTCTTATACAGCAGCTCAACCCTGTGCCGTTTACCTCGTATCAGTATGATGGTACCAAACGAGCCGAAATGAACTACAACTTCCAGCTGAGCAACTCAAGCGCATGGAAGACTATGACAACCGGCAACCGTCTCGCCACCCGTGGCTACCTTATCGATTTCTCGGCTTCTGCTGACACGCTGCTGCGCTTCACAGGGTTTGCTGAGGCCGGACACTATGTATATGAAGAAGACGGAACCACCAAGACCGATACTCTCTATCAGTACGACAACCGAACGGCTGGTATGAACGGTGAGACGCTCGATTTCACCCGACAAGAGGACATGGGTTGGAACATGGTGGGACTGCCTTGGCTTGTCAGCGACTATGCTACGTCCGGCTTCTCCGACGATGTCGATGACTTCGGCTATCAGCTGCATATACCTCACCTGTTCTATCAAATGGACGGTACAGGCGAGTATGACTACGTAAGTCCGAGCAATATATATACCTCGCGCTCATGGGACACCGGTGCCACGATGTCGCTCACTAAGGCTGCCTTCATGCAGACAGCTACAATGAAAGACAAAGAAATAGTCAGGTTCCGTCTGCCCGTCTATTCGGACTCTGGCAAGCCGTTGCGCAAGATAGTACGTCTCACATCGAATACCAACAACTCATCTGATATTGTCGAGATTTTCCCGTCAGAGAATGCAGATAAGGTAGTACAGTACTCGCAAGGACGTGACGGTGTGAAGTGGATTGCTGATACCAATAGTCAGTTCTATCTGATGGATCATAGCCTCAGAAACCGAATCTCACTGCTCGGCGCCATGCCGCTCGAAGTCGATGTGCCGCTTGCAGTAAGCTCACATATAGCTGCCGTCGGTTCGCAGCAGTCAGATGCCGTATGCACTATTTCACTGCCTGAACCTGAGGCGTTCAGCGAATATTCGCACGTTTGGCTCACTGACCGACGACTCAATAAGATTGTTGACCTCAAACTGCAAGACTATCACTTCGACAACACCGATAATCCACAGCTCGCCGACAACAGTGCGCATCGCTTCTACCTGCGTATCGGCGGACTGCCTCTGACCGATGCCGACGGCAAACGCGACTACATCATCTTTGCCGCTGAGGGCAACCTCTATGTGCGCGGACTGATAGAAGGTGATGTGGTTACCGTATATACCGTCACAGGACAGTTCGTCTGTCAGCGTACTGCCACGGGCAACGAACTCGTAGAGCAGCTCCCGCAACGCTCGCAAGGATACGTCGTCAGAGTCAACGAAGCAGCTAAGACCTTGCTCAACCTCTGATTACGCCAATCATCAGCTATCCGTTAAACTCTCTATCGGCATCGTCTCTCACGCCCCATGGGGGTGAAACGATACAGCCGCACCTCCAAGCGTCCACAGGACGCTTGGAGGTGCGGCGCGCGAATTGCGACGATAGGAGCAATATATATTTCCTTATGGCAGGGGGCAGGGGTAATTTATGCATTATGCATTATACATTATACATTATCAAGCGAGGCTGTCTAACTTCTTTTTCGTTGTTAGACGGCCTCGCTTGAAGTCTGTCCTCGTAAGATAACAGACGGATGTCATGCAGCGGAACGTGTTCCTCTTTGTTTCTGCAAAATCATAGTTTCTGCAAAATCATAGTCGTTATTCCTCTTTGTTGTTGCAAAATTATAGTCATTATTCCTCTTTGTTTTTGCATCACTCGTCTGCAAGGGAGAAATAGAAACTAACATCTTTGAAATCGTCATCTGTGAGTTGTAGAGAGTTGTTGTTTCGCCGGATACGGTAATTCTTGGCGACAGGGATGTTGTAGCTGTCCATGCAGTGCAACTCATGTACCACACGTTTGCCTTCTATCTTCCAGCGGAACCAGCCGTTGCCGTGATAAACGAGGTCCTCCTCAAACACGTCCTCTGCCTCGTTCCACTCCTTGCCCCAATAGTAGCCTGAATCGTCATCATAGTCGTCGTAATAGACCTTGTGCCATTGGGGATTGTCATCGTTTGTCCATTCGCCCACTAAGCGCGCGTCGGCAGGTGGGGTGTCATCATGATATACGATACTGCCGTTGGTGGTATGCCGGTTGTCGGTTATGTTTTCCGGCAGGGATGTCCTGTCAGCGCGAAGCAGAAGGCGGCTGATGACAACAGCCGCCGCAACAGTTATCACTGCTGCTGCGACTATTATCATTGTCCGCTTTTTCTGTTTGGGTGTCATTTGGCGTCAAGCACTATAACGCGTGCCTCTTTGTTGTTCATACTCGGCATTGTTTCCCCCACGTCGGCGCCGATATAAGTGGGGTCGCATACCGTGTATCTGGTATTCTTATACTCTACGAAGTCTCCTTTTTCTTCGTGTGAGAACGCCACGGCTGTAGCAAGATGTCCGGGATAATAGAGCAGCACCACCTTCAGCCCGAGCAAGTCGCGTACCAGGCGCGAGAATAGGATGGAACGGTCCTCACAATCGCAATAGGGGTAATAGAGAGTCTCCTGAGGGAAGAAAGCACGGTCGCCGCCCCACACCTTGTCGTCGTACTCATAGACGAAAGCTGTCTGTACCCAGTTGAGAATGATTGCCACCGCCTGCCGCTCGCTCATCCCTTCTATCGTCTTTCTCAGTTGGGGATAGAGCGACTTCTGCATGGACATCTCAAGAGGGGTATTGGCGTATGCTGCCCAGTGGGTTGTGAAGTCGCCGCCGAAATATGCCTTCGGATAGATGTTGAAGAAGTCTATCAGGTTCTTGTTGACGCTGACCGAAGCTGTCACACCTTTTTTCGAGGTCAGCTTGCGAGCGGGCGACGGGTCTTCTCCGAACTTCGGGAGGTTCTGTATCTGTAGCGCCAGTGACTTCTCCTTGCCGAATTTCGACTCGCATATATGCATCTTGTCAACGTCGTTGCCGTTGATGACGTAGAACTTTTCTCCGTCGAGGCGGTAGAAGTTGATATGGTAGATGTCATAATTGCTTGCAACGAGCATATAGAGCCGGTTGCCGCCCATGCCGAGACGTATGCGGTAGCCTGACTGCGACATCAGGAATGCTTGCACCAGCACTGCCTCGTTGGTCTTGCCGTAGTGTTTTTCTGTCACAGCCCTCAGCCAGTCCATATATGCCCAGTCGCACAGCCTTGCCGACTTGCGCCCGTCCAAAGCGGTCTTGAGCATGATGTCATATTTGGAATCCGACAGCTGTTTCCAGCAGTCGGCAAAGCCGTTCTCGTTGAAAGTCTTGATTTTGAGGTTGTCGTCTTGCGGGAAAGCCACGGAAAGCAATGTCCCGTAGTAATTGACCGACACACGTTTGCTCTGTACCTCATCTTTAGGTTTGACCGGTGCTATCGGTTCAGGCGCTGGTTCGGGTTTGGGGACAACCACTACTATGGGGTTGACAGGTATTCTTACCGGCTCGGTATCAGGTACCGGCAGAGGCTTAGGAGCCGGTGCGGGAGCCGGTTTTGTTTTGGGATTGACCACCGGTTCGGTAGGCTTGGGCGCAGGCGCAGGCTCTGAATCGGGTTTAGGAGTGGGAGCAGGCGACGGCTGAGGTGCGGGATTCGGGTCTTCATACACCACGGGAGGCTGCGGAGCTTGCTTGGGCGGTTGTTCTGCCTTGTTGGCATGAAACTCTGCCCATGCTTTTCGCATAAACTCTGCATATTCGTCATTCAGTTTTTTTCGGTAAGCGTCATATTGGGCCTGCTGGTCTTCCTTGAACTTGTTGAATTCAGCACTCTGCCGCTCTTTGAACTTGCTGAAGTCATCAACCTGCGCAAAAGCAGTTGACGATACGAGAACCAAAATTATAATGATTATTTTCTTCATACACTGTTCCGCTATTCTATTTTCAGTATTTTACACCATTACAAACTTTTAGGGTTAGTATCTCTATAACAGTTAATTGCACAAAAAAATTAATAAAAGCATCAGTTCAATATAATTAGATAGTAATTTCTATCCTTGCAACCAAGAATTCTAACATATTAACAAGTGCTAACGTACAGTACTTCAAATAAAACAAAAAGGAATAATTAACAATATACTTTATTTGATTTAACGTGCAATAATTAACGCATCAGCAGCAACATTTATTCTTATCTTTTACTGAGCAAGAGTCTTAAATGATACCAATTCTCCATAAAATGTGCCTGCAGCATTAGTAACATATGGACATACATAATATGTATAATTTGGATTAAGAGGATAGAGTGTACCACTAAATGTACCAATGCCTGCTCCATTTGATGTATACCCATCCGCGGCTTCTAATGTGGCAAACATAGCCCAACTCATAATTGTCCAGCAAAAACCTCTTGCAATGATTGGAAGGTTGCCGTCATCTGTAATTGTTACAGTGATAGTAGCTGAACTAGACTTAATATTAGAAACAATTGGAGTCGTAAATGTTGGAACGCCACTTCCTGTCATTATTGTTATTTGCTTGCTGTAAGCGGTACCACTTGTGTTTGTAGCGTATGCACGAATATAAATTAACGTCTCAAGTGGAAGTCCAGATAATGTACAAGAATATTCACCCACACCGCTTCCACTTGATGTATAGTGATCAGCAATTGTTGGATTGTCCGAAGTACTCCAGCATATTCCTCTCTCTACAATTGCAAATCCGCCATCGTTGTTAATCTTAGCTATACATTCTACGACATCTGCACGTGTTGATTGCGCTGAAATCAAATCTAATTCTATTTTAGTGGCACCTAATTCATATGCTTCTTGGTTACTATATGACGTTCCTTCTTGATTCGTAGCATAAGCACGGAAGTAATATGTCGTATTTAACGCCAAATTGGAAATAACACTACTAAATTCACCCATTTTTGCAGATTCAATCGTGTGTTGGTCATAGATAGTAGGTGTTTGGTGTGTACTCCAACAAAATCCTTGTGAAGATATATTAAATCCACCATCCGATTTAACAGAACCATAACAAGTTACACTATTAGTGCTATTTGAAAGAATTCGT
>CAMHGK010000020.1 GCA_946184695.1 uncultured Bacteroidales bacterium | reverse complement strand
CACAGTTAATTGATAAATATATAACAAACAAACAACTATCCGAGTTATTTGAATATGTGGGCATGCACTTAGGATATAACCTTTCGCAAATACCATCTATAGGGTTAGGGATGATACTACTGTTATATATAGAAGGAGGATGGCAAATAGAGAATGGTAGTTTTACGTTTGCTAAAGTCTTGGAAAACTATATAAATGAACACAATGGTGTGGTTTTGAATAACTCTGAGGTTACATATGTAAATATGAAAAACGAAAGAATTTCTTATGTGCAAACTTTAGATGGTAGGAAGTATTATGCTGACACATATGTATGCAGTATGTCTCCGCTTCCATTTACAAAATTAACGAATTCCAATGTGTTCCGCTTGGCAACATATGAAAGAATACAGATGATGCAAAACGACATATCATGTTTCATATGTTATATAAAGTTGAAAGATCATGCGTTCCCATTTTATAATAATTGGTTTTTTATACCAACATTTGCCAAAGACCCTGAGTTACCCAAATTCATAACAATGATAACACCGCCTATGTTAAATCAAGGGGAATGGGCAGATACAATGGAAATATTAACTTTTATACGATATTCAAAATTCAAGCAGTGGAACGATACACTTGTAGAAAATAGAGGAGTTGATTATAGAGAATTTAAGAACAAATTAGCTCAACAACTTATCGAAGCTGTTTCTGATTATTATCCCAAACTAACTGACTCAATAGAAAATGTCTATACGGCATCACCTTTGACGATTAGAGATTATTATAATAATCCGTCGGGTGCGGTGTATGGGCAACAAGGTGCATTTATCCCTATTCGAACGAAAATTAATAATTTGTTTATGACGGGACAAGCGGTACAATACCAAGGATTATTTGGGGTCTTAACAACATCAATAGCTACAGTAGAAGTTATACTCGGAAGAAATTTAATTGATGAAATAGCAAAAGCATGAAACGCGTAGTAGTCACAGGTATGGGAATATGGTCGTGCATAGGGCAAGACCTTCAGACAGTCACTGAGAGCCTTCGTCAAGGTCGTTCGGGGATTATCTTTGACCCTAAACGCATAGAATATGGCCTGCAATCCGGCATGGTTGGCAAAGTTCCATGTCCCGATCTCAAACCTCTCCTTCCCCGTAAGTTTCGTGCTACAATGTCAGATGACGCTGAATATGCCTATATGGCTGTCAGACAAGCATTCGGGCAAGCAGGTATAACCGATGACTATCTACTGAAGAATGAAGTAGGGTGTGTGTGGGGGAATGATGGACTCATGAAACCGCTGAAAGAAGTGTTTGACATTATGGGGGCAGAACATAATTCGATAATGCTTGGCCCAAACGCTTTGTTTAGAGGTCAGACATCTTCTGCGGCTATCAATTTGGGGACTATCTTTCATCTAAGTGGCGGACTAATCAACGTTGGAGCCGCTTGCGCTTCGTCTTCGCATGCTATAGGTATTGCATCAACTTTTATAAGGCAAGGTTTACAAGATGTCTTCATTGTCGGAGGCTCTACCGAAATTTCTGAATATACGCCTCTTGGCGTTGATGCATTATATGCTTTGTCACTCAGGAATGATAAACCTCAGCAAGCTTCCCGTCCGTTTGATAAAGAAAGAGACGGCTTTATTATAAGTGGTGGTGCAGCAGCGTTGGTGCTCGAAGAATACGAGCATGCCAAAGCCCGAGGCGCAAATATACTTGCAGAAGTATGTGGATATGGTTTCTCATCAAATGGCATAGAAGATATCTCTGCGCCTTCGGCTGATGCCGAGTATATAGCAATGAAACGCGCACTCGATGATGCCGGTATCAAACCCGAACAAGTCGATTATGTCAATGCACATGCCACATCAACTTATGCCGGTGATATTGAAGAAGCCAAAGCGCTCACACGACTGTTTGTACCTTCTAGTCTATCTAGTCTTTCTAGTCTGTCTAGGCCTTTCATCTCCTCTACCAAATCCATGACAGGCCACGAGAACTGGATGGCTGGGGCAAGTGAAGCTGTTTATTCCATACTTATGATGCAAAACTCGTTTGTTGCACCCAATATCAATCTTGAAAATGTTATTCCCGAAGCCAAAGACCTCAATATCGCTCGTGAGACAATCTATACTCCCATCAACATCGTCCTCTCAAACTCAAGTGGTATGGGCGGAACAAACAGTGCATTAGTGTTTCGAAAAATATAAACTCTATTAACTGGAAAATATGACACCACAAGAAATTCAACAAAAACTCAACGATTTCTTTGTCAATCGTTTGGAATACGACGAGTCAGCCCTCAAACCCGAAGCCTCACTCAAAGAAGACCTCGGCATGACATCACTTGACGCCGTAGAAACAAGCCTTTTTATCCGCCGGACCTTTGGCTTTCAACCCGAGCGGGGAGTCATCAAAACCATACAGACAGTGCATGAACTATGCCTGTACATAGAAAACAACCTGCCAAAGTAGTCATTTTGCAAATGAGAAAAATCGAATAATGAGAGATATTTCTTCAAAAGAATATGGCGGAGAGCGTCCGCTCTATATGTCTGCCCGACTGCACCTTACAGACGTCACATTCCATGAGGGGGAGTCGGCATTAAAAGAATGCAGAGAGATACATGCCGAGCGATGCTTGTTTGAGAACAAGTATGCCCTTTGGGAATGTCAGGACATCATTTGCAACGGTTGCCGCTTTGCGCCTTCATCACGGTCGTCGATATGGTATAGCCGCAATATCAGCATGAACGACTGCCTTATCGAGTCCGCCAAACCCTTCCGTGAGGCCTCAGCCTTAAGATTATCTGACTTGCAACTGCCGAATGCAGCCGAGGCGTTTTGGCACTGTTCTGACGTCACACTCAATAAGTCAACCATCTGTGGTTCAGAATATCTATTCCTGCATGCCACAGATGTCCGCATTGACAGGCTTCAGCAAAACGGCGACTACAGCTTTCAACATGCTGCCAACATCATCATCACCAACTCCGTTATCCACTCCAAAGATTCGTTTTGGGAATCGGACAACTGCACCATTATCGACTCTGAAATCGATGCCGAATATTTAGGGTGGTATAGCCGCAACCTTCGGCTTGTGCGTTGCCATATCAATGGTCTGCAGCCTTTGTGCTATTGCACCAACCTTCAACTGGAAGACTGCACCTTCGGCGACGATAGTGGTCTTGCCTTCGAGTACTCCACCCTCAATGCCACAATCAAAGGCTCTATTCCTTCTGTCAAGAATCCCACTTCGGGTAGTATAACCGCCGACCATATCGGACATATCATCCTTGACGAGCACCAAAAACACCCCGCCGACTGCATCATACAGCAGACCGACCGGCATTAGGCATGACAGCCGCCTGAGACTGAGTTGACTTAGGTCACATACTGACCTTGCTACTTGCTCCTCTTGGTCTGCTTGTGCAGGTTACGGTTGGTGTTAGGTTTATTAGCTCGTTCGCGCCGCTCTTGTTTCGCTTCTTCGCGACGGCGCCTACGGGCTTCTTTGTTTTTCTTTATATCACCCACGTTGAAGTCCTGCTGAAACCTCAGACCTATACCCTGCACTGTGGCTGCCTCGCGCAGTGAGTACTTATCCACCGAATGGGTATATGCCTTTGCTCTCCATTGCCCTGACGGAGTAAGCAGATACTCCACATCAAGATTGCCAAACACGGGCTGGTTGCTGATGTCGTTGTAGCGATAGCCCACATTACCGTTTATGAGAAGCCTGCTGGTGGGCTGTATTTGAAACTGCGTCTCATACTCCTGCGATGAGTTGCTTCCTTCACCGTCGGTGCGGAAGTTGAATCCTACGGTGAAGTTGTCGGTTATTTTCGAGAGCCAGTTGTTGATTTGTCCGGTAAGTGTACTTGTGAGCAGCGAATAAGTCTCATCGAGTCCGGTAATGGCGGTTGACTGCTTCATGTATTCTGGCGTATAGAAACGGTTGAATGCAAGCAGATAGATTATCTCGCGCATGAGCATCTCGTCGGTGTTGATAATACTTCTAACCTGTGAGGCTATGCCTTCATCGGACTGCGGCAGTTCTACCGCGAAAGTGATAGTCGGGTTCGATAGTCTCCCCTTCAAATACAGCAGGCAGTTGACAGGCACCGTAGAGCGTGTGGCTCCTACTTGTTCATAGTCTGAACCAAAAAGGTCGCGAAGCGATGCCGTAGTAGAATAGACGGCTGTTGCGTCTATCTCAGGATTAGCAGCATTGCCATCAAAGATAATGCGGCTACCTCGTTGGAAAGAGAACGAGCGATGGATGAGGTTCTGCAACGTAAAATCGAATGTTCCGGTAGATATGGTGAAGTCGCCGCGAAGCTGTGCTGACGCCTCCCTATCGTCGTAATCGATGCTTATCGGTCCATGCCCGCGAGCACGAAGCAGGTCGCCGTTCTTACCGACAAGCAGATTCACTGCCGCATCGTCGTCCACATCGAGTTGCAGACCTAATAGCATGTGTCCTTTTTTCGCCGGCTCCCTATGGGCAATATTTGCCGCATCATCATCTACCTCGATGGCTAATGCTACGGTATCTTTACCGCTGACAAACTCAACAAACGAATCGTCTTTTGCATTTTCTTTGGCTGCTACCGAGAGGTAGATATTGGTTCGAGGCTCTGTCTGTGCTGCAATTTTAATGTCTGTCACATTATCGCTTCCGCGAATATCCACCGTACCGGTGGCATAAGCATCTCCATAAAACAGCCCTTTAGCAGCCGGACTTAGCGACACCACATGTGCCCGATCGGCTTCTATATGCAAGTCATAGTCGAAATTCTTGAAGCATTTATGCCCCACAACTCCATTAACCTTCACTTGCCTTCGTTGGTCGTCATAGGCAGTTATATCCCTGAAGATGATAGCTGTAGTATCAAGAACCACAGTGTCGGTGAAGCTGTAACGCGTACCGATAACGGGTATAATGAAAGAGGCCTCGTCACCGAACACCTTACCCACCACGTAGGTATCTTTTTCTTTTCCAAACACCTTGATATGTCCGTATCCGCGTCCGTCAATATCACGAAGGAACTTGTGAGTCCAATGCTCTATGAACGCGAGGCGCGCTGAATCGACGTCGATGTCTATTCCCCAGTATTTCTGCAATGGCAGCACCTCTCCATCAACAAGCGCCACCTGCCGCCCATTCTCGGTCAGGGTACCATCAATGACAATCCTTTTGTTAGCCTTGTCCAATGTGGCTATGGCATGAGCATCGCCCATCTGAGCTTCGTTTATATAAGCACCATCGATTCGTGCATCTGCCTCAAACATAGGATTCGACAGCGTAGAATAGACTTTTGCCCAACCATCTATAAGTCCGGAGAATGAAATCGATTGCTTGCGTATGTGGGTGAAGTTGAGCACATAGTCGAGGTCGATATTGCTGAGTGCAACATAGAGCGAGTCCGTAGATTTGGGACTTGCTATGCCGTTGACCACTATTGACTGGTTACCGGTAGCCATCTCCAAATGGCGAACATCAATGACAGTATCTTGATGATTATATATTATTTGCGATGGAGCAATGGTCCAAACAGAGTCTTTGAGTATAAGCGAGGATGGTTGTATGTTGAGGTCGAAAATCGGCAATTTGGAATTACTGGTCAAAGGCGGGAGCAGTCGTGTCAGCGTAGCCACGCTTCCTTTCTTAGCTTCTAACTTATCGAACCACCGTGCGACCAGTGCCACCTGATTGTCGGCAGCATCGAGATTGAGACTGTAGTTGACATTCTTACCTGATTCAGCTTTGGCATTACGGCTATGCAGCTGCAGTGCACTTGCCTGCATCTTCAGCGAATCGGTATCTGTGCTGAGATCAAGACTCAGGTCGGAGAAATTGAAGTTATTGTAATGAATCTTAGGGATCTCTGCTGTGAGGTTTATGCTGTTGCGTGAAGGGGCAATGTTGGCATTTATAGTGGCACTGCCGTTCATTGCGAAGTCGATTCCAAGAACTTGTGCAATACGGTCGATGTCGGTTAATGTGATTTGCAAATCAAGGTCACCAGTCTGAGATTTTCCTGAATCTGCCGACAAGAGCAGTGGCAGATAGCGCGACAGCATGCGCTGCATTGTCTGTTTGATAGTAGCAAGCGGAAGGTTACCCGACAAAGAGGCATTGACGAAATCAGATTGCAGCCGTAATTGTCGTCGGTCGGCGGCTTCTGCGTCAGCTGTTTTCTGTTTTGCAATATCATCCTTTCTGTCAGGCGCATACGCCGTAAGACGCAGCTGATGCATATCAACGGCTCGTTGGTTATTCTCAAAGCGAAACGAGTCGATAACAACCGTACCGCTGAGATGGTCGATATCAGAAAGCGCGAGGTCGATATTGGTACGCAAATGCAAGTCGGAGTCGGTGAGTTTGTCGGTCAGGTTGAGTTTGTCCAAACGCAGGCGCTCAAGATTCATGTCGAAGCGCAACTTTGGTGCTTTAGATGCCAAGTTAACCTCACCTCCGAAATAGAAAGCCACATTTTCGTCGTTCACTTGCAGAGTACCATGAAATCCGTTGGTATTGTAGTTGCCGTCGAGGCGAATGTCACGGTAGGTATAATCCTTATATGTTACCCTCTCTATATTTGCTTTAGCTTTGCCGTGCAGCGGTTGCTGCTCACCTGCCGAATAGCCGTCCATCTCGACGTTCATGGCTATGTCGGCAAGGTCTTTTGCCCCGAGCAGTTCGCCGAGTGCAAAACTGTCGGTTGCCACTTTCCCGCGGAATGCCATGTCTCGAAACTCAAAGGTTTGCGAAGTAGTGTCGGCGGACTCCTCACGAGCTTGCTGCAGTATGTGTTTGCGCGTTCTGAGCAACCCATTGGTAGTCAGATTACCCAAACGCGAAGTGGCAGCGCCCTCAAGCTGCAGGCTGTCTATCTTGCCTACAAGCTGCCCGTGGTAGTGCACTGTTCCGAGCTGATAAACGGTCTGCGTGAGTTTGGTAGAGCGGTCATAAAGGTCCGACAAGAATTCTTCTAACATCTTGGGATCGAGCATGAGGTCCTGCAGTTGAGCCCTGAATGATGTGTTTTCCAAGTCGGGCAGTCCTCTGAGCCGCACATCGCCACTGAGCAGGGTCTTGCTGTGATACACCACCTGCAGGTCGGTAGCAGTAAGGCTGTCAACCGACCCATATATGGCACCATTGAGACTGACAGGGTCGTCAATACGTCTGAGGGAAGGCGCAAAGGCAGCAAGGTCGCTGAGAACAACCGATGCCTCGTCCAACCTAAGATCGGCACGGATTTTTCCTATATCTGAGGTGCTGTCAGGAAAATAGGCATGCACCACACTGGTTGCAAATCGCGAATGTGGCAGACTGACCGACATCTTGGGCATATATGCTTCCTTGTCGGTAAGTATGAGTTGCGCCTCCACCTGACTCACCTCGAACCCCGACTTCTCACGGGCATACAAATGCTTGATTTCGGCATCTATAGAATCGGCAGATAAGTGATTAAGAGAGAAAAGCAGATTTAGAGAATCGACAAGTATGTCGTCTTTGTAAAACATATCCTGCCTTCGGGACCCGGCATCTTCTGCCTGAGCCAAACTGCTCAGGTCGAGATATCTAAGGCTTATATCATTGAGCCACACATCTTTTACCTGAATGGTAGGCAGATTTTCATTTCCCTTACTTCGGTCTGACTTGAAGTAGTCTAAAATAAAATCAAAGTTTCTGACCTCCGCTATATCTTTCAGGATATTTAACTTTCCATGCCTTAGTTCAATCTCTGAGATAGTGACTTTGCGAGCGAAAAAATCGAGCAGGCGGAAATGAGCCGTAGCATGACTAACAGCGAGCAAGGTATCGCCCTGCCGGTCGGCAATGTATATATCATCGATATGCAAGTGGTTGGGGAAGTCGTAATCGAAGGAAGTGATGTGTGCCTCGGTCTGCAGTTGGTCGGAGAGCTGCTCAGTCACTACTCTTACTATTCCGGTCTGAACCTTAGAACTATTAAGAACGACAACGACAAGCACAACAGCAACGACTATCACTGCCACAAAACCATATAATATGTGAAGCAAACGGCGCATCAGTTTACTTTACGACATGGGCACTTTATCCAAAATTACGACATGCAAAGGTAGTATATTTTTCCAAAACCCGAAAGTACAACTTTTATCATAGATGAGCGTCAAATAGTTTATATATGTGCATTAGACAATTCTTGCAGTCGAAAGAAAGTCGGAAGAGCTTTCCTGCTGTTCTCAGATAAGCGGGCTGAAGCGATTTGTCATTTGCAGCCTGAGTCGTTTGCAACTTTCTGCATTGCCCCAACTCGCGGAGCAGACAGTAGCGACATGTCATCAATGCTGCCTGAGGCTCAGGAGCAAGTTCAAAGGCATCAGCCGCATCTGCCACTCCACACTGTTCATAGAATCGGCGAGCATAGGAATTCGACACATTAAGTCTGTAATCAGTAGGAATCGATGTAGGAAGCGTAGGGTGGGATATAATATGCTTACACAAAGTTCGGCGTGACGATAGTTGCTGAGAAAGTCGGGCACATACTTCCCTACGCCAACCGTTTATTTGCGATGCAGGAATGAACCACGCCTTTGAGAGCCGAACGTTCACATTGACCGCTTCCATGCCTGTTCCACCGAGCTTGGCAAGCGCAAGACGTATAGCGGCAATTGCAGCCTCGGGGTTGGTGGCTTCGGTCTTTTCACATTCAAAGTGCTGTTCCACCTGAACATCATCTTCCTGCCCTACTGCAGTAGCGCTAAGCATGAAGCCGCTGTCGGTGTCGGTCAGAGCGATACTGACGGGCAGCAGACGCTGTGTCTTAGCAGCAGTCAGACGCGTGAGGAACAGCTTGTCGTAGTTGCGATAGACTGGCGCATGCTTAGTAACGGCTGAGTGCTCAATTAGAGGCGAACTCGTCTTGACGCGCACCACACCATCAGACAACTGCTCCACGCGGTTAACATAGGCTCCCTGAGACCCTATAACGATGCCGTCGCCGGCACTGAGTTCAACAGAAGTAGCAATGTCAATCACATCTTTGCTCCTCACTTCGGCTATTGTGCCAATCTGTTCGCCGGTGGACTTAGGAGTTGACATATTTGCCAAATGCAGCGGCAGATGGTTGTCACTTTTGTCGTTAGGTAATGGAATCTGCAAGGTTGTAGCACCTCGGTGGAAAGTCTTCTCGGGGTTAGGCTCGAAACCTAAACTCACCCTGCCATAGGAGGCACGCCGGTACTTGCCGTCCGACTGCTCAAACAGTTCATCTAAGAGTAACCGATAGTATCCCACTATGTTGCGCACATAGCCGGCATCCTTGAGCCGTCCTTCTATCTTAAGTGAGCTGACTCCTGCTTCTAACAGCTCCCGAAGCAAGGAGGAACGGTCGAGGTCACAAAGCGACAGCGGGTAGCAGGCGCTGCGAATGACTCGCTTGTCGGCATCGAGCAGGTCGTACTGCTGCCTGCACAGCTGTGCACAGCGCCCTCTGTTGGCGCTCCTTTGGCTCACCGCCTCACTCATGTAGCACTGTCCCGAATAGCTAACGCATAATGCACCATGCACAAATGCCTCTAACTCAAAACGGCGGTCGCTCCATGAGTCGTTCAGGGCTCTAATCTGCTCGCATGAGAGTTCGCGAGCGAGAACGGCACGAGAGAACCCCACCTCCTGAAGCCAGCGGAGCTTATCGGGGCTACTGCAGTCGCACTGAGTGGAGGCATGCAAGCGTATCGGTGGCAACTCGCACTCCAACAAGCCCATGTCCTGAATGAGCAAACCGTCAACTCCTGCATCATAGAGTTGCCACGCTTGCTGTACAGCTGCCTCCACTTCGCCATCGAAGAGCAGCGTATTGAGTGTTGCCCACACCCTGCAGCCATACAGATGAGCATATCGGCACAACTCGGCTATATCTGCGTCGCTGTTGCCTGCGGCAGCACGCGCTCCAAACTGAGCCGGTCCGATATAGACGGCATCTGCACCGGCGTCGATAGCGCACTTGCCCACTTGCAAGTCACGCGCCGGCGCAAGCAATTCTATAGGTTTAGCTGTCATAATCGCTGTTTTAGTTTACTGCTGCAATTTCTTAATTGAATTTCTAATAGCAGAGCTGTACGTTATCCGCTGATCTATCATTTGCATGTCAATCTTTCCGATAATTTCCTTGTCTTCCTTAGTGATACATTCTTCCCCCTCTTCCCTGTTTAGTCTAAGAAAAGCATTTATTATCTTTATAATTACCCCTGCTGTGAGTTCATGTCGCCCGGAAGTATCAATCAGGTTATTATATAGCGTACATATTCTGTTCCAAGATATTCGAGCTGATATTCCATCCTCTTTGATATAGTATTGCATCATGCTCTCTATTATCTTATGATTTAAAAAGTTAGCATTGCCAACTCTGCCACTAAGCCATTCCTTGAAACCATCAGTAAAATTCTTTCCTGATTCATCAAAAACTTTAAAGCCAGTCGGCGCGGTCGAGTGAGCGGTATGAGATAGCCTCGGCTATATGCCGTGAGGTTATCATTTCCGAATTGTCGAGGTCTGCAATGGTACGCGAAACTTTAAGGATACGGTCGTAGGCACGTGCCGATAGTCCCAAGCGCTCCATTGCATTGCGTAGTAGCGCCAGCGAATGTTCGTCCAATCGGCAGAATTGGTGCAGCAGCTTTGGAGTCATCTGAGCATTGCAATATATGCCATCATACTGCCTGAATCGCTGCGACTGTACTTGGCGCGCCCGAATAACGCGCTCCCGTATTGCGCTGCTGCTTTCCTGAGGAGCCGCCTTTTCAAGGTCGGAAAAAGGTACGGGAGTTATACTGCACTGTATGTCAATACGGTCGAGCAATGGTCCACTGATGCGTGACATATATTTCTGTACCTGACCAGGAGTGCATGTACATTGATGAAGAGGGTCGCCGAAGTGCCCGCATGGGCATGGGTTCATTGCTGCCACGAGCATAAAGCGCGATGGATAGGTGACGCTCATTTTTGAGCGACTAACACACATCTTGCCGTCTTCAAGCGGCTGACGAAGCACCTCAAGCACCTGCCGCTTGTACTCCGGCAACTCATCAAGGAAGAGCACTCCGTTGTGCGCCAGGCTTATCTCCCCCGGGGCTGCATTGACTCCGCCGCCTACTAATGCCACATCGGAGATGGTGTGATGCGGCGAGCGAAACGGGCGGACGGTAAGCAGGGATGTCTCACCTGATTTCACCCCTGCCACTGAGTGTATCTTAGTAGTCTCCAGAGCCTCGGCAAGTGTCAGCGGTGGCAGGATTCCGGGCAGACGTTTGGCTATCATACTCTTGCCCGCTCCCGGAGGACCTATCATCAGTATGTTATGACCTCCGGCAGCCGCCACTTCCATTGCCCGTCGGACATTCTCTTGCCCCCGCACATCGGAGAAATCGGCAACCGACACACTCTGCGACTGAGCAAATAGCTCGCCTATGTCAACCCGCGTAGGCTCCGCCTGCCATTCGGAACTCATAAAACGAACCACGTCCCTGAGGTTATCCATGCCATAGACATCCAACCCCTCTACCACCGCTGCCTCCTGTGCGTTGGCCGCCGGCAACAGCAATCCCTTGAAGCCTAACTCTTTGGCTTTAATAGCAATGGGCAGGGCTCCACGTATGGGTTGCAGAGTTCCGTCAAGCGACAACTCCCCCATAATCATATACTTGTCGAGCAGCGCAGTAGGCAACTGCTCATCTGCAGCGAGCATACCTATTGCTAAAGGCAGGTCGTAGGCAGCCCCCTCCTTCTTGATGTCGGCAGGTGCGAGATTGATAACGGTGGACTTAACGGGGAAATGATAGCCATTGACCTGAATAGCAGAGCGTATACGGTCACGGCTCTCGCGTACGGCATTATCAGGCAGACCTACCATAGCAAAGTTGCCTATGCCACTTTGCTGATGGACCTCAATGGTTATCAGGGTAGCATCTATTCCCTGCAATGCTGCTCCAAAAGTTTTAACTAACATACGTTTGTGCTTATATCTTGCGAGTGCAAAGGTAACGATTTTTTCTCATAGTAACAAATGGTGACATTCTTTTCGGTTGGGAATATGCAACGCTGACCTTTCCTTGGCGCTTCTATCAGCAAATTTTACACAAATTTTAATAATTGAAAAGTTTTACCTATCTTTGCAGCGGAATTAGATAAGATTATATTAACTATAGGCAATAATGCTTTAACTTTTGCTTTTAGCATAGCGTTATATCGTATTTAGTGCCTATGCAACCTATATCCGTCATGCAAGATATACCTCTACTTGATTGTCCTACTGACTATTTCGTCGGTGATGCCACCGGTGCTCTGATGAACGAATACGGGCGTTTCCCCTGCAAAATAAAATGCGGGGTGTATGCGTTTTTGGTCAGAGGTACTGCCTCTGCCACACTCAACATCACAAAATACACGTTCAACGCAGGCGATGTGATATGGATGGAGTCAGGCTCTTTCCTCATGATTCATGAATTCTCAGAAGATGCTTTAGTGTATTACCTGCTCTTCTCGTCGGCATTTCTCGAGCGCAATGCCAACCGTCTGCGTCTCAACTTCACCACCTTCGACTTGCAGAGCCCCGTCATACACAACGATGAGCAGTTCCGCAGTTTGTTGGAGAATGCTTTTAAGTTGCTTCTTCAAGCCATCAACTGCCAGCCTTCGGCAATGAACAGCAGCGTCATGACGCATATTTACAGTATCATCTTGCAGTATTTCGACGACTATGCCAAGCAGTCAGAGAATTACGTTGCACGACCTCAGGACCGCAAGTCGGAGATTTACCGTGAGTACTCAGCCCTTGTGCTCAAGCACTATCATGAGTGGCACCATGTGGCTCAGTATGCCGATGCCATGCGTATCACCATGCCGCATTTATGCTCATCGATAAAAGCCGCATGCGGCAAGACAGCCGGCGAACTCATCAACGCCGCACTTCTGACAGATGCCAAATCGCAACTGAAGATAACCAACATGCAGATAAAAGAGATAGCCCTCTCACTCGGGTTTGAGAACGTAGCATTCTTCAATCGCTTTTTCAAGACCCACACCTCCATGACACCTAAGGAATACCGCACAAAAGAATAAGCTCCTTTTTGCGCATGCAGGTGCTTTATTCAGGATATAGTTCAGGTGATGCTTTACCCTAACATTGGGAGTCGGCATCACCTGATTTGTATGCTTACAAGAGTCCCTGTTTGTGTATCTAAATCTGTGTTGGAGAGGGGGAACGTCTGTTTTTGCATGTTTGGAAAATCTATTCGCTGATAACGGCTTTTCGGCTGCCATCGAAAAACTCTATCGTTATCGCCTCGCCTGTCTGAAGGTCGCCTGCACGACGAACAATGGTTCCGTCATGTCTTAGTATGACGGAATAGCCCTTTCGGAAGATTGCCTCGGGCGATTGGAGCATTATAGTCTTTTCTGCCAGCAGCAGTCGGTTGCGCTGCCTTGACATGTAAGCCTCAGCCGTCATTCTAAGCCGCATCTTCTCGCGGTTGAGTGCCTGCCGGCGAAGCAGTGTGTAATTGTTCAATCGACGGACAAGCCGTTCTCTGAGTTGCTGCAAACGTTGTTGCTGCAAAGCGTTATGCGAGAGCAAGTATTCAGCAGCTGCCGTCGGAGTCTTAACACTGGCAAATGCCACCATATCCACCACCGACACGTCGCGGGTATGACCTATGCCAGTTATTATTGGCAGAGGCATCTGCGAGCAGACAGATGCCAACGGATAACTATCGAAGCACCCCATATCGGTAGTTGCTCCCCCACCACGAATTATAACTATAGCGTCGAACTCAGCTTGACGTTCGAAAATACGTTGAAGCGCCTCAATAATCGACTCTGCCGCACTATCACCCTGCATAGTGGCTTGAAAGAGGGTAGCAGAAATGCTGATACCGCGGCTATTGGCGCTCAGCTGATGACAGAAATCCTGATAGCCTGCCGCCTGCGCCGACGATACCACAGCTACCCTGCGTACAAGAAGCGGCAAGGCAAGCATACGCTGCATATCAAAAGTGCCATCTTTGTGCAACTGTTCTATTGCCTGCTCACGGGCACGGGCAAGTCCACCGAGAGTATATTGAGGGTCGATACCGACGATATTGAGACTCATACCATAGACACTATGATATGCCACCTCCACCTCAAGCAACACCTGCATACCAACTGATAGTCTGCGGGACGTCTCCGACAAGAAATACTCAGAGAGCATGTCATATACTTGTGCCCAACATGTAGCACGAATTTTGGCAGCCAATGTCCCGTTTTCCGCCTTCTCTACCAACTCAAAGTAGGCATGTCGGTTAATACGCAACTCGGCTATTTCTGCGCGTACCCAATATGTGGCAGGCAGGGTATGAGAAATCGACAGTTGTATCATATCGCATAGTTGGCTAAGCGACAACGACTCGGCGCGATGGTCTAAGGTGTTCATAATTGAGAATTGAGAATTAAAACATGCAACATTAAAACATTAAAACATTTTCATGAGGTATGTTGTGTTGCCGGCAGTAGTCGGCTATCTTGGCGGCTTTGTAGCGGCTTGTTGCCTCAGTGAGACACACCGTATCGGCTCGGATGGCAGAGAGCAATTCTTCGGGTTGCGTTCTGCCAAGCGCCCCGGTGAGAAGGTAGTCGCAGCAAAGCGGCCGGTCGGTTTGCTTGCCGTGCAGCGTTTCGCCTGCCACCCAAACAAAGGTCTTACCATGCCATCTGAACATCGTCAGACCATTGTCAGCCGACAGCGTCTTTTTCTGCTCACCTGCCACCTGCACTATACTTCTGCCTATTTGCAGCTCATCGCGCTCCAAGCGCTGCCTGAGGTTGCTATGGTATAGCAGGACGATAGCGGTAAGGCACACTGCGGTAGGGACTGCCTGCCAAAGTTGCCGACGGGTGAGTAGCCAATATACGCAAACGGTGGCAGCAAATAGCAGCAGTGTCATGGGTAAAGTGAAACTGCAAGTAGTGACGGCACCACTTAGATGCTCGATACGCTGCAGAATGCCGAACATGCCGCCCGTTATCCAGCCAAGCAGTTTGCCCGCAGCCAATCCCACAAAGGGCACCTTTACAAGCAGCAGTGCCGCCACGGCAAGAGCAATGATGAGATAAGCCGCCGCAATAACTACGAAATTGGTCAGCAGGAAGTAGTTACTCAGGAAACCAAAGTAGTAGAGAGTCCATGGTGCCGTTCCAAGCTGCGCTGCTATGCTTATCGCTGCAAGGTCATAAGTCCAACGGATGATAGGATTGCGGATAGTGACGAGTCGGGTAAGCCGTTGTCCTATAGTCAGTATGCTAACCACAGCACTATAACTCAACTGAAACGACACGCTATAGATTGCAAGCGGATTAACCGAGAGTGACATGAAAGCCGTTGCCGCAACGATATTAAACGGTGAAGTCTGCCGAGTGGTCATCATTGCCAAAAGAGCAAGCGAACACATCAGTGTTGCCCTGACCACCGAAGGCGACAGTCCTGTCAGGCACGCATAAAACCATAGCAAGACGATGATAAGGCCATATATAGGCAAGAGACTTTTTTTTCTCCATGCAGGCTTGGGCGTGGCAGACATGGTAAGCAGTAGCAGCAAAGCCGAGCATACTATCCCCACATGTAGTCCGCTGACCGCCAACACGTGCATCGCGCCTGAGGCGGCAAAGGCAGAACGCGTCTGAGCATCGATATCGTCGCGATAACCCAATGTCAGTGCCGCCACAATCGACTCGCTACGCTCTGTCAGTCCTAACGAATGTAGCCGCAAGAGAAGCCGTTGCCTGACCCTCTCTGCCCAAGCGGCGGGTCCGGGCAGAGTGGTGTGCGAAGTCTTATGCCAACTGAGCGAGTCAATATATGCCTGAGCGGCTATACCCTGCAACTGCATATAACGCCCGTAATCAAATCCGTCAGCGGCAACAGCAGGTCGCACCGGACGACATCTGACGAGCAGCACATCGCCCTGGGACAGACTGCGCGAGAGGGAATCCTTGTGTATATACAGCCTAAGCAGGCCTGTGCTGCGATGAACACCCGCACTGTCTATTACAGAGACCACCGACACATCTGTAAGCATTGTTTTTGGGCGCTCCTGAGGGACATGACGTACCACCACCGACATCACGCATGTCGAGTCTAACCAATCGACATCGGTTCCACTCAGCAGAGCCACGGCACGCGGACTCCGGCAAACACATAAAATAATGACTACTTGGAATAGCAGCAGGACGACAAACGGATATGACTTTATCCCAGATATGACTTCAGCTGACCGTGCCACATGAGTGCTGCTATGATTTCAGAATCTTGATCTCCTCTATCGGATCTGTTGCGCCAAAGACAGCACTGCCTGCCACAAGCACATCGGCTCCTGCATCAAACAGGCGTGCAGCATTCTGTCTGCCTACTCCGCCGTCGATCTCGACGAGTGTATTCAGTCCTCGCCTTACTATCTCGTCGTGGACGATGCGAAGTTTGTCGAAAGTCGTCTCTATAAACTTCTGTCCGCCGAACCCTGCAAACACCGACATTAGCAACACCATATCCACTTTATCCAAATATGGCAGCAGGCGGTTGACATCAATGTCGGGATTGATAGTAAGGCATGTTCTGACGCCCTTAGCGCGTATAAGGTCTAAGATGGGCATAGGGTCATCTACAGCCTCCAAATGGAAACCTACGGAATAAGCTCCTGCATCAGCAAACCTCTCCACATATCGCTCCGGATGAGTTATCATCAAATGAACATCAAGAGGTTTTTTTGCTGTCCGTTGCAGCACCTGCATGATAGGAAATCCGAAAGATATGTTGGGCACAAACACGCCATCCATCACATCAACATGAATCCACTCGGCATCGGAGCGGTTGAGCATATCCACCTGCTCACCCAAGCGGGCAAAATCTGCGGACAATATAGAGGGAGCAATATATCGCATGACTGATTACTTTAGGTAACTTCTAAAAAGCAAATAAAAGGTTAAATCTATTCTTTATCGGAGGGCAAACTAATAAACGGTGAATTTTTAGAAGTGCCCCTTAGGTTAACGGCTGTGGTTAGAAACCCGAATAAGTCACTCTGAGTTCCATGGGATTATCTTCGCTATGTGCACTCTTGATGGCAGTGGCGGAAATAGTCTGCTGTGGTTTAACAGACGATATGGAAGTTACTGCCGTAGAGTAAGATGTAGCCTGCATGGTGGTAGTTCCTACGCTGACAGGCATGAGAATCATATAAAGACTCTCGTCGCTATCAGCCTGACGGAGCTGACGCGTAAGCAGTTGCGCTACGTCGAAGGTATAGCTATAGATCATGTTGCCTATGGTGTCGGAAGTAGTGGTGAGAGTGGCAAGTATGGCGCAGGTGTCCGACGGCAACTCATTGTTGAGGAAGAATCGCTCCACAGCATCTTCTTTAATCAGCATCATGGTTGCAGCCGGTTGTGCCCAATCGTCGCGCGTTATGTCGGCTATAGCTCCGTTGTACTGGTTTAGTACACGCACCTCTAACTTAGCCTGATTGACGTATGCACGCCTCTGCCCGAGCGTATCGCGGATAGACTCACTCATCTTCTGCATCGGGAGCCTCAGACGAGTGAAGATATTGGCCGGCGAAACGACATACGAGACTGAATCTTCCGTCTCGATGAGCGTTTCCAAGTTGGCTTTAGGGTAAGTGACTCGGTTTACCTGTCGCACCTCGGAGTTGGCATAGAACAGTTTGGCATCGCGCACTATGGTATCGGAGCCTAAGCGGTTGTAAGAGAAATGATAATATACCGCCATGCTGATAGATGTCACATAAAGTACCGTTGAGCCGCCGAAAGTAGTTGTTATATAAAGCCCTTTGAATTGCTCGTTGAACTTCTCTTGCGAGGAGAAGTCGTTGCATGCAAAGAATCTCTCGGCAAACTCCTGCTTCATACGAAGTCTTATCATAGGCGCATAGGCAGTAGAGGAGATTGGAAGAGAGTCGGTATAGCCTCGCGCAGTCAGAACCTTATCCTCATAGAGCAATGCGGTGGAGTCCTCGAAACTGCAGTAATCGGTCACGTCAAGGTCGTAGGGATAAGGTGTGTTATAATCGAAGGTGGCGAGGTCCATCTGATAGACGCTCAGTCGGAAAGGTGATTTGCCGTCGCCGTACCAGCTATTATAGTTCATAAACAGCACCACAGAGTCCACCTCGCTGCCTTCGGGGTAGCGGAAGTCGATGGGGCAAGCAAGCTGCGTGAGTATGTCGGCATCGATAGTACCGAACATGTTATCAGCTTCTCCAAGCAGCAGCGAATCGGGGGCAGAATTGAAATCAGGTGCTATAACCATCTCTGAATGAAGGGAGAAAGTATCACACCCTACAACTATGCCATCGGCATCTGTCAGCAGAGAAGAGCCCGTGCCGGCACTATCGTCAGAACATGCCGCAACGAGCACCGACACAACTAATAGTATAAGTAATCGAACTTTTTGCATTATCTTTAGGGCACATCTAAAATTCCTCGTTTTAGTTGTCCCGAATTATAATTTAACATGTGCACTTTTATTCTGCTTTCTGTTTTATCTTGGCATCTTGCTGACTTTCACTCTATCACAATGCCCGCATTGCTTCTTCGTTCAAGTCATCAATCTGCTACGATAAAATCAGAAATCAAAATAAAGCAATTTTTAGAAGTGCCCTTTATTATTCGCCATTCCACTCCACCCTGCCTGCCCTTATCTGCCGAGCAGTTCCCGATAGAGGTCTAAATAGCTCTTTGGGTCATCGCCGTTATATGGTACAAACCTCTTTCCCGATTCGGCAATATATTCCTGCATAGCTTTTGGTATGATAGGACATGCCTGCACCACTGCATCAGAGTTGTCGATAGCCAAGTGCATGAGACTTGTGTAGGTGACTCGGCGGTCGATAATAGACTTGATGTCCTCATCTTCGATGCCTTCAATGCGCAACTTACGAGAGAAATTCTCGGGGAAAGCGCGATTCATAGTCTGGTCATAGAGCGAGAACACCACCTTAGCCTTCTCGAAAAAGAGCGTATCGGAATAGGCTTTTTTCAAGTATAGCGGTACGAGCGATGCCATCCAGCCTGAGCAATGCACTATGTCGGGCGTCCAGCGCAGTTTGCGAACCGTCTCAAGGACGGCACGTGCAAAGAAAATAGTGCGCTCGTCGTTGTCGGCATATTCAACACCTTCCTCATCCATCACGCCTTTGCGGCGGCGGAAATAGTCGTCGTTGTCGATAAAATAGAACTGAATACGAGCCGACTGCACCGATGCCACTTTCAGTATGAGCGGGTGGTCGGTATCTTCGATGATAACATTCATTCCTGACAGACGAATCACCTCATGCAACTGATTGCGACGCTCGTTGATTTCACCAAACTTAGGCATAAAAGTGCGCGTCTCGCAACCATTTGCCTGACAAAACTCCGGCAACTTGCGATTCAGCACTCTGACCTCTGTCTCCTCCGCGAGATATGGATAAATCTCCTGCGAAATAAATAAAATACGGGTAGGTTCTTTCATAATTTGCTACTCTGAAAATTGATAAAAGGCGAACCAACTCACTTCAATAAATTCTATATCATAGAGTATCCGCACCGCAAAGGTACTATTTTTTTTTAACTTAACAAAATTTCGACAAGAAAAAGTCTAATACTTGATATTGTCGATGAGTCTGACGGGTCCGCAATACACCGTCACACAGCCGATAGCATGCTTGAAGTCGGCTGCGGGTTGCAGCGTTGTCCGATCCACAATCTGATAGTATTCCACTTGCAAGCCGTCGATTCTGTTAATCTGCTCGATTACCCAATTCTCCACTTGTCCGACAGTCTGACTGCTTGTCAGTTGTCGGCTTTCAAACAAGATATGCGAGATATTGACCGCTAAAGCCTTCTCGCTTTCTGACAGGCGCTCGTTGCGCGACGAGAGAGCAAGTCCTGACTGCTCACGTACAATCTCGCAATCAACAATCTCGACTGGAATTTGTATAAGTCGAACCATGCGAT
>CAMHGK010000019.1 GCA_946184695.1 uncultured Bacteroidales bacterium | reverse complement strand
TCATCTTCGTATAGCACGTGCGTACCCACAGTCGCCACCACTCCTTCCAAGGACGGTTTGGCATGCAGCCAAGGCAACTTCTCACTAAGACTGTCGCAACCGCTCAGAGAGAGTACTAACAGCGCAACGGCACATATATTTCTTGCTCTTACGATTCTCATTTTTCAAAAGCGTTTTTCGCCTATTACAAAACAATTCGCAAAGTTAGAAAAACTTTGCGAATTGACAAATCTTACATGAAAATCTTTAGTTTTAAGACTTCTTTTTACCCTTGTCAGCTGCGTATATACTCATATAGCCGATTGCCGTCTATTCGGGTACACTGGAATAATGAGAGGTCCATACTTGGAGCCGCTACTCCCTCGCCTATCTTCATCTGTCCTACCTCGACATGCACTTCGTCGAACACGTCTGAGGCGATGATAGTATGAAGCAACTCTGCCCCTCCCTCCACAAGTACTGAGTGTATATTACGCCGAGCAAGGTCGGAAAGTATGAACTGCCATTCGGTATTATCGGAATAGACGATAGTGGTGGCATCATCAGAAAAAACGCGGCTGTTCGGGTCAAGGCGGTGATGGCGGTCGAGCACCACACGAATAGGATTTCTTCCACACCAATGTGTGTTGAGCAGTCGAGGGTTATCTTTTACCACCGTGTTGGTTCCCACCATGATAGCCATATTCTCGGCCCGCATCTTATGTACAAGTTGCCGAGTCAGCGGGGTTGAGATGACGAGTCGCTGCTCTTCACCCTCGCGAGTGGGCATTGGTGCGAGAAAACCGTCTGCCGTCTGTGCCCACTTGAGAACTACGTAAGGGCGATGCTTCTCATGCAGACATATAAAACGCCTATTGAGGTAGCGACATTCGCGCTCAAGCAGTCCGGTCTCAACTTCTACACCTGCATCTCTGAGTTTACCCACGCCCCTTCCTGCTACGAGCGGGTTGGGGTCGAGACACCCCACCACGACATGCCCTACTCCCTCACGTATCACCCTATCGGCACACGGCGGCGTCTTGCCATAATGACTGCAAGGCTCAAGACTGACATAGAGAGTGGCGTCGTGAAGGAGAGTGCACGACTCAGCATCTGACAGGTCGGAGTGACGCCGATGGAAGTCGTTAAAGGCATTAACCTCAGCATGCGGTCCGCCGTAAGGAGAGGTGTGCCCTTCGCCAAGTATCTGTCCATCGCTGCCGACGAGCACCGCTCCTACCATAGGATTAGGAGCTACATAGTACTCACCCTGACGAGCCAAGTCGAGACATCGGCGCATATATTTTTCTGTTTCCATAAGTTTTTGTAATTTTGCAGCTCGTATAACACTTCCGCATATCAAGATATTAGACCACATACGATTACGCTTGTCAGAGAAGTTCAGCGGTCAGGAACTCACTGACATGGCATTATGGCTCGCAGAGGAAACTACGGGCCTGAGTCGTACCGCACTAATCGTTGGCAAAGATACGACAAATTTCTCATATAGTCAAATTGACGCTTATATTGACCGCCTTTTAGCAGATGAACCACTCGCATACGTTCTGGGCACTACCGACTGGCGAGGACTCCGCTTGAAGGTCAACCGGCATACACTCATACCGCGCCCCGAGACATCAGAACTGGCTGATATAGTTCTCAACGACAACGGCGACAGTTGCCGACATGTTATTGATTGGTGCACCGGCAGCGGATGCATAGCACTCGCTCTCAAACAGCGACGTCCAAATTGGGATATACGGGGATTTGACATCAACTCTGAGGCGGTGGCTACCGCGCGTGAAAATGCGGAACTGAACTCTTTGGAAGTTGAGTTCGAGCAAGCCGACATATTCGCGCAAACAGAAAACTCAAATGCAGATATCATCGTTTGCAATCCGCCGTATATCATGGAGAGCGAGCGCGAACAGATGGAGCATAGCGTACTCGGCTTTGAGCCTCATCAGGCGCTATTCGTCAGCGACGATGACCCACTGTTGTTTTACAGGGCTATCGCTCAGGCACATGCTGCACCGCTTATGTATTTCGAGATAAACCCGCTATGCTGCAATGACCTTGTCAATATGCTTGCCCGATACGGATACAAAGCCGAAGTCATGACCGACTTCGCAGGCAAGCAACGTTTTATCAGATGCAGAGTAATTGACAAAAATAAGAATCTCTAAAGCATTAAAGCATTAAAAAAACTTTCTTTTCAACTCAGATGAAAAAAGAACTGACATACGAACAACTGCTCGCTAAGGCCGAGGACTATTGCGCCCGAAGCGAACACTGTGCAGCGGAGGTGATGGAGAAACTATATGCATGGGGGTGCACCGACCGAAAGCAGCGTGAGCAGATTATACAATCGCTTGAAGACAACAACTTCATCAACACCTCTCGCTACTGCCGTGCTTACGCGCACGACAAACTGCTCTATCAGGGATGGGGAAAACAAAAAATTCAGATGATGCTCAGACTCAAACATCTGCCCGAAGATGACATCCAATCGGCACTTGACTCAATCGCCCCTGAGCAGTATGACGAAGTACTTCTGAAGATATTAAACAGCAAACTCGCCTCTCTCAGACAAGACGAGTTTGCAAAAGAGCGTCTAATACGCTTCCTAACTCAACGCGGATTTGAATACGACAGAGTCGTAAAAGCAATAAAGTCAGTGCAGTAAAGACAATCGGAAATGTGCTAAAATAACCCTGCTAAATAAAAAAAAGGAAAAAGCGGACGACACACGGTGCCGCCCGCCAACAGATATCAGAAGAAAATTCTTCTGCATCTTCCATAAAGTTCAAACACCGGGAAATGCAGATTAGAGTTTCATACTTTTCCAAGTAGAAGAAGCAGCCGGAGAAGTAGCCACAACCGGAGTTTGCGGTTTCTCGTTGATAAGAAATGCCTCTTTCTTCACGTTCCTGTTGATATAACCTGCCAGTTCTTCATAGGAGACGTTTCCTTCTGTCTCTTGCAGTTTCTTGAGAAGGAAATAAGTGAAGAGTCCGTGCCCTTTCTCCGGATAGGTCATAGCCGTCTCATCAGCGCTGGAGGCAGAGAATACGACGGCATTACCGTCTAATTGCTCTTTCTTCGCCTCGCGTGCCACACCGCGTGCTGCAACTAACATACTACCCTCTTTATTCGCGCCGGTAAAGCAAGCGTCCATGAAATAAGTGACGTTGGTTGCTTTGGTGGCTGCCAAAGTGGTGTACAGTTTGTTCAGGCTGTAGCAAGTAGCCGTATTGGTACCCTTGCCATCAACCGGCACGATGTACGCATCGCCTGTCTTCTCATCGGGAATACCGTGACCGCAATAATAAACGATGGCTTTGCTACCCTCGAAGTTATCAAGCGCATATTTGAGCCAATCAACCCCACCTGAGATAACGCCATAGGTAGCATTTGCACAATAACGGACTTGTTTCTCAGGAATACCCAACGTCTTGATGCAATACTCTTTGAATACCTCGCCATCGTGGGATGCGAAATTCACCGGATCAACAAATTCGTAGTCTTCATTGGCAATGATAAGTGCATAAGTATCGTCCGCTGTTTTTTTAGATTGTGGAATGTTGGTATCTACGTCGGATTGGATTACGGTTGTCTTATCTGAGCTATTGCCTGCTCTTGTCATATTATTACTGCTAACTTCTAGTTGTAACATTGAAGCAATATTTAATTCGCGTGTTGCTTTATATTTTTTCTCTTTTCCGAGTTCAGATTTTAAACTAAAATTGTTATCGTCAAGTAAGATAAAATATTTACCATTAGGTTGCGTAGTTATTGATATATCAGAATATCTGAATACATTTTTAGACATAGTCTCTTGAATCGTTATTGTATCTTTTATAACAACATTTCCTACAGGGACCGCTATAGAGAGACAATCACCAGGAGAAATGCTACCTATAGATACCTTATTAATTGTTAAGGTATGCCGAATGCAACCGGAATACATAAAGGATGTTCGACGGATATAAATTGTAGCTGTCCCTTCCTCAGCAAGCACTTGCCCTAAAGTTAACAGAACGACTAAAAGAATGGATAATTTTTTCATACTATTTTACTTTTTGATTGTTAATACTATTTCTTCCACCTGCGCGGTGGTGTCATACACGCGCAAGCCGTGAATCCATTTCTGGAATTTGGAGTTCTCCACTTCGGGAACGAACTCCCCTTTGTTGCTCAACGAGATATGGAATTTCTTCTGCGAAAAGACCACAATGAGCGTGTTATACTCCATACTCTTCGAGGTTGTCAGAATTGTTTCTTCGCTGTAGGGATATGCCGGGTCCTGTGTACAGAGGAACAGATATTCTTTGTTGCTTTTGACCTCGCGTGCATTCCCGTCGCTGCCGTCATAGGGCATCATCACATTGACAATCTCGTTCGCGTCGTCACGTATAAAGACCGCCACATAGCCGCTTGCAGCCGACTTGAAAGAGACTGAAAAACGGTCGTTGTTCTTGAACAGCGTGCTTTCTATGCCCTTGTTGAGCGGTTTTATTTGCAGCTCAACCTTCTCGCGTTTCTGCTCGCGTATTTTGCCACAGACTTCTGCGTGGATAACCATCATGTCATTGCGGTATTTCACTTCGACCTCCGGCTCTTTAGTGTCGCTTAGCCATATTCCGCGCACCTCGTTTTCGCTAAAGGAGTTGAAATTGCTATTTGTTTTTCCGTTGCTCGTGTGCATGGCAGTTGTATTCGTTTGCGAAACGATTGTTCCGAATTCGTCTGCAATCGCCTTTAAACGCGCCTGTGTAATAGCCGTTTGTTTTGCTTCTACCAGTGTTTGTGTCTCCGGCACAATGTAATCCACCTCACCGCAAGCATTAACCGTCCGTTGGGCATGGGCGGTTATGCAGGCGAGCAGCAAAAGCGATATAAATAATTTGGTTTTCATTAGAACCCGAGCACTTTGTCCAATTGTTCATGCAAATCCATGCCTTTCTTCTCCAATTCCTCACGCACTGCGTTCTTGGTTGCTTGTTTTGCCATTTCGCCACTATACGCGATACGAACTTGTACTTCATAGTTATTATTTTTAACTCGTCTGTACATTTCCGTAACAGGGATAACCCGCCCTATTGATTGCGCAATAGAGTTTTTACTTGCCATAACACTCTCTGCAATAGAAGCTGCCTCCTCTGGTGACAGTTGCTTGTTACCCACGGTATTCTCAATGAGAGCGCTTACTTCGGTCTGAATTTGTCCGGCGAGGTTAGTAATTGCCAATGACATGGCTGCTGTCTTGGCAGCATCGTAGTTTTCACCAATTGATGAAGCCTCGCCCATAATATACTTCGGGT
This sequence comes from uncultured Bacteroidales bacterium, assembly GCA_946184695.1. Classification (GTDB taxonomy): domain Bacteria; phylum Bacteroidota; class Bacteroidia; order Bacteroidales; family Paludibacteraceae; genus Colicola. The sequence goes on along the minus strand of CAMHGK010000019.1, from coordinate 15,173 downwards.
AGTTGTTCTCATCGTACTCATACTGCATCAAGTAACTTTTCTCTAATTGCTTCTCGATAGGCAGTGCGCCCGGCTTTACTTCCCAGCCTTCTTTAATGTATTTCTTTGCGGCTTTTTTAGTGGTTTTGTCAACCTTGGCTTTTAACTCACTTATTGCTAATTTGCGAATTTCTTGGCGTTCTTTGTTTAACTCCTTTTGCTCGTTTTTGTCGGCAAAAGCAAAACCACATGCAACGATTAAGGCCATTGCTACCATCATAATTTTTTTCATTTTTGTTTGTTTTTTGAGGTTAATAATTATGGTTACTTTCGTTTAAATTCAATGTCTCTGTAATCGATTTCTCGGAAAAACACAAAAAAAGCGGGACTGCAATATTGCTGTTCCGCTGGTTAAGGCTCTGGTATTGCCCTCAATTCCGAACAAACAACACCGTAGCCCACGCTGTATGTATTATTACGCCAAAACAAGCGTATATTATAATTACACACACCAATGAGCATCTTTGTGCTGCGATGTTTTGGAATTTATGAATTTACCAGATTCTAACCAGCCAAAACAAAGCGCTTAAGACGCTTTTTTATTATGTCCTCCTGTTTTACGTCAGTGAGTGACGGGATATTATTCTATTTGTTGCTTTATTATCTTAATAAACTCTTTAATTTGGGGAATCAATTGTAAAGCGTTATTCATAACCTTATGCCTTCTCTTTGTATGTTCTGCTTAAAGAACTACCAAAAAGTATAAGTTCCACCTCAGGGAATTTCGTATTCCTAAGATGTTTAATCTGCTCTATGATATCCGATTGATACATTCGATTTGGACGTTATGAAGAAATAACGCTGCAAAGTTATTATTTTATTTTGAATAAACAAAAACCCCGGTTATCAAGAACGACTATATAGATTCGTTCCCCCCTCAAAAAAAAGCAGGAGACAATGCCAATAACATTCGCTTGAATGACAGCGGTATCTGTAATTTAAGACAGAACGCAGAACGTCATCATTTAGAGGCGTCGGTTGCTGCATTTTTAAGAAGGATAGGCATAAGCTCGGAGTTGTCTTTCCAGCCGGTAAACTCCTCTGCTCCCACTCCTATGGCGAACACCGGCACTGCGGAAGCGGAATGTGCGCCCGTTGTCCAGCCGAGTTTCGACTTGCGGTTGAGTATTCTGACAGCCGTGTCTGCAAGTTTGCTGAGTTGCTTATAGAGCGTTTTCACACTACCCTTGTTATGATTGGTGAGTTTGAGTGCCTGCCTGAGTTCCTTCTCTTCTTTTGCCGTTATCTCCACCTCGTCAAAGAAGTTGAGATCTTCGCGCAACAGTTGTCTGACTTGTTTCCATTTGAGTTTGTTGCCGTTGTTCTCATACTGCTCACGCAGTTTGTCGGAGAGTTGCGCCACCGACACCTGCTGATTCTTGAGGATCTGCAAATTGAGGGTATAGTCAGAGTTGCCCAGTCCGAGTCCTCCCGTCTCATGGTCAGCAGTGACGAGAATGAGCGTCTCATCGGGGTGCTGATAATAGAAATCGAGTGCCACGCGTAGGGCTTCATCGAACTCCAGCACCTCACCTATAACGGTTGCTGCATCGTTGGAGTGGCATGCCCAGTCGATAGCACCGCCCTCTACCATGAGGAAGAATCGGTCATTATGCGAGGAGAGGAAGTCGATAGCGGCAGAGGTTATCCGGGGCAGAGTGAGGTCGCCGGCTTTCTTATCAAGAGAGTAAGGTATCTGACCTTTGCCTTTGTAGTTGTCGCTGAGTCCCTCATGCTTCTGAATGAGCACCATCTTCTCGGCATTGGCACGCTTGCCAAGATAGTCCTGATATCCGCGCGCAACGGTATAGTGATTGTCGCGTAGGAGCTGATAGAGCGAGGTAGTGGCTGAGTCTTTGGGGTCGTGCGGCTGATAGAAAGTGGCACCGCCAAAGAAATCAAAGTCACTGGCTGCAAGCTGGCGCCCTATCTTATAGTACTCGTTACGCTTCTCAACATGCGCATAGAACGATGCAGGAGTGGCATGGTCTATACTTACCGATGTGGTGATGCCGACTCCCCAGCCGCGGGCTTTAAGTATCTCGGCAATAGTGGTAAGCGGCTTGCCCTCGGGATCGAGCCCGAGAGTGTGATTGGTGGTCTTCACTCCCGTAGCAAGGCAGGTGCCGGCAGCCGAAGAGTCGGTAATGCCATTGGAGTCCGAGAACGTGGACGCCTGCGAGGAAACGGGCAATGAGGTCATGGCAAGCTGATTGCGACCTATGCGACCTTCAAGTTCTGCCAAATACATCTCAGCTGCGAGTACCTGATTGGCGCCCATGCCGTCACCGATAAAATAAAATATATACTTGGCATCACCCGCAAGCGAAAATAATGTTGCCATTACGGCAAACACAAAAACGAATAACGACTTCTTCATATTTAATTGCTTTTATAATAAATTTCGTTCATATTACCGTAGCTTACATTCAAGATAAGCACTGCAAAAGTAAAAAAAATATCCGTCATACACAAAAAAAAGTATAGGCACCAAATTATAAAGACGAAGCACAAAGAATACAAAGCACCCAAAAATCTTCGATTTAAGCGACTTTTTGTATAGAAAGATATCATACACAAAAATAGCAAGTCCCGTTTTTTGCTTTTTTTCTCCCATATAAGACGAAATTTTCGAAAAAATGTAAAAGGGTACTTGTGTATAAAAAATAAAATTTGTACTTTTGCACGCTTGAAAGAAAAAAACTACGCGAGGGATTCCCACACACAAGAATTCCCATGATAAAGAAATTCTTTCTTCAGGTATAAAAGAGAAAATAACAAATTTCAGAATAAGCAAAAAAACTAAATGGAAGAAAAAGAGCTATTAGAAGAAAAAGAGCGTTATGGAGCCGAAAGTATTCAGGTGCTGGAAGGCTTGGAAGCAGTCAGAAAACGTCCTGCCATGTATATTGGTGACATCTCGGCAAAGGGATTGCATCATTTGGTATATGAAGTAGTTGACAACTCTATAGATGAGGCACTGGCAGGTTATTGTACGGAGATAGCCGTACATATCAACACCGATAATTCTATCACAGTACAAGACAATGGTCGCGGTATTCCTGTTGACATGCACCCCAAAGAGCACAAGAGTGCACTTGAGGTGGTAATGACGGTGCTACATGCCGGCGGTAAGTTCAACAAAGATTCATACAAGGTATCGGGCGGTCTGCACGGCGTCGGAGTAAGCTGCGTTAACGCATTGTCATCGAAGATGCACGTTGAGGTATATCGCGATGGACAAATCCACACTCAGGACTATGCCAAAGGCAAGCCGCTTGCACCCGTTCATACGATAGACATCTCCGAAGCTACGGGCAACTGGGAACAGGGCAAGACCGGCACATTCTCGCAATTCTGGCCCGACGCCACCATCTTTACGGATACGGTATATCAATATGATATTCTTGCAAAACGTATGCGCGAGTTGGCATATCTGAATGCAGGAGTACGCATTGTACTGAAAGACAAACGCGTTATCAACGAAGACGGCACTTGCAAGCAGGAAGTATTCTTCTCGGAGAAGGGTCTGAGCGAGTTTGTTCGATATATCGACTCTGCCCGCACACCTTTGATATCTGAGGTCATTCACCTCAATACCGACAAATATGGAACACCCGTTGAAGTAGCAATGATTTACAACACCGATTTCAACGAGAACGTCCACTCATACGTCAACAATATCAACACCATAGAAGGCGGTAGCCACGTGGCAGGTTTCCGTGCTGCACTCACCCGCGTGATGAATAAGTTTGCCGAGGAGAGCAAACTATTGGAAAAAGCCAAACTTCGCGACAAAGAGGGCAAGTCGGTCATCGACCCCAACGACTTCCGCGAGGGTCTGACCGCCGTCATCTCAGTAAAGGTGGCAGAGCCGCAGTTTGAAGGTCAGACAAAGACCAAACTCGGCAACTCCGAAGTGGCAGGTATGGTGTCGCAGGCAGTAGCCGAGGCCCTGAGCAACTATCTTGAGGAGCACCCTGACGATGCCCGCAAGATAGTAGAGAAAGTCATCCTGGCCGCTCAGGCTCGTATAGCAGCACGCAACGCTCGTCTGAATGTTCAGCGCAAGAGCCCGCTGTCGGGCGGCGGTCTGCCGGGAAAACTTGCAGACTGCGAGTCGAAAGACCCTGCCGAATGTGAACTGTTCCTCGTCGAGGGTGACTCCGCAGGCGGTACTGCAAAGTCGGGCCGCGACCGCTACCATCAGGCTATCCTGCCGCTGCGCGGTAAGATTCTCAACGTAGAAAAAGCTATGGAGCACAAGGTTTTCGAGTCGCAGGAGATAAGAAACATATTCACTGCGCTCGGCGTGACGATAGGCACAGAAGAGGACCCGAAAGCACTCAACCTCTCTAAGATACGCTACCACAAAGTGATAATCATGGCGGATGCCGATGTCGATGGTGCACATATAGCCACCCTGATAATGACCTTCTTCTTCCGCCACATGAAAGAACTCATCGAGCAAGGCTACTTGTACATAGCAATGGCTCCGCTATACATGTGCTCGAAAGGCAACTACAAAGAGTACTGCTGGAACGACCAGCAGCGCCATGCCTTCATCGAGAATTACGGCGGCGGAGACGAGAAGCAGATTAAGACGCAGCGCTACAAAGGTCTTGGTGAGATGTCGGACGAACAACTCTGGGAGACCACTATGGACCCGCAACGCCGCATGCTCAAGCAGGTGACCATAGAAAATGCTGCCGCAGCCGATATGACCATCTCGATGCTCATGGGCGAGGAGGTGGCTCCGCGCCGAGAGTTTATCGAACAGAACGCCACCTATGCAAAGATAGACGCTTAAACATTTACCATTGATTCATTAACAATTTACCATTTGTTAATAAATGAACATAGCCGTATATTGCTCTGCAAAAGACACCATTGCCGACTGCTACAAGCAATTAGGTACTGAGCTTGCCCTCTGGATTAGCCGGAACGGACACACACTTGTCTATGGTGGCGCCACGGGAGGACTGATGACAGTGGTGTCAAAAACTTGCATCGACAACGGCGGAGAGGTAATAGGCGTGGTGCCGGAAAGGATAATACGCTCCGGACGCCGCTCACAGTGGTGCACACAGCTCATTGAGGTGGGCAACATGAGCGAACGGAAACAGCGCATGCGAGAGACGGCAGACTGCTTTGTCTGTCTGCCCGGAAGCTACGGTACTCTCGACGAGATGTTTGACGTCATCGCAGCAGGGACAGTAGGAGAGCACCATAAACCTATATTCATAGTCAACTACCACAACTTCTACGCTCCGCTCAAGCAGCAGATAGAGCACATGAAACAAGAGCTCTTTATCCCCAAAGATGAGATCTACAAACCTTGCTTTGTGGACACAGTGGAGCAACTGATAGGAAACTTAGAGACTCTTTTTTGAAAGCCTCTATGCTAAAAAAGATAAACGGCAAAAATAAAGCGAAAGTTAACCGACAATAATAGAATAATCACCAATCATAACCGCATATATGAATCTATTCTTTGAAACACTAAAGCGCACACTGCAGTCGAGCGAAGTGTTTGAGGCTCGTATGCAGAAGATGCAGGAGGACATCCAGAGGTACCATGAATTGGAGAAATCGCCAGAACTGGCTGAGTTTCTCGAGTTGAAGAAAATTGTCACAACTCCTGCTTTCAAGGAGAACAAGACACGTCTTCTAAAGCGCAAATACAAGGACACCGAGGAGTGCCAGAAGACAGAGCGCTACGAAGAACTCAGAAAACGCTCCGACATCAAGCTTTACTTAGAAGCTGAGCAGTCGGCAGACTTTCAGAACTTCCTCCGTTTCCGCGAGTCGGCTGACTACGGCAAACTGCGCGACCCGCAAGCCGTGAAGGAATCGCCAGAGTTGCAGAACTATGCACGTATCGACAAGTTGCCGATATACAAGAACTACCTGAAAGTGTCGCAGTCGGCTGACCTCAAACACCTCAGAGCACTTGAGGCAGAACTCGCCACCGAGGACTTTCAGAAACGCAACGCTTTCTGGAAAGACCCCAAACGCTGGTATCTGACCGAGGACGCCCAGAAAGAAGCACGTTATAACGAACTTGCCGCTTCCGACGACATCCGCTTCTTCCTCTCGATGAAGAAAGAAGACATCGAGAAAGCCGAGATTTTCAAACCGGTATGGGAAGACAACATGGACGACAAGAACAACTGGAAGCCAGGTTTTGGTTTTGCAGCTCCACTAAAAGACGGCTATTCGTTTGCTAACGAACGTCAGGCGTACAACGGCGGCAAGAACACCATAGCAGCTGTCGGCAGATTAGACATTGAGACACGCGAAGAACCCACCACTGCACTCGCATGGGACGAGAAGCGCGGATTCATAGAGAAGACGTTTGACTACAGCTCCGACGTGGTCAACACTCGCGAAGCCTTCACGATGAACGAAGGTTTGATAATGGTGAAGGTCCGTTCACAAGGCAACGGCGTACACGCCCTTTACTTGTCACAAGGCAAGCAGAAACCACTCATCAACCTCTACTACTACAACGGCAGAACACATAGCGTGGGTATAGTGACCGACCGCATGAACAAGCAGACCAAACTGACAGGTGTGCTGCGCTCTAAATACCACATCTACTCTCTTCGCTGGACCAAGACGGAACTCATCTGGTACGTCAACAACCTTGAGATAATGCGTGTCAAGAATCCGCTCAACGACGAGAAACTGTTCCTCGTAGCACAGTCGTCGCTACCTAAGAACGTGACAGCCGGCGAGGGCAAACTAAAAGTGGCTTGGGTAAAAGCATTCACCCTCAATAAGTGATTTAGAGACATTATAAACTTGAGTCGTTTTTTTCTGATAGCCGGTCCGTGCGCGATAGAGAGTCGCGACATGGTGATGGAGACAGCTGCCGAGTTGCAGCGCGTCTGCCGTGACTTAGACATCCGACTTTACTTCAAGGCATCGTTTGACAAAGCCAACCGCACAAGTTCCGGTTCTAAACGCGGGGTAGGCATTGACGAGGGACTGAAGATTCTCCAAGAGGTGAAGCAGACCTACGGCTTGCCCGTGCTGACCGACGTACATGAGACTTGGCAGTGCGAGCGCGTAGCGGAGGTAGCCGATGTGCTCCAGATTCCCGCTTTCCTCAGCCGACAGACCGATTTGATAGTTGCCGCAGCCCGCACAGGCAGAACGGTGAACGTGAAGAAAGGACAGTTTATGGCGCCGTGGGACATGCAAGGGGTGAAGAGCAAATTCACAGAAGTGCGTGGCAACTCAGACGGACTATGGCTTACAGAGCGCGGTTCGAGCTTCGGCTATGGGAATTTAGTAGTTGACATGACCTCACTCGTAGAACTACGCAAGACGGGCTGCCCTGTGGTGTTCGACGCCACTCATTCCGTTCAGCGTCCCTCAACCCAGTCGGGCATGACGGGAGGGAACCGTGAGATGGTAGAACCACTTATGCGCGCAGCTTTGGCAGTGGGAGTGGATGGACTATTCATTGAGGTACACCCCGACCCCGACAATGCCATATCGGACGCTCAGAACCAACTCCGACTCGCCGGCATAAGGCAAGTACTCGAACACGCAATTATGATTGATGATACAGCAAGAAAAATAAACAACTATAATAACAACTTATAAAAACACAAATCTATGAAAATCGAAAAGATTCATGCAAGAGAAATCCTCGATTCACGTGGCAACCCCACCGTTGAGGTAGAAGTAACATTGGAATGTGGCGTTCGTGGTCGCGCAAGCGTACCTTCGGGAGCATCGACAGGCGAGAATGAAGCCCTTGAGCTTCGCGATGGCGACAAGAGTCGCTATCTTGGCAAAGGCGTACAGAAAGCCGTTGATAATGTCAACAAGGTGATTGCTCCTGCCCTTGCCGGTATGCCCGTGCTCAACCAGCGCGCTATCGACCATAAGATGCTCGAACTCGACGGCACTCCTACCAAGTCCAAACTTGGTGCTAACGCCATCCTCGGTGTCAGCCTTGCCGCTGCACACGCAGCTGCCGAGTACCTTGACATCCCTCTATACCGCTATATAGGTGGAGCCAACGCTTACACTCTGCCCGTTCCTATGATGAATATCATCAACGGTGGCGCCCACTCTGACGCTCCTATCGCTTTCCAAGAGTTTATGATTCGTCCCGTAGGTGCTCCGACAGAGAAAGAGGCTATCCGCATGGGTGCTGAGGTATTCCACGCCTTGGCTAAACTGCTCAAGAAACGTGGTCTGTCAACAGCCGTAGGCGATGAAGGAGGTTTTGCTCCTGCACTCGACGGTATCGAGGACGCTCTCGACAGCATCTGCCAAGCCATCCGCGACGCAGGCTACGAACCCGGCAAGGACGTTAAGATAGCTATGGACTGCGCTGCTTCGGAGTTTGCCTTCAACGAGAACGGCGAGTGGTTCTATGATTATCGCCAACTCAAAGACGGCAAGAAGAAAGATCCTAACGGCAAGCGCCTCACTGCTGCCGAGCAGATTGACTTCCTCGAGCACCTTATCAACAAATATCCTATCGACTCTATCGAGGACGGACTCGACGAGAACGACTGGGACAACTGGGTTAAGCTCACCGCACGCATCGGTGACCGCTGCCAACTCGTAGGCGACGACCTGTTCGTCACTAACGTCAAGTTCTTGGAGAAGGGTATCCGCATGGGTGCTGCTAACAGTATCCTCATTAAGGTTAACCAGATCGGTTCTCTCACCGAGACATTGGACGCCATCGAGATGGCTCACCGCCACGGCTACACCACCGTCACCTCACACCGCTCAGGCGAGACCGAGGACACCACTATCGCCGACATTGCAGTAGCTACCAACTCAGGTCAAATCAAGACCGGCTCTATGTCACGCACCGACCGTATGGCTAAGTACAACCAGTTGCTGCGCATCGAGGAAGAACTTGGTGCCGACGCAAAATACGGCTATCAGAAACTAAGATAAGCCCTTATCTCATATCAAAGAAGTCAGAATCCGGCACGAGTCCGAATTCTGACTTCAAGTTTTCATAAACTTACATCTTTATTGTCTCTTCTTCAATAACAGATATCTATTGTCCAACCTAAGTCGTTTTATATCATTATGAAAGATAAAACCATCGTGCTCCGCACCTTCGACACGCTTCCTCAGGCTCAGTTTGCCTGCGACATACTCAAACAAAACGGAGTAGAGTGCTTTATGGACAATGTCTATATGTCGCAACTCTACCCCGTATTCAATCCTTCTGTCAGCGGTATACGCGTTATCATCTTAGAGGCTGATAAAGACCGCGCCGAACAGATACTTGCAGAAGGGATGGGCTAATAACAATACAACTCAACTTACTTGCCATTACGAGAATTCTTATTGCTGCGGCTTGAGTTGGAGCGGTTTGAGCTGCGACGCTGCCCATTACTCTTATCTCTACCACGAGGAGAGAAATGCCGGCGATTTTTTTTCTCTACGACTTTAGTGTTGTATTCAGGAGCCTCGCCGAGTTCGGCTGGAATGGGGAGTTTCTCGATGTCTTTCTTGAGGAAGCGCTCTATCTTGCCAAAGTACCTCTGGTCGTCTTCTGAGACCAATGTCAAAGCACGACCTGAGTTCTCTGCCCGAGCAGTACGCCCTATACGATGTACATAGTCCTCCACATCACGCGGAACACTGTAATTGATGACAAGCGGAATATCATCTACATCTATACCACGCGCAACAATATCGGTGGCCACAAGAACATCTACCTTACCGTTGCGAAAATCGAGCATGACCTCATCACGCTCCTTCTGAGTGAGGTCGGAGTGCATCTGACGAGTTTCTAACCCTGCCTTGCGGAGCATGAGCCATACGTCCTTCACGTTCTGCTTTTTACCTACAAACACAATCACTTTCTTCAGCCCCTTCCCTACAAGTGTCTTCAGCAGCAACTTCGGTTTCTGAGCCTCATAGCATACATACGCCTGCTGCGTGATAGTCTCGGGGGGGCGGGCTATAGCTATATTCACTTCTTTTGGATTGTGCATTAGGGTCTTGGCAAGTTTGCGAAGTTCAGGCGGCATGGTGGCTGAGAACATGATGGTCTGCCGCTTTTCAGGCAGCCGCTTGGCTATAGCCATGATGTCGTCGAAGAAGCCCATATCAAGCATGCGGTCTGCCTCATCAAGTATGAAGTATTTTAGGGACGAGAAGTCCACATTGATAAAGTTAAGATGCGACAGCAGTCGCCCGGGCGTGGCAATGACGATGTCGGCCCCACGAGTCAGACCATTCTTCTGCTGCACAAAAGCATTACCATCGTTGCCACCATAGACCGCCACCGACGAGAGAGGCAGAAAATAAGAGAAAGCTTCCACCTGCTGGTCAATCTGCTGTGCAAGCTCGCGGGTAGGAGCCATGATAAGAGCATTGACGCCATTAGGGTTATGGTTGTCTGTAAGAAGATTATTGAGTAGCGGAAGGGTGTATGCGGCGGTCTTGCCGGTGCCCGTCTGAGCACACGCAATAACGTCATCTCCTTCGAGTATGATAGGTATGGCAGCTTCCTGAACAGGTGTACACTCGGAGAAGTTCATGGAATCAAGAGCGTCAAGAAGCTCGTCAGCAATAGGTAGTTCGTCGAAATACATTTTATTTAATTCGTTATTAGTTTAACCCGCCCCCTAACCCCCTCCCAAAGGGCGGGGGAGACCATGCGGATAGCAATCACTGTCTAACATCTCATAGCGGAGTGGTCTTTGTTCTAACAGTTCAGTGGTCTGTGTTCTTACAGCTCAGTGGTCTGTGATAATTAAAACTGCCTCATTCCCAGCCATCGAAGACATGGCAATCATACACATTGTCTTCTTCCGCGTCGTGCAGAGGCGACCATATCTGCGCAAAGAACGGGTTGCGGCGTGCTTCTCGGTCTCCCTGCCACGGTCTCTGCTTCTCAGCCGCCTCGCGCGCCGTCTGTGCATCGTAAGGAAACGGCATGCAGTCGGGGCACCAATGCCCACCAAGCAGAATAAGTCGGGGCGAGGCATTAAAGACATGCCCCTCGGCACATTGCCAAGTGAGTTGCGTGTCCCAATCGCCTTTCATCATTTGCTCACTCAGGCACTTGCCGCCGCGGAACGCAGCAGCCTTTTGCATGTCGTCAATGGTGAACTCAGCCATAGGCTTATGCTCATCGTAGCCATGACTGAGCAGAACGGGCTCTGACGAAGGTCTTGTCAGGTCAAAATGTTTCCAATCAGGTATAGCCGCATATTTCTCAAGCGAACCATAGCACGCTGCTACGCGCAGGCGTGCAGCGCGGCGCTCAGGACTGTCGGTCGGTGACTGAGCTACGCGTATCCATGTCTGGGTTCCGTGAACGGGCGAGTTGGCCATCGCGCGCATTGCGAGTTTTACGATATGCGGCACAAGTTTTGCCACACGCGTACGTTTGGCAAGACGTATGGCAGCAGGAACCGAAGGGCTACTGCTCATCTGACGAAAATAGTCGCGCAGAGGAATGTTCTGACGAAAATGCAGATAATTCTCAAGAACATCGCTATCTGTGTACCACATGCCATGGAAGTTGCGAGTGGTAAACCAGTTGGTGCAAAATATCTTCTCCGGCGGCGGGCAGCCAATAGACTCTAACAGCAGACACTCGAACTCATAGTTGGTAATCCGATACTGCTCGCCTGAACCGATATTGTAATATCTGTTCCAGAACTCGTCGGGCACCGAGGGTCTGCAGACACGCTCCAAGAGGCGTCCGGAGTCTTCTAAAGTAGCCCATTCGAGCACACCGCGAATAGGTACATGGAACATTATAGGGTCGTAGTTTTTCAGAATGGCGGGATAGAGTATGCCCGACTGACGAAGGCTAACCCAACGTCTGATACCACCATCTGTGAGTATGCGCTCTGCCATAACCTTTGTGAGGCCATAGTGGTCGTATGCACTGACGGAGATAGGGTCGCCTGTCCTACCCCAATGCAGAGGTTCACGACGGTCGCCCATCTGTGCCACTGAACCTATATAAACCACCTTCGGCTGCTTCTCACCCTGCGCCAACACCGCATCGCGGATATTACGAGCAGCGGTGATGTTGGTCTTGTATGTGACTCGCGGCCGATAGTCAGCATGAGGCGACACCATACCGCCTACATGCAACACTATATCGCTCCCGCTAACTCCGCGCAACACATCATCGTAGCAAGTGAGATCGCCCCACACCACCTCTATCTCAGAGCCAAATGGCGAGAGCAACTCTATATTCTTCTTGCTGCGGCGGGCAAGCACACGTATTTGGTAGTCCTGCTTATGCAAAAGCAACTCCTTGAGTCCCTGAAAACCCATCGTCCCCGTAGCACCTGTAAGAAAAACCGTCGTCATAGTAAAAACATTATAACATTAATTCATTAAAACAATAATCTCAATTTTCTTTTTCTTCAAGCAGATATTCATCGATCACTGCCTCTAACACTTCTTTAGGGCGGAATCCCTTGAGCATCTGTGGCTTGCCGCCTACAGGCACAAACAGCAACTGAGGTATGGAATTGATACTGAGAAAAGCAGCCACAGGTCGCTCGCGCTCGGTATCCATCTTGTAGAAACGCACCTTGCCGGCATACTTGTCAGAAAGCTCCGACATCACGGGCGCCAACATCTTGCACGGACCGCACCAAGTGGTGTAGAAATCGATGATACAAGGCAGAGTGTCGTTGTAGCGAAAAGAGGTCTGCTCCTCATCGAAAAACAAACTGACAAACTGCTCGGTATCCATATAACTGACGTTATCAGCCACTGCTGCCGTTTGCACCGACAGCAGCAACATAACCGACATAACGGCTCGATTTATATGCTTCATGGAAAACGTATTTTGACCTATTAACAAATTTTTTGCAAAGATATATTTATTTTTGTAATTTTGCAAACGCAAACGCAGATATAAATACTTTTGCAAACGCAAACGCAGATCACATAAACCTATGTTAACTCACGACTTAGATATGGCTCTTCGGGATGCCGTAGCACTAATCCCGACAGATCAGATTTTCGTACTCACCGACAGCAACACCCGCGTCCACTGCTTGCCATTAGTCCAAACAACGCTCCGTCTGCCCGAGCAGCAGGTGTTCACTATTGAGGCAGGCGATGCTAACAAGACCCTCAACACGGTAGAGCAAATCTGGAGATTTCTGTTTTCCATGCACGCCACACGCCGCTCGGTTCTTATCAATGTAGGCGGCGGAATGGTGGAAGACATCGGAGGTTTTGCAGCATCGACCTACATGCGAGGCATGAGCTACGTGAACGTATCTACTACCCTACTCTCTGACATCGACGCTGCCTACGGCGGCAAGACCGGTTTCAACTACAACGGGCTGAAAAATAGTATCGGACTCTTTGCTCAACCCAAAAGCGTCATCATCTGCTTAGATTTCCTAAAGACGCTGCCGGCTGAGCAGTTCCTCTCAGGCTTTGCCGAGATGCTCAAGCACGCCCTCATATCTTCGCCTTTAGAGCTCAACCGTCTATTAGAATACGACCTCAACAGCCGCGACACAAACGAACTTGAGACGCTTATACAGCGAAGCATAGTGGTAAAGAGCTATATCGTAGAACAAGACCCCGAAGAAGCAGGCATGCGCAAAACGCTCAACTTAGGTCATACCATCGGACATGCCTTAGAACAGATGTCAATCAAACAGGGACGCCCGATGCCGCACGGTTATGCCGTGTTCTACGGACTACTTGCAGAGATGTACATGTCGGTCAGACTGCTCGGTCTGAGCGACAATGTCATCCGCGAGTGCCTGCCCCTGCTCTACGACTACTACGGCAAACCTGAATGTTCGTGCAAACAGGTGAGCGAACTTATCGACCTTATGCACCACGACAAGAAGAACACCACTACCGACAAAGTCAACTTCACACTGCTGCAAGCCGTCGGCAACGCCCGCATCAACCAGCAATGCGACGACAAGACCATCACCGAAGCCCTCGACTGGCTCTTCTCGCTCTAACATCTTATAGATAGCAGCGAATTACAGTATAAGAATAATTATAACACGAAGCGGAGACCCTATGGTTTCCGCTTCGTGTTATTACTCCAATCGTTATAGCGTGCTACTTGCCTAACTTGATGCAGAACGAGAGTTTGGCGCCGAGATCGAAATAGCCTTGCTTGCGAGTATAAGCCTCACTCAGAGTAGAGGCATGCACCACAGCCGACTTAGGACCTACACCCACGCCGCTCACATCAAATAGCCGGCCTGTAGGATTGGCAGTGAATTGATTATATACCATATAGTCGGCAAAGAGTCCGATACCTATCATAAAGTGCTCGGTGCAAGGTATATAATAGCCTAACTCACCTGCCACAGCCACACCCCATTTGCTGCCGTTCCAGTTGCCCTGCTGCTGCTTATCGGCTTCTGCCAAAAGTCCGACAGCAGGCTTGTCGATAACGTGGACATCATACTGAGTATAGTAAGCATCAACCGATACATCTCCTATCGACTGAGTGAACTTCTGCATGAACGGAATCTGGAAGCGCACACCAAGATTAGCATAGAAGCCCTTCACCCTCAAAGCCAACTGCACAGGTATCTCAGCCTGCAACTGACTGTTCTGCTCTGTCACCTGATCTGCTATGATGCGGTAGTCGATCACATTGCCAAGCACATCCTTATAACCCGGAATATTCTCTATCAGATAAACGCTCTGACCGTTTTTGGTATATCCGATGGTAGCACCCACATGAACACCAACTCCGAAGTCATGGTTATTGACAAAGAGCAACGAATAATCAATATCTAATGCACCTACGTATCCTAAGTTGGCAGGACGCGAAGCCACCCATATACCGTTCTCCGGAAGGAACGAGGATATACCCGCCTTAGGTGCCAACCCTATGATATGCTGCGGAACCCATGTCATGTTCTCTGACTTGTCCTGAGACTTAGCCTGGGCCTTTTCTGCCTTCTCAGGCTTCTGCTTATCAGCCTTTACAGGTTTTTGACGCTCTGCCTTTGCGGGCTTCTGCCTATCAGCCTTTGCAGGTTTCTGACGCTCTGCTTTTGCAGGTTTTTGACGCTCTGCCTTTGCGAGCTTCTGACGCTCTGCCTTTGCAGGCTTCTGCTTATCTGCCTTTGCTGCTTTCTGACGCTCTGCCTTTGCGGGCTTCT
>CAMHGK010000018.1 GCA_946184695.1 uncultured Bacteroidales bacterium | reverse complement strand
AAGAATGATGAGTACATCGTTCCATCGTTGCTCCATGACGGTTGTGGGGTAGAGCAAGTCAAAGCTGACTTTGGTTGTCAGTGCGGTGTCGCCTCGATAAAGGGCTGAGATGTCAACGCTGAAATGTCCGGCTCGGACATTGGTATATGGAAGCGAGAGGATGCCGTCGGGTGTCATAGGAAGGGTGATATCGTTGAAGCCTGCTTTTATGGCATCGTCAGAGAAATGAAGTGCAACACTGCTCACAGTTCCGGAAAAAGCGAGTTGCACATCGAGTGCTCCATTGCCCGCGCATTGCTCAGGAATGTGCGGCGACTCAATAAGTTCTACGTGATTAACAATGAGATTGATGGTGACGACGGTGTCGCATTGATTGTTGCTGACATGGTGTATGTATGAGCCTTGCAGGGTAAGAGGGGTTCCGTAGAAATTGTAAGTGTGCCCGTCTAATATGGTGTCGCTGTAGGTGCGTTCAGTCTGGCAATGGTCTTCTTTGGGTGAAGTGATGGCGAGCAGATGCCGATAAATGATGCAGTTTTCAAGATCCCGATATTCAAGTACGTAGTTGATAGTTTTGTTTTCAGGGTACGAGTCCATCGGGGGTAAGGGATAGTTGTGATTATGGAAATGGTAGAGCGAGCGCCATGTGATACTCTCGCTTGTTTCTACAATTTGTGGTGATTGGTTGGAGTAGGAGTCCGGCAGAATTATATCCAATGCGAGAGCTGCTGCAGGCATAAGCAATGTCACAGCAAAAGAAAATGTAATTATGAGTCTGCTGCGCATGGTTACGATATTGTGATTTTTCGGGACCAAAGATAATCTATACAAAACTTTGCTGCAAAGATAAAAATAATTCTTAAATATTCAAAATATTTGCAGAATCGTGAAAAATCTATAAATTTGCAGTCTGCAAGAATATGAAAACTCAACAAGTAAAATACACAAAGACAATAACTACCGACAATCTTTTATGAGACGAAGAATAGTATGTGCATTCCTGTTGTTCTGTGCTGCCTTCATAGCAGCTCAGGATGACTTGTACTTGCCTTATGATGCCACCGAGCTGACTGTAGAGCAGCAGCAGAGCAACCCTAAGTATGTGGCGTATCCGTTGTCGATGCAGGATAAGATGATGACAGCTCATTGTGTTCTGCATGTAAGCGGCTATGGTCCGTTTTCGGTATCGGAAGACAGGAAGGTGATGTTTTCAAAGGGCAACCTGCAATACAAGGCGAGTGCCGGTCAGTGGCGTTTTGCGCAGCATCAATGGGATTATGTTGGTTATGCAACAGTAGGTAATGTGTATGAGGGGGGCATCAAATCAGATAATACAAAAGTGAGTCAGTCGTATGACGGCTGGATAGACCTGTTCTGCTGGGGAACGAGCGGTTGGGTGAGCGGGGCAAATGAATATCAGCCATATTCGACGAGTACCACCGATGCCGACTTTTATCCCGGTGAGAGTCAGGAAACAGATTTAACAAACGATTACCGGCGTGCGGACTGGGGAGTATATAATGAGATAGAGGTCTATCCTGCAGATGTGTGGCGCACGATGTCGAGGGCGGAGTGGGCTTATCTGCTGGGATCGCGCCCTCGTGCAAGGGAACTTTTTGCTTTTGGCTCGGTAGGCGGAGTCAACGGGCTTATCATTCTTCCCGATGACTTTGTATTGCCCGAAGGTCTTACTTTTACGCCTTCAGTGACCAAGGGTTTGACATGGCAGAATGCCACTTATTCATATTATATCAATCCCAATGCTCAGAACTATACACATAATACCTATACCGCAGAGCAATGGGAGCAGATGCAGGAAGCCAATGCTGTCTTTTTGCCGGCTGCCGGCTATCGCATTGGTAAAATGGTGACGCTTATTGCAGACTATGGCTTCTATTGGTCTGTCACGCATAACGGACCCGATTCCAACTTCTTCCTTTACTTCAGTAATAGCGGTCTGTATCCTCAGGAATATAACCATCGTTATATTGCGCGCAGTGTGCGACTTGTGTATGATTTGAAACAGAACCCTTAAATATATAGCTATGGGAACAAAAAAAATAGTTGTGTTTACAGGTGCCGGCATATCTGCTGAGAGTGGACTTGGCACGTTTCGTGACTCTGACGGGTTGTGGGAGAAGTACAGTATAGAAGAGGTTTGCACGCATCAGGCATGGCTTCGGAATCCTCAGCTCTGTGTTGATTTCTATAATGCCCGTCGGCGCGACACTCTTGCGGCTGAGCCTAATGCTGCACATCGCGCTATCACTCGCTTGCAGCAGGCTTATCCATCGCTTGAGATTGTCACCCAGAATATCGACAACCTGCACGAGCGTGCCGGCAGTCGGAATATCACACATCTGCATGGCGAGATAACCAAACTTCGCAGCGAGCGTGATGAATTGGCAACGGTTGACTTGGACGGTTGGGAGCAACATTATGGTGACCGCCATCCTGACGGTTCGCTTCTGAGACCTTACATTGTTTTCTTTGGAGAAGGGGTACCTTATTTCTCTAAGGCATGCGAGATAGCATCAACGGCCGATATATTCATCGTTATAGGAACGTCGCTTGCCGTTTATCCTGCTGCATCGCTGCTGCAGTATGTGCCTGAGAGTGCTCGTGTTTATGTTATCGACCCCGGGAATATCGACCTGTCAGGCTACCCTCAGGCAGTGCATATTCGCAAGAAGGCATCAGAGGGAGTGCCGGAATTGGTGGACAAACTTATAGCAGAGGGCTAATCCGGCTGCGGCACCTACGGCATCGGCTAATAGGTCGAGCCACTCGCCTTGTCGCGGCGGAAAGCAGTATTCTTGCAGCAGTTCGATGGCTCCGCCAAAGGCTATTATTGAGAGCAGGCAAACGATGAAAAGGCGGAGCGAAGTAGCACCTGTAAGGCGATAGGTATCGTTTGCGACAACGAATCCGAGAAAGAGGTACATGAGTATATGCATCAGTTTGTCGGCATGTGGCACGATGCCGTTTAGCGGCATGGAAAAACGCGGTTCTCGCAGCAGGCTGAGATATAAAATCAAAGCTGCTGCGAGAACCGTTGGTATATATGCCTTGAGCTTCTTCATCGGCTCGGAAAGGATATTAGTGTATCAGGTTGTGACCTGTCATCTGTGAGGGTTGCTCAATGCCCATGATGTGAAGCAGAGATGGTGCCACATCAGCGAGGATGCCATCTTCGAGCTTCGCCTCAAGGTGATTGTTGCTTACATATACGAAAGGTACGGGGTTGAGCGAGTGGGCGGTGTTGGGAGTACCATCTTCGTTGATGGCATGGTCGCAGTTGCCGTGGTCGGCAATGATGATAACCTCGTAGTCGTTCCTCAGGGCGGCTGTCACTATTTCGTTAACGCAGATGTCGATTGTGGTGACGGCTTGGCGTATGGACTCATAAACACCGGTATGTCCGACCATGTCGCCGTTGGCAAAGTTGAGAATGATGCCGTCGTATTTCTGCGAGTTGAGAGCGTCGCGCAGTGCGATGGTTACTTCCGGTGCTGACATCTCGGGCTGCAAGTCGTAGGTAGCCACCTTGGGTGAGGGAATGAGTATGCGGTCTTCATTCTCGAATGGAGCCTCGCGTCCGCCTGAGAAGAAGAAGGTTACGTGTGCAAACTTCTCTGTTTCAGCAATGCGTAGTTGTTTAAGACCGGCTTTCGACCACACTTCTCCGAGAGTGTTGTCAACATTCTCTTTCGGGAAAAGCACATGTAGCCCACGGAATGATGAGTCATACGGGGTCATGCAGTAGTATTGCAAGTCAGGTATGGTGTGCATGCCCTGTTCGGCTTTGTCTTCCTGTGTGAGTACGATGGTGATTTCTTTGGCGCGGTCGTTGCGGTAGTTGAAGAATATGACCACATCACCTTCACTGATGGTAGCCAAAGGTTTGCCGTCGCGCACATGGACGATAGGTTCAATAAACTCGTCTGTGATATCATTATCGTAGCTCTCCTGCACTGCCTGGTGCATGTTTTCCGACTGTTTGCCTATGCCTGAAACCAGCATGTCGTATGCGCGCTTGATGCGTTCCCAGCGCTTGTCACGGTCCATGGCATAGAAGCGCCCGCATATAGTGGCTATCTCGCCGGCAGTCTGCTTACAGTGTTGCTCAAGACTGTCGATAAATCCGATGCCTGAGTGCGGGTCGGTGTCGCGGCCGTCCATGAAGCAATGTATGAAGGTGCGTCCTTGCAGGCCGTATTGAGCAGCTATTTGGCAAAGGAAGAAGAGGTGATCGAGCGATGAATGTACACCGCCATCTGAGGTTAGTCCCATTATATGCAGAGCCTTGCCTGACTGCTTGGCGTAGCCGAAGGCACTTTGTATCTCGGGGTTGCTAAGTATGCTGCCGTCCTTGCATGCGCGATTAATCTTCACAAGGTCCTGATATACCACTCTGCCGGCACCGATATTGAGGTGCCCTACTTCGGAGTTGCCCATTTGTCCGTCGGGCAACCCGACATTCTCGCCGGAGGCTTGCAGTTGCGAGTGCGGGTATTTCTCAAGAAGTGCGTCCCAATGGGGCGTAGAGGTGGAGAATATGGCGTCGGCACGGTCTTTATGACCGATACCCCAGCCATCAAGAATCATAAGTAATGCTTTTTGTTTCATTGTTGTGCTTGTATAGATTGTTAATGTTTGCTTATCTCTTGTAGGCGCGCTGCATCTCGCGTTTGTCTTCTTTCTCTTTCAGACTCTGGCGTTTGTCGTAATGATGCTTGCCCTGACAAAGTGCTATTTCCAATTTGGCGCGTCCATTCTCGTCGATAAAAAGGTTGAGGGGTACGATGGTTTTGCCTGACTCTTTGGTGTCGCGCTCGAGCTTTCTTAGCTCTTTGCGATGTAGCAGGAGTTTGCGGTCCCGCTTGGCGATATGGTTGTTGTATGTGCCGAACTTATATTCGGCAATATGCATCTGTTTGACCCACAGTTCGCCGTTGATGAACACGCAGTAGGTATCTGCGAGGCTTGCCTTAGAGTCCCTGAGCGACTTGATTTCGGTGCCTTGCAGTTGTATGCCTGCCACATAACGGTCAAGCACAAGGTAGTCGAACCATGCGCGCCGATTTTTTATATTGACTTGTGATTTTGTGTACATCTGTCGAAATTAGCATGCAAAGATAGTAAAATTATTTTTTATATTACAAAAAAAATAGTATCTTTGCAGCCGCTTAGTAAGAAAAGCCGTTAGTGTGCAATTTTTACAATGCATTTTGGGATACATTTTCAGTACCCTCGGAGGGTGCAAGAAGGCCTCAATAGGGTATTGAAAGAGTTGTTAAATAATTTTTGAAGTACATTTATGCTTAAAAACATCCTTGCTATTACGGGCAAGCCCGGGTTGTATCGTTTGGTGTCGCGTGGCACTAATATGCTCATTGTGGAATCGTTGTTAGACGGTAAGCGAATGCCTACTTATGCTCGCGACAAGATAGTCAGTCTGGCAGATGTGTCGATGTACACAACCGGTGAGGACATAGCCTTGCGTGAGGTTTTGGAGAAGCTCCGCGACCATGAGAACGCAGCGGCGTGCAGTTTGGATGCCAAGAAAGCGACTAACGATGAGTTGCGCGAGTTCTTTGCTCAGATACTGCCTGAGTTTGACCGCGACCGCGTTTATCCGACAGATATAAAGAAACTCATCCTGTGGTATAATGTGCTTGTAGCAGCCGGCATTACCGATTTTTCTGAAGAAGAGCAGGAACCCGGCACAGAGATGCCCAATGGTGTAGCCGAGGATAAAAAGGCAGAGCCTGTGCATGCTCAAAACTCGCAAGTCAAGACGCAGAAAACAAATATAGCCAAGCCCAAGACGGGTGTTGGAACGAAGAAAGGTTAGTGTTAGCCGGACAAATCATAGAACTGATAGAGAAAGTGGCGCCGCTGTCGTGGCAGGAAAGCTGGGACAATTCGGGCCTACAGATAGGGCAGAGAGACCAACAGGTGACCTCTGCTTTGTTGTGTACTGACGTGACCGAAGCTATTGTGGCTGAGGCGTTAGAGAAAGGGTGCGAGATGATAATATCGCACCACCCGCTGCTGTTCCACGGTCTGCGATGCATCGACGGTACGACTATGCAGCAACGCTGTGTGATAGAGGCGATTAAGCACAATCTGGTTATCTATAGTTCACATACCGCAATGGATAGCTTTGTAGATGGCGTTAGCGGCTATATGGCAAAAAAGTTGGGAATGGCCGACTATCATTTGCTTACGGCAGATGCCTTAGGCACTCATGGGCTTGGAGTGATAGGCGAATTAAGCGAACCGATGTCGAATGACGAGTTTCTGCAGCTGCTTGCCGATACATTCTCTGTGGCGTCGATAAGATATGTGCCAAAGAGAAATGAGGATGAGGCGCTTAGCAAAGTAGCACTTTGCGGTGGAGCCGGTAGCGAGTTTCTCGAAAAAGCAATAAAGCAGGGAGCCGATGCCTTTGTAAGTGCCGACTTTAAGTATCATGACCTCCAGCGTGCCGAGGGTAGGGTGGCAGTGTTTGATATAGGTCACTTCGAGTCGGAGCATTTTACGAAAGAGATATTTCGGGATATTCTAAAAGATTACATACGTTGTGAGTTGGCTGAGAGCGATGTGAATCCCATCAGCGTGTTCGTAAATACGAAAATGCTATAAAACATACGGTGAAATAATCTAAAAAACATATCATTATGGCAAAAGAAAAACAAGAAAAAGAGATTACCATTGAGGAAAAACTCAAATCTCTCTATGAGCTTCAGCAAGTTGACAGTGAGATAGACCGTTTGCGCGTATTGCAAGGCGAGCTGCCTCAGGAAGTCAAGGACAAAGGCGACGAGTTGGAAGGTCTGCGTACGCGCCTTCAGAATATCGAGGCAGAAATCAAAAACCTCGAGTCGCAGATTAGCGAGCGTCGCGTAAGTATAGAGCAAGCCAATGCTGCCATTGCCAAATATACCGAGCAGCAGAAGAATGTGCGCAACAACCGCGAGTACGACAATCTGTCGAAGGAGATTGAGTTCCAATCGTCAGAGATAGAACTTTGCCAAAAGCGTATTAAGGAGCATACACTCGGACTCGAAGTGAAGCACGAGGAAAAGGCAAAGACCATTAAGAGCATCGAGGAAGGCATGGTTGACCTCAATCAGAAGAAGTCGGAACTGAATGATATTCTTGCCGAGACCAAGCAAGAGGCAGAGAACCTGAAAGCTCGTGCTCTCGAATTAGAGAAGAACATCGACGAGCGCTATCTGACAGCATTCAACCGTATCCGCAAGAATGCCCACAACGGATTGGCAGTGGTAACGGTAGAGCGTGACTCGTGTGCCGGTTGCTTCAATAAGATTCCGGCTCAGCGCCAGCTCGATATTCGCTTGAGAAAGAAAATTATCGTTTGCGAGTATTGCGGTCGCATACTTGTTGACCCGGAGATGGCGGAGGAGCTCAAGAATCGCAAGAAAAAGTAATAATCAATAGCGGTATATCCTTCGATAGGTAGTGTATGATCTGCCTTCGGAGGATATTTTTTTAGAAATAAGGTCGTCGGAAGTCTTTAGGACGGGTATCGCGATCTCAAATCAGTAAACGTATATGAAAACTCTGAAGGGCTCATTCGGGAGCAAGAGTATGTTTGCTCAGTTGCTTGTGTTTCTTGCGGTTATGCTCTTGTCGGCGGGGATATGCTTGTCGGTTTTTGTGTGGCTGTTTGGCGGTAGTATGTCTCAGACAGCCACTCTCATGGCAATGCAGGTGGTGCAGACAATAGCAGTGTTTTTGGTTCCTTGTTCACTGTCAGCATATTTGTTTTCATCATCGCCCATGCGCTACCTTTCTGCCGACAAGGCTCCGAATTGGAAGAGCAGCGTAGCAGTAGTGGTGACGATGCTATTGTTGCAACCGGCGATAAACCTTCTCGGACATTTGAATGAGCAGATAGGTCTGCCTGAATCGCTAAGCGGATTGGAGCAGATGCTCAAGCAGATGGAGGAGCAGGCTCAGTTGCTCATTGAGCGGTTTATGCAGGCTCAGGGGGTAGGAGGTTTCCTGCTGAATATAGTTGTCATTGCCCTTCTTCCTGCTATAGCTGAGGAGCTATGTTTCAGGGGTTCGCTGCAGCGTATTTTTTCTGCCAATGGCAAGCAGGTGGCGGCTATTTGGGTGTGTGCGATATTGTTTTCAGCCGTACATTTTCAGTTCTATGGTTTCCTGCCGCGTATGCTGATGGGTGCTTTCTTCGGGTATTTGCTGATATGGTCGGATTCTCTATGGTTGCCCGTTTTGGCGCATTTCACCAACAATGCAACCGTTGTAGTACTCTATTATATCTTTTCCGCCCGTCAGATGTCAACAAATGTACTCGATACCTTAGGCACGGGTGATACGCTTTGGATGGGTATCGTGAGCATGTTGCTTGTGGTGCCGGCGGTGTGGCTATGCTGCCGTTTTGCGCGTGAGAAAGCTTTTGCGCAGGACAGAGAATGACTTTTTCTTTATTCTGATTTTGTGTCTTATTATATGTGCAACTAAAAAGAGATTTCATTAGAAATCTCTTTTTTTTGTTCGTTGTTCCTGTACTATCATCAGCACTTCGTCGCGAATGTCAAGGGGTAGTTCTATTTGTCGTAGTTGTAGGCTTCTGACCCAGCCGACGACATCCTCTTCTCGCATTGTGTGGAAGACCTCTGCTATCATCCGTGTTTGTTCGGGCGTGTACTGCTCGGGTTTTACTCCCTTGAGTTGGTCGAGCTCTTCGTCGTCGTAGTAGGTTATTTGGTCTGTCGGGTTGAGCAGTGTCTCGCGCTCGCAGACCAAATGCAGTCCGCAACAAACGGATCCATCAGGCATCACTCTCTCGGTGGACTTAGAACTCAGGTCTTTGTCGGCAACGTCGGTGGTTTGATTGGAAGGGTCGTGACTCTCGTTTTTGCGCATGCTTTTTTTGCGCTCGCGCCATTCGATGGCGACAATAATTAGCGCTGCCATAGCAAGGAATATAATCAGAGGTGTAAACATATCAGCAGAGTGCGGTTCTTGTGTTGTTAGGACTCAGTCGGCAGCATCTTCTTCAACAACGAGGTTATCGATGATGAACTGCTGTCGCTCGTTGGTGTTTTTGCCCATGTAGAACTCCATAAGGTCAGCTACGGTGTCTTCTTTTCTGAGTGTTACTTGGTCTAATCGTATGTCTTTACCGATAAATTCCTTAAATTCGTTAGCGGAAATCTCTCCTAATCCTTTGAAGCGTGTTATTTCAGGGTTTGGAGCAAGGTCGGCAATGGCTTTCACTCTCTCGTCTTCAGAATAGCAGTAGCGTACTTCTTTCTTGTTCTTGACGCGGAACAGGGGTGTCTGCAAGATATAGACATGCCCTTTCTTGACGAGGTCCGGGAAGAACTGCAGGAAGAAAGTGAGCATGAGCAGTCTGATGTGCATGCCATCTACATCGGCATCGGTGGCAATGATTACCTTGTTGTATCTGAGGTCGTCGAGTCCATCCTCGATGTTGAGAGCTGATTGCAGACAGTTGAACTCTTCATTTTCATATACCACTTTCTTTGTCAGCCCGAAGCTGTTGAGCGGTTTGCCCCGAAGTGAGAATACAGCTTGTGTGGTGACGTCTCTTGACTGAGTGATAGAGCCTGAAGCCGAGAGCCCCTCGGTGATGAAGATAGAACTTTCTTCTCTAAGGTCGTCTTGTGCTTCTTTTGAAGAACTGACAGGACGCGGGTCGTTGTAGTGGATCCGGCAGTCGCGCAACTTGGGATTATTGAGCATGTTTTTCTTTGCCCGTTCACGCTGCAACTTGGTGATACCGGCAATGGCTTTACGCTCTCGCTCAGAGTCTTGAATCTTCTTGAGCATGGGTTCTGTGACCTCGGGGTGCTTGTGAAGATATATATCAAGTTCGTGTCCTACAAAATCGTTGACAAACTTATTGACCGTGATGCTACCTTCTTGCGGCGACATGTCTCGCGAGCCTAATTTGATTTTTGTCTGTGACTCGAAAGTGGGTTCTTCGACGTTGATGGCTATTGCACCGACAATGCCGTTGCGTATGTCGGAGAGTTCAAAATTCTTGCCGAAAAACTCTTTTATAGTTCTGCCAAGTGCCTCCCGATAGGCAGCTTGGTGTGTGCCGCCTTGTATGGTATGCTGCCCGTTGACAAAGGAGTGATACTCGTCGTTGTTTTGGTTGGTATGCGTGAGTGCAATCTCTATGTCTTCGCCTTTGAGGTGAATAATCGGGTATAGCGGGTCAACGGTCATATTGTCGTTGAGCAGGTCGTATAGTCCGTTTTGCGAGCGGAATTTCTTGCCGTTATAGACGAGTGTGAGACCTGTGTTGAGATATGCATAATTCTGCATCATCGTCTCGATGAAATCGTCTCTGAAGGCATAGTTTTCAAACAGTCCGCGAGAGTTGTCGGGTTCAAATTCGACAAGTGTGCCTCGCTCTGACGGGTTAGGGCTATCGATGATGCCGCTGTCGCTTGCGAGTTTGCCTTGTACGAATTCAGCCCTGCGAGTCTTTCCTTCGCGAAAAGACTGAACGGCAAAATGCATCGACAAAGCATTGACGGCCTTTGTGCCGACTCCGTTCAGTCCGACTGATTTCTTGAAAGCTTTGGTGTCGTATTTGCCGCCAGTGTTGAGAATTGATACGGCTTCTACCATCTTGCCAAGCGGTATGCCTCGTCCGAAGTCTCTGACTGTGACTCGCCCGTCATTGACGGTTACATTTATAACCTTGCCTTCCCCCATTCGATATTCATCTATAGAGTTGTCAATGGTTTCTTTTATCAAGACATATATGCCGTCATCAGAGTGTGAACCGTCGCCAAGTTTGCCGATATACATACCCGGGCGGCGGCGTATGTGTTCGCGGTCGTCAAGGTGGACGATGGTATTGTCATCGTATTGTACTGATTGCGAGGTGGCAACCTCGGCTGTTGCAGACGCCGAATCGGGCTGTGCTTGTGCTGACATTTGGTTCTCTTCGGATTGCATGGTATAATTGTATTTGAATCAACATGCAAAGGTACAAAAATTCTTCTAAACATAGACATGGCACTCAAGATTTTGTGTGTTTTTCACCCCTTATTTTCTAATTTCGCCACATAAATCAGACTTTAGCCCCAGAAACCAAGGTCGAGTACCAAAATTTTTCGGCTGTAAGTTTTTAATTCTACTTTTGCCCGCTTTCAAAAAGGGCTTATGGAAAAGTATGCCTATATTTAGCACTAAAACTCTTCTACGCTCAGCAAAACACTAAACTAAACACTCAGCCAAACACTAAACTAAACATAACAACTATGGTAGAACCAACAAAACATTTTTTCACTTATTACAACACCAATATCGTAAAGTATTGGGATGAGCCTGCTCTGACTGATTATGATGGCGATTGCAGTTACACCTACGGGAAGATGGCAGAGCAGATGGAGCGTTTGCACTTTATATTGTCGGCAGCCGGAATAGGCAAGGGCGACAAAGTGGTTATCTGCTCTAAGAACTGCGCAAACTGGGCAGTAGCCTTGCTTTCGATTGCTGCCAATGAGGGAGTGATAGTATCTGTTATGGATGCCTTTGTGGGACATGACATCGAGAAACTGATTAACCACTCTGATGCCAAAGCCGTGTTTGCAGGCGAGTCGGTATGGAAGAAGATTAGCACAGAGAACCTTCCCAATGTTGATTTAGTACTGAGTACGGAGAATTTCAGCCTTTTGTATGCTCGTGGCAAACAGCAGCAGCAGTGTCTCGAACAAGGTGAGGCGCTCTTCAATCAGAAGTTTCCCGATGGATACGGGAAAAAAGATGTAAATTTCCCGACCAATAACCTCGACGAATTGATGATAATAAACTACACCTCCGGTACAACAAGTGAGCCTAAGGGTGTGATGCTGAGCTATAGGAACATCTCAGCCAATGTCCAATTCAGTCAGGAAACCATACCTAACCATGCTGGTTGGACTGAGGTCTGCATGCTTCCGCTTGCTCACATGTTTGGTATGACAATAGAATTTTTGTATCAAGTAGCAGGCGGGTGTCATGTGTATTTTCTTAGTAAGACTCCATCTCCCTCAGTTCTTATGCGTGCATACGCAGAGACTAAGCCTTATATGATTCTTACCGTACCTCTTGTGCTTGAGAAGATATTCAAGGCAAAGATTTTCCCTGCACTCAACAAACCGTTGGTAAAGTTACTTTGGAACACACCTCTGCTTTGCAAGATTGTCGAGAAAAAGATATACCAGCAACTCATGCAGGCATTTGGCGGCAATCTTATATGGCTTATCACCGGTGGTGCTGCCATCAATCAGGAGGTAGAGAAAGTGTTCCGCAGAATCAAGTTCCCCTTCGTCGTGGGATACGGAATGACGGAAGCCGGTCCGCTTATTTGCTATGAGCACTGGTACAATGAGGTACAGGGATGCTGCGGCAAGTGTGTAACTCGCAACGAACTTAAAATTGACTCAGCAGATCCGCAAAAAGTGGTTGGCGAGATACTGTTCCGCGGTGAACACGTGATGATGGGCTACTATAAGAACGAAGAGGCTACAGCTCAGGCTATCGATAAAGACGGCTGGTTGCATACAGGTGACCTCGGTACGATGGATGCAAAAGGCAATTTGTTCATACGCGGACGCTCAAAGGCTATGATACTATCGTCAAGCGGACAGAATATCTATCCTGAAGAAATAGAAGATAAGGTGAACAACATGCCGGGAGTAAATGAGTCGGTTGTAGTGTCGCGTCAAGGCAGACTGGTAGCACTTGTATATCCTGACCACGACATCTTGAAGCAGGCCAACTACTCGACTCTGACTATCGAGCAACTCATGGAAGAAAATCGTGCAGAACTGAATCGTCAGTTACCCGCCTACTCGCAATTGGCTCATATAGAACTTGTGGAAGAGGAATTTCAGAAGACTCCCAAGCGAAGTATCAAGCGCTTCCTGTATAGCTAACATGCTTAAGAGCCGAAGGTAATGCAACCTGCTCTTATTTGTTAAGTTAATAATATAAGCGGCAATGGAACTTACCATTGCCGCTTTTTTATGAACATAATTTATTTTTGCGAGTGGCTTTTGATTTGGCCGGTTAGCTGACGAGGTCGAGTGTGTCGGTGGCTATCATAAGTTCCTCGTCGGTAGGAATGACGCATACGTGTACGCGGCTTGAGGGGAGCGAGATTTCTATCTCTTCGCCACGGCTGCGTGCGTTCTTGTCGTAGTCAACATCCACTCCGAGGTTGGAGAAGTGCTTGCATATCTCTGCGCGGATATATGGGTCGTTTTCTCCGATGCCTCCGGTGAATACGATGATGTCCACTCCGTTCATAACGGCTGTATAGGCACCGATATATTTAACCACACGATAAATAAACATTCGCCTTGCAAGGTCTGCTCGTCTGTTGCCCTGTTCGATGGCGGCTGCAATGTCGCGTGCGTCGCTACTTACGCCGCTTACGCCTAACAGTCCGGATTTCTTGTTGACAAGGTTATTGAACTCGGCCATTGAAAGGTGTTCTTTCTCCATAATGTAGGTGGCAGCTCCGAGGTCAAGGTCGCCTGCGCGTGTTCCCATGACGAGTCCTTCGACGGGAGTGAGTCCCATTGAGGTGTCAACAGATTTGCCGTCGAGCACTGCGGCACAAGAGCCGCCATTGCCTATATGCACGGTGATAACCTTGAGACCTTTGTTTTCTAATCCGAGGAAGTCGCATACGCGCTGAGAGACGTAGCGGTGGGATGTCCCGTGAAAGCCATATCGACGGATGCCGTATTTCTCGTATAGCTCGTAGGGGATGGCATACATGAAGGCTTCATCGGGCATAGTCTGGTGGAAGGCAGTGTCGAACACAGCTACTTGCGGTACGCCCGGCAGGGTCTTGGTGATGGCGTCTATGCCTTTGAGGTTGGCAGGATTGTGAAGCGGAGCAAGGTCAGAGCATTGGCGGATGTTGGCAATCACTTCATCGTTAATGAGTACCGACTTGTTGAAACGCTCGCCCCCGTGCACCACGCGATGTCCGACGGCATTGATTTCTTTTAGGTCGCTCAGACAACCGAGTTGCTTGTCAACGAGTGTGCTCAGGATAAGTTCAATACCAACAGTGTGCTCGGGCATGGACTTGTCGATTTGTACTTTTTCGCCGTTAGGGCGTTTGACAACGAGGAATGAGTCGGGGAGACCTATTTTCTCTGCACCGCCTTGTGCGATGACTTTTTTTGTGTCCATGTCGAATAGTTTATACTTTATCGACGATGAACCGCAGTTAAGAACGAGGATTTTCATGATATGGCTTGATTAGCGGTTATTATTATCATTTGTACAATATCGTCCACCTTGCATCCTCTGCTGAGGTCGTTGACGGGAGCGGCAATACCTTGCAGAATAGGGCCTATGGCCTGTGCGCCTGAGAATCGTTCTACAAGTTTATATCCGATGTTGCCTGCTTGCAGGTCGGGGAAAACGAGTACGTTGGCCCGGCCGGCTACATGGCTGTCAGGTGCTTTGAGTTTGCCCACCTTTTCAACGAGCGCTGCGTCGGCTTGCAGTTCTCCGTCGAGTAGCAGCTCGGGTGCCATCTGGTGTGCTATTTGCGTAGCTTGAGTTACCTTGTCTATTAGTTCGTGCTTGGCACTACCTTTGGTTGAGAATGAGAGCATTGCCACTCTTGGTTCAATGTTTCCGAGTGAGCGTGCAGTCTGCGCAGTGGAGATAGCTATTTGTGCTAATTGTTGTGCATCGGGGCATGGATTGACGGCACAGTCGGCAAATACGAGGAAGCCGCCTTCTCCTAATTCGTGTGCCGGTGTGAACATTAGGAATGCTCCGCTGACGATACCCACTCCGGGTTTTGTTTTGAGGATTTGGAATGCGGGGCGTATTGTGTCGGCTGTAGTGCCTCGTGCACCGGCCACTTCGCCGTCGGCATCACCTGCCTTTATCATAAGACAGCCAAGATAGAGCGGGTCGAGCACCTTTTGAGCGGCTTCGGCTTCGGTCATACCTTTCGACTTGCGAAGTTCATAGAGCAGTGCGGCATAGTCTTTGGTTTTGGGATTGGTCTTTGGATTGAAGATAGTGGCGTCACTGAGATGCTTGAGTCCTTTTTCTTGAGCCATCTGAGCAATACGGTTCTCGTCGCCGATGAGAATGAGTTGTGCAAGTCTGTCGCGAAGGATGATGTCGGCAGCCTCAAGAGTGCGAGGTTCATCGCCTTCGGGCAGTACTATGCGTTTTTGATTGAGCTTGGCGCGCTCACGCATTTGTTGAAGAATGTCCATGATATAATTGATTAGAATTGGTTTCTATTGATAAGTAGCGCTGGTTGTCAAAATTGTGATAAAAAGATATTGCTGATGTGGTCAGTCGTGTAGCCGTCATATGGCAGCGCAAAGATAATTATTTTATTGTAAATATGCAAAGGGGGCACAGGAATTTGGCTTTTATGGGGCAGTAGGTGAAAAATGTTTGGGTTTGGAGTTGCAGGTTTGAAAAATTAGTTTTATCTTTGCAAGCTGAAACTTGTGCAGGTAACCGTTTGTTTTGTTTTTCGCCTGCATGCATGACCTTTTGAAACCTAACCTACGACTATGAGCAAATTCTCGAACTCATTAAAAATTACGATTATGAGAAGAAATATGCGAGTGTTCATAGTAGTAATCTCTGCTATACTTTTTTTGCCACTGAGTGTTGGTGCATCGCCTGCTGAATCTGAGCAGTCGGGTTCTCGTCTTGGTGCCCATCCGTGGCGTACTGCTGACACTCTTGCCACCAAGAAAGCACATTGGTCTATTGCTTTGGATGCGGGTTATAACTTTTTTCAAGGTGACCTATCCTCGCAAGGTGTTGCTATACTTCCGGCTTCGCGTCTGAGGCCTTTTGGCGGAATTACTTTTCAGTGTGATTTTACTCCTATTTTAGGTTTGGGCTTGGGCTATAGTTATGCTAACTATGGTGCTAAGCGTACTGCTGACGATTGGTTGCTCTGGGGGCATTTGCACAGTTTAGAGGCGTTCCTTACCGTGGATTTGATTGACGCTTGGAATCACAAACGTGAGAACACCATTTGTTCGTGGTATGTGTTTGCCGGCGGTGGTGCGGGTTTTTATAAGTCAACCTACAATGATGGAATTAACCCCGTAGCATATACTTCGGTTGACGGCAAGTATAGCCTATGCGGTTTTGCAACTGTCGGTACCTTATTGGAGTTCAACGTGTCGCGTTCTTTCGGATTAGGTTTGAAAGCAGAATATCATATCAACATGACCGACAATCTTGACACCAAGATTGCCGGCGTTACTAACGACCATTTGCCATACGGCAGTATTCAGTTGCGCTGGAAGATAGGAGCTACGAATCGTAATCATATCCGCAACGTCTCTCAGGCAGTGTTCTCTGACAAGCAGCGCATGGATGGCAAAGGCAGAAGCAAGGGTAAGGGTGACGGCATGGGTGGACGCGATACCATCGTTATTGCAGAGGTGGATACCATGTATCTGGCTCGCGAGAAGGAACTTATTATAGAACGTCATCATATCGAATCTGTGGAGACGATAGAGAAGGGCTCGTCGTCGATTGCCAATAAGTTCAACGTATATTTTGCTAATGGCAAAGACAACCTTGATAAGTTTGCTTTGCAAGAGATACAGAAGGTGGCTTCGATATTGGAAGACGATGAGTCGTTGTGTGTGGCTCTGACGGGTTACAGCGATAACACTGCATCGGCTCAGCTCAACGAGGCTCTCACCAAGCGCCGTGCTGCCAATGTTCGTAAAGAGCTCATCAACGTTTATCATATCGACCCCGACAGAATAGTGTCGCTCGGATTAGGAATAATTCGCAACACACCTAAGAGCTATAGTGCTAATCGTCGTGTAGAGATGCGCATTGTTACACCGGACGAGTTAGACGAGGTGAAGTTGCAGAAAGACTCGCTTGAAAACGTCTATAACAAGACCAAAGTCGATAAGACTGCCAAGATAGGCAAGTCGTCGTATCAGAAGAAAGCCGACAAGCAGGTGAAGGAGGTAAACGTGGTAGAGTCGGTTGATACGGTTCGCGAACACATAGTAGAGACGGTAACTCCGAAGGTGAAGGTTAAGCCCACAGAGTCGCAGGTGAAGGCTAATGCAGCCAAGCCTATTGCAACGGTTACCGTTGAAGGTTCGACCACGCTGGTTAAGCTTGCAAAACAGTATTACGGTAATGGTGATTTCTGGCCGTATATATATGAGGCTAACCGCAAGGTTATAACTACTCCTACGCGCCTCAAGCCAGGCACGGTAATCGTTATTCCGCGTCTGACAGAGAAGCAAAAGAAAACATCCAAGGCTGCACTCGAAAAACTCGCTGCCAAGTACCTTCAATAGAGAAATGGCAGTAATGACGTTTTGCATTACTGCCTATTTCATAAAATAAAGGGTCGATTTGAAACTTTTTTGAGCAAAAATTTGCTTATATCAGATAAAAGTATTACTTTTGCGCACGCTTTCGGGAACGGAGGTTTCCGCCATAAGTCAGAAAGGACGGGTGGTAGCAAAGCGGAATGATAGTCTGCTATCATTTTAGGTCTCTTAGCTCAGTTGGTTAGTAGCACCTGACTCATAATCAGGGGGTCCAAGGTTCAAGTCCTTGAGGGACCACGTACAAACGGGTTTTGTACAACAAAATTTTTTTTCATAATGTAATTTAATGGTTAGTATTTGTAAAGAGTCTGCACGTGAGTGTCGACTCTTTTTTTTGCCTTTTTCAGAAGTCCCATGGTTTTTCGGGACTATATAGTATTATTCGGTGCAGTTTTGGCAGATGCTTATCAGCTTGCGTGAACAGAGCAGGCGTTGCCTAAACGACATGGCGGCGTCGGATAGCCAAACGGAAAGCAGAGAAGAAGAAGTTTCAGATTGATAGTTCTGTTTTTCTACAGAATGGTTAGTCGTGCTTTGCTGCAGCATGAGGCGACCGTAGGGGAAAAGTTCCGCTTTGTCGAAGCAGCATGGCAAGACATGGCCCTCAGCTGTGATGACGGCGCCTCGCCAAAGTCGCAGACAGCGGTTGCTTAGGCGTCGGCGTAGCTGATATGTACCGTCAGGAAGTCGCCGGTAGCGGGCGAACTTTTCGTTTTCTGGAACAAATGTCGCGTAGTTGTCGGTGTTGGTAACTTGTGCAGTCTTGAAACTAAGGTTTGTGGCACCGAGCTGGCGATATTGCTTTTTGAATGCTGACCACTCATGCTGGTTAGTCTTGAGTAAGAGGCACTGGAGTTCTATTTGCAGGTGCGTGTTGTATTGCCGTTTTGCCTCTGCAAAAAACTCGAGTGCGTCGAAGACGCGTTGTATTTTTCCTCCTTTGCGATATAGTTCGTAGGTTTGTTGTGTGAGTCCGTCGAGGCTGACTATTATCTTGCTGAGGCCCGCTTTGACAAGTCGGAAAGCAAACTCGCGATTGATGGCTTGTGCATTAGTGGAGACGATGGTAACCATCCGATGCTTGTTTGCCATGGCTATAAACTCGGGCAATTGTTTGTTGAGAGTGGGTTCACCCTGAAAGAAGAATTGTACGGTATGCGTTTTTTCTGCGATTTCATCGAGGATGGCTTCGAGTAATTCCGGCTTGAGAAGATGTTGCTCGTTGGTTTTACGATGGTGCGAGCCGACATGGCACTCAGGACAACTGAGCTGGCAGAAATTGGCAGGTTCGACTGATATGAAGCAAGGTGAGTGGCGGAAATAGCGGACGTTGCGGCGACTGAGCATATAACTCATAAGGCATCTTATCTCGTTGACAAGACGCCTTATGGTGAATGCACGGCTATATGCTCTTAGCATGGACATATAATTACCGCTTACAATTTGGTGTTTCGGTTGATGGCATTACTTGGCCGATTGCTGTACAGGGATCTTATTGACACGTCTTTCATGGCGTCCGCCTTCAAAGTCGGTTGTGAAGAAAATCTCAACCATCTGAAGTGCTAATTCCTCTGAGACAAAGTTGGCGGGCAGTCCGAGTACGTTGGCATTGTTATGTTGGCGCGCAAGACGTGCAATGTCGGTGTTCCAGCATAGTGCGGCTCTTATTCCCTGATGCTTGTTAGCGGTCATGCAGATACCGTTGCCTGTAGAGCAGATGGTGATTCCGAAGTCGTTTTCGCCATTCTCTACTGCTTGAGCCATAGGGTGGGCAAAGTCAGGGTAATCGCAACTCTCGGTGGAGAAACAGCCGAAGTCACGCACCATAGCGTGGTGTTGCTTGAGCCATTCGATAACTTTGAGTTTGAGGTTATAGCCTGCGTGGTCAGACGCTACGGCTATGAACATTTCTGAGATAGGTTTCATGTGTTTGATGTATTAGAGTTGAAGTTTTGCAAGCAAAGGAAATCAAAGAAGTTTTTCAATTTTACGCGATAGTTCGTCGAAGTTGAAGAATCGTCCTACTACTTCGCCTTTTTCGTTTAGCAAGAAGACGGTAGGCAGTTGTCCGACGTTATATGTCAGGAAACATTGGTCCTGAGGACCGAGCTCGCTTCTGACGGTAGTCCAGGGCAGGTTTTGTGCAGTTTCTTGCCAGAGGAGTTTGTTGCGGTCTGCAGATACTTGGTATAGTTGCACGCCGCGAGAATGGTATTTGTTATAGACGTCTTTGAGGTCGAACAAGTAGGCTGTAGAGTTGGGCATAGCCACTGCAGAGAAGTCCAAAATCGTAAGTTTGCCTTTGAACTGTGAAAGACTCTGCATTTTTCCGTTTTCATCGGGAAGTGTAATCTCGAGAAAAGCGTTGTCGGATTCTTCGATGAATTGGTGCAAGAGCAGTGCGGCTTGCGCAGACTTGTTTTGGTTGATGATATCAAGAGTTTGCTTGTATAATGCTTTAGAGCGATAGTAGTCAGGCATGAAAGTATGAAAGGCTGTCGCTACGGCTCGGAAATACGGCAAATCGTCGTCATTATATGGTGAGAGCAGGTATTGTCCGTTTTTGCTTTGATACAATGCGAAATATGCCACCATACTTCTCGGGTCGGATATGATGAGTTGCTTTTGCAGTTGGCGGTGCATGTCTGTGCTGTTGTTCAGGAGCGAATGTCTGAGTTGTTGCAGTTGCAGTGTTTTCGGTGAGCCCTCAATGTTGTCGGTAAGGGCTAAGCTTTCTGCAGCGGCTCTGATGGATACATGTTCAGTCGAGTCGATGACAACATAGAGGAGCTTCCTGTCAAGTCTGAGAAGGTAGATGTCGGGATATTGGCTGCGCTTCTGCTTGAAGTAGAAGCGGCCGTTCTCTTTGAGCACCGCCGAATCAAGACCTATGTTGCCTTGCGTAGATGTTTGTTCGAGATAAAGCGTTTGACCGTCGGCGTCGGTCAGACAACCTTCGATGACAAACTGTTGCTTTTCCCTGCAAGCTGAGAGAAGCAAAATAAGAAAGCTTAGATATAGTATTTTTCGCATGTTGGTATGTTTTGTGGCTGTTTATTCTTAAACCGTGCCCTGAAAAATACCCTTTAGTTATTTTCAGTCGGTCATATATTCCTTGCGACCTTCGCTAACAGGCTACATTTGGAACAAATCGGCGATGTTGTCGGTGAATAGTTTTACGGCGATAGCCATTAGTACTACACCGAAAAATTTTCTTATAATGTATATTCCAGTGTCGCCCAATGCTTTTTGTACCCATTTGGTGGTTTTGAGTTCTACGTAGAGGAATACCATGATAAGGAATAGAGCGATGATTATCTCTAAGGGTTGATATTCAACTTGAAGTGCCACAATGGCAGTGAATGCACCCGGTCCGGCAAAAAGGGGGAAAGCCAACGGGACTATTGAGGCAGAGCCTTCTGGTCCGTTGTCTTTGAAGATGACCATGT
>CAMHGK010000017.1 GCA_946184695.1 uncultured Bacteroidales bacterium | reverse complement strand
ATCTGCTCAAGATAAAATTAGAAATCAAAATAAAGCAATTTTTAGAAGTGCCCTTTAGCGATAAAAGGTGAGCCAATTGGTGCAGTAGCGACTTTTGGCGGCACGCGGGTGTATCTCACAGGTGCTACCATCCGGCAAACGATACCAAGAGTGGTTCCAGCCGGCTCCCATATCCAAGTACAAAGCCTCCTGCACACCAAGACGGAGCAACCTGTCAAGAAAATCCGAAAACAGCATCGGACAGGTGTTGTCGATGATACAGAGTTGTCCGTCAAACTGAGCGAGCACACGGAAAAGCTCAACCCGATTAAAGCGCGGGTTAGTGGTGCGCACATTAGGTACATAGGCAGAGCGGTGGATTATGGCTTCCTGCCGAAATCCCATGCCACCTGAACGGGCAGCTTCGAGCAATGCCTGCTCTGCTAAGAGAGTGTCAGCAAAAAACTCCCACTTGCCGCCTTCGCGTCCGGCGGCCGGATACCATACAAATCCGCCTGTGTTACCTACATGGTCAGCCGTTTCTACGCAGTCTGCCCCTCTGTACCACACACCGTCAGACACATGGTTGCCGTCGATATTGGTATGGCAGAATGTATCAAGCAAAGCTTCGGTGAAGGCAGCCTCACAGCAGAAGATAACCGACTCATCGGTCTGCTCGGGCATGGTGCCACAACTAAGGTCTAACCGCGAAAACTGAGGATAATAGACTCTGAGTTGAGCCGACTCAAAGTCGGCAACTCTGACAAACTCACTCTTCCGGCTACAACCTGCAAGGGTCAACGCTGCTAACATAATAATCAGTTTTTTCATAACACATCGGGCGATGCAGTCAGTATATCTGCTACCGCCTTGCAAAGGTAATATTTTTTCTGAAAACACAAGAGCATCTGAAAACACCATAGTCTCTGAAAACACAAGAATAGATGAATACTTTCGGGAATAAATTTCGTCTGACCACATTTGGCGAGTCGCATGGTGTGGCAGTAGGCGGCATTATTGACGGTTGTCCGTCGGGCATCAGGATTGACTTCGATGCCGTAGCTGCCGACCTAAGTCGTCGTCGCGGTAAGGCGGGCGCCGGAGCCTCTGCCCGTGCATTGCAAGAGTCAGACCAAGTGGAATGGCTATCGGGTCTTCTTGACGGAATCACCTTAGGCACTCCGATTGGCTTTATCGTTCGCAACACCGCTCAGCAACCTGATGACTATAGTAATCTGGAGCATGTATTCCGACCGGGGCATGCCGATTTGAGCTACCTCAAGAAGTATGGCATACGTGATGCTCGCGGCGGGGGCAGAGCCTCAGCACGCGAGACTGTATCGCGGGTGGTAGCAGGGAGCATTGCCAAGCAGATTTTGGCAGAGAAGGGTGTGAGCGTAAGCGCTAAAGTGATCATGGTAGCGGGCTTCGGGGAAGAGCGTGCCGACCAATGGGAAGCGCTCATTAGCGAAGCACGACAAGATGGCGACAGCGTCGGGGGAGTAGTTGAAGGTCTGATCAGCGGTCTCAAGGCAGGTGTGGGTGAGCCGGTGTTCGACAAGCTACAAGCCATGCTTGCATATTCGATGATGTCGATTCCGGCAGTCAAAGGTTTTGAATATGGTGAAGGATTCCGCGAGGCCCAGATGCGCGGCAGCCGCTGCAATCTGCTTCGCGACGGCATATCCGGCGGCATATCCACCGGCGACGACATACGCTTCCGAGTCGCTTTCAAACCAACACCTTCAATAGCACGCGAGCAAATAATGCAAGCATTGGAGCCGGATGGCAGTTTCACAGAGCGCATCGTAAGCATCAATGGCCGACACGATGCGTGCGTTGCCATGAGGGCGCCCGTCATTGTCGAGTCGATGGCAGCATTAGTGCTCGTCAACCTCATCTGAGGGCGTAGGCAAAAGTGAGGGTGAAGATTTACTACTTTTGCGGAACACCACCTTGTACATGCTGAGGAAATTGAATAGCCCGACACACAGAAAAACGGGCAACGGAGCAAAAGTTTTGGAAATACCAATCCAAAGAAACAGCGAGAATAGTCCTATCTCTATAAGGTATGCCATAAGTCGGACGAGCAGATAGCCTCCAACGGAGCGCGTCGAGGGACGCGAGAGAAAGGTAAAGTAGGATGTAAGCAAATAGTTGAGAACCACCTCTAATATATAACTCAGAGTGTAGGACACGTGCGGATTGAACACAAAGTTTAGCAGCAGATACACGCCATAGTGAAACCCCGTCGTGAGTAGTGCCACAACAGAATATCTGACAAGCGAGGCTTTCCAGCCGCTACTATGTCTGAGAGTGTCAAGAACCATTTGCGGATTTTTCCTTTTTACTAACAAAAAACATACCATAACGGTAGTACCAACTGAAAATTCTGCTGTTTGGCAGATAAAAAGCTCTTATAATTTGCACATATAAAAAAAACATAGTACCTTTGCCGCGCTTTTCAAAGAAAGCCTTAGAAATTTGTCATTGTAGTTAAGTGCTGCAAGGTGCTTGCTTCAAGGGCAACATCGTTTAACAATCAATCTTTAACGTCATGTATTTGACTTCAGAAAAAAAACAAGAGATCTTTGCCAAATATGGTAAAGACGCCAAAGACACCGGTAGCGTAGCAAGCCAGGTGGCTTTGTTTACTTTCCGTATCCAACACCTCACCGAGCACCTCAAAGTCAACAAGAAAGACTTTGGTACAGAGCGTGCCTTGACTCAGCTCGTAGGTAAGCGCCGTCGTCTGTTAGACTATTTGAAGTCTAAGGACATTGAGGCATACCGTGCACTGATTAAGGAATTGGGTATCCGCAAGTAAATCCGACAAAAAAGGCTCCCCGAGAGCCTTTTTTCATTTAATAGTTACAGAGCTCAGCTTAATAATTCACTTTTTTCCTATGCAAGTCAGAATCGACCCGTCATGGCAGGCTGTGCTGCAGCAGGAGTTCGACAAGCCGTACTTCGAGTTGCTCACAAGTTTTGTCCGCCAGCAATACCGCAGCAAGGAGGTTTATCCTCCTGGCAAACAGATTTTTGCTGCTTTCGACTGCTGTCCGTTTGACAAGGTGAAAGTGGTGGTGCTCGGACAGGACCCGTATCATGAACCCGGTCAGGCACACGGTCTTTGCTTCTCGGTGCAGCAGGGTGTGCGGGTGCCTCCGTCGCTGCAGAATATATATAAGGAAATTGCCGACGACCTCGGACGACCGTCAAGTTGTGCCACTGCAACTGTTGAGGGGCAGCAGGCAGGCATGTCAGGCGATCTGACAGGCTGGGCAAAACAGGGAGTACTATTGCTGAACGCCACTCTGACAGTTGAAGCCCACCGCGCCGGTTCGCACCAGAACAAAGGTTGGGAGGTATTTACAGATGCCGTCATTGAGCAGTTGGCAAACAGACGTGAGAATCTCGTTTTTTTGCTGTGGGGTGCCTATGCACAGCGTAAAGCCGCCTTCGTTGACACCAAGCGGCACCTTGTGCTCAAGGCTGCTCACCCCTCGCCACTATCAGCATATAACGGATTCTTCGGGTGCAAGCATTTTTCAAAAACAAATGCCTATCTTGTGCAGCACGGCAAGCAGCCGATAGATTGGTAAGAAAAATTTTTGTCCGTACAAAAAAAAATATTACCTTTGCAGGCTTTTCGACATTAACGCAGAAGCTATTTTACAACTAACGATATGAATTTTCTTATTATTGCTCTGATTGCATTAGGCGTGACCGGTCTATTGGCATCGGTCCTGCTTTATTTTGTAGCGCAGAAGTTTAAGGTAGAGGAAGATCCTCGGATTGACCTCGTTCAAGATGTGCTTCCAGGCGCCAACTGCGGTGGATGCGGTTTTGCAGGCTGCCGTGCACTTGCCGAAGCATGCTGTAAGGCATCATCGCTCGATGGCTTGCTGTGCCCTGTAGGCGGACAGGAAGTGATGACCAAAGTAGGTGACATACTCGGTATGACGCCTCAGGCTGCCGACCCGATGGTGGCTGTAGTGCGTTGCAACGGGACATGCACCGCCCGAGCCAAACAGAACCGCTACGACGGAACACTTTCGTGCAAAGTCATCAACAGCCTATATGCCGGCGAGACGGCATGTCCGTTTGGTTGCCTCGGTTGCGGCGATTGCGTTGAAGCATGTCAATTCGGAGCCATACATATCAACCCCGAAACGGGCCTGCCGGAGGTTGACGATGAGAAATGCACCTCCTGTGGTGCGTGTGTAAAGACTTGTCCGCGACATATTATCGAACTCCGCAAGAAGGGACCGAAGAACCGCCGTGTATTTGTAAGCTGCGTCAACAAGGACAAGGGAGCAATAGCACGCAAGGCATGTCTGAATGCCTGCATCGGCTGCGGCAAATGCGAGAAAGAGTGCCAGTTTGGAGCTATCACGGTGGAAAATCAGGTGGCATATATCGACTTCACCAAGTGTCGCCTATGCCGCAAGTGCGTAGCGGCATGCCCCACAGGAGCCATTCACGAACTAAACTTTCCACCCAAACCCGCACCCAAACCTGCCACTACGGAGGCTGAGGCTAAGGCTAAGGTAGAGGATAAGGCTGAGACCAAAGTAGAGGCTAAGGCTGAAGCCAAGGTTGAGGGAAATACTAAGGCAGAACCCGTAGCAAAGGAGGTAAAACAATGAAAACTTTCAATATAGGCGGTGTTCATCCGCACGACAACAAGCAATATTCCGCGCACAAACCTATTGAGCAGGTGCCTATACCTGAGAAGGTGGTGATACCCTTGGTTCAGCACATCGGTGCCCCTGCCAAACCGGTGGTAGCCAAAGGCGACCGAGTACTTGGCGGTCAGCTCATAGCCGAGGCAGGCGGCTTTGTCAGTGCCAATATACATTCGCCGGTTAGCGGTACAGTCACTAAGGTGGACTCTATTGTTGATGCATGGGGCATGCGTGTACCTGCCATCTATATTGATGTGGATGGCGACCGCTGGTTGCCTGAGATAGACCGCACAGAAACTGTCAATCCTATCTGCAAACTCGAATCGCAACAGATAATCGAGAAAATAAAGCAAGCCGGTATTGTAGGTTTAGGCGGTGCTTGCTTCCCGACCCACGTCAAACTGATGCCGCCTCCGGGCAAAAAGGCAGAAGTGCTTATCATTAACGGCGTTGAGTGCGAGCCGTACCTGACCTGCGACCATCAGTTGATGTTAGAGCATAGCGAAGAGATTATCATTGGTATTCAGCTACTGATGAAAGCATTGGGTGTCAGCAAAGCCATTATCGGCATCGAGCGAAACAAACCCGACGCCATAGCCAAGATGCAGCAACATGCCACCCATACGCTCGGTGTAACGGTTGAGCCGCTTGAGCTCAAGTACCCGCAAGGTGGCGAGAAGCAACTCATCGATGCATGCATAGGCAAGCAGGTACCCAGCGGCGGACTACCCATTGACGTAGGTGCAGTAGTTGACAATGTAGCAACCGTTTATGCCGTATATCAGGCCGTTCAGAAGAACCAACCGTTAATATCCCGCGTTGTCACCGTAACAGGTAAGCAGGCAGCACGTCCGGGCAACTATTTAGTTCGCTTTGGCACTCCCCTTTCTGTTCTTATCAACTTTGCAGGAGGCGTACCTGAGCATACAGGAAAGATTATAGGCGGCGGTCCGATGATGGGCCGTGCCATGTGCAACATCGACATGCCGTGCAACAAACGCGTTAGCGGTGTGCTTATGATTGACGAAGATGAGGCTCTCAAGCATGAGCCACTCAACTGCATTCGATGCGGCAAGTGCATGAAAGCATGCCCGATGGGCTTGGAGCCGTATCTGCTTGCCAAGCAGGCCGAGCACGGACTCTACGACGACTTGGAGAAACGCCACGTGATGGACTGCATCGACTGCGGCTGCTGTGTATTCACTTGTCCGTCTTATAGACCACTACTCGACTACATTCGTTTAGGAAAGGCAGAGGTAGGAGCCAGAATACGCGCCCGCCAACAAAAGAAATAACTACCGAAGCCTGAAAACCATGCGACAGATTATCAACCCGTGGCTTGAGATGCAAGGCTACAACTGCTTTGGATGCTGTGCCACCAATCCCCACGGAATGCACATGCAGTTCTATGATGCTGACCATGCAGACCTCAATGCTTATGTATATTCCGTCTTTCAGCCCACTTATGATCACCAGTCGTGGCTTAACACACTGCACGGCGGACTGCAAGCCACACTGCTCGATGAGGTTTGCGGTTGGATAGTGTTCGCCAAGATGCGAACCAGCGGAGTGACAGCCAAGATGGACATCCGCTACCGCAAAGCCGTATCAACGGTCAACGGGCCTATCGTGCTGCGAGCCAAGCTCGAAGAAGAGCATCACAGAGTGGCTTCGGTGAAAGGTGAGATCTGGACCCGCCGAGATGATTCTGAGTTGACAACCAATGCCGAGTCTTCTCAAACTCTGACTGACGATGATTTTTTGCAGGCTAATTATCAGCTTGCTGCCGAATGTGAGTGCACTTATTTCTCGTTCAATCAGCAAAAGGCAGAGCAGATGGGCTATCGTGAGCCTTCTATTGAGCAAACCGACTATTTGCTCAGTAAAGTTATCGAGTTGGCAAGACTCAGGTCAAAAGACATCAGATATAAATCATTGCGAACATCTGTTTGACATATTGATAAACAACATAAAAGAAGGTGCACACAAAAAATGGCACCTTTTTTTTATATTTTTACGCAAAAACTAAAAGTCGAGTTTGCAAAATTCAAAAAAAACATATATCTTTGCGGCGTTAAACACCAAATCATGCTGCCATGCTCGAAGCCTTCTACAAAATCCATGACTATTTAGTGTCGCACGTCAACGCTCCCGTTCGCCGTGTGCTTAACGATGAGATACAATGGGACCACCGTCTCATCGGTATCAAAGGTTGCCGCGGAGTTGGCAAAACCACCTTCCTGCTGATGCATGCCAAAGAGTTGGAAACGGCGTACGCTGCCAAGATAAGTCTGCCTGCAGTAGCAGCACGCATATCGGCAGAAGCCACTAAAAAGGCTAAGAGCAAAGCAAAAAAAGAATCAGCTGACACGCTGTCGCCATCGGAAGAAGACTACAGGCTTGCAGCGTCGCATGCCTGCCTGTATGTCAATTTCAACAATTTCTTCTTCTCGCAACATTCGCTTGTGGAGTTTGCTGAGATATTTGTAACTGCAGGTGGCAGGGTGCTGTTGTTAGACCAGACATTCAAATACCCGAATTGGTCGAAAGAACTACGTGAGTGCTACTACCGTTTTCAGGCTCTGAGCATCGTATTCACAGGTTCCACCGTCATGCGTCTAACCGAGGATAATCCCGACCTGAAAGACATTGTCCGCATGTACAACCTTAGGGGATTCTCCTTTAGAGAATATCTGAATCTGCAAGGCGGCTATGACTTTCCTGTACGCCCGCTGCAAGATATCATCACCAACCACATTAGCATAGCTCGCGAGATAACCGACAAATGCAAGCCTTTGGAATATTTCAACGACTACCTTTATCACGGCTACTATCCTTTCTTCCGCGAAAATCGCAACTACGAAGAGACCCTGCTCAAGACTATGAACATGATGCTTGAGGTAGATGTACTGCTGATAAAGCAAATCGACGTTTCCTACTTGGAGAAGATACGCCAACTGCTCAACATCATGCTTACCGACACTCCGTGTCGCCTTAACGTAAGCAATTTGTCGGACCAGATAGACACTTCGCGCGCCACCATAATGAACTATATTAAGTACTTAAAGGATGCGCGACTTCTGAACCTGCTATACCCCGAGGGCAAGCAATTCCCGCAGAAACCGACGAAAGTGTATCTGCAAAACACCAACCTCATGTTCGCCGAACCTCTGCACGATGTTCGCCAGCAGGACATCGCAGAGACCTATTTCTACAACGCTCTGCACGCTTGCCATAAAATCAAT
Source organism: uncultured Bacteroidales bacterium (assembly GCA_946184695.1). Taxonomy (GTDB): domain Bacteria; phylum Bacteroidota; class Bacteroidia; order Bacteroidales; family Paludibacteraceae; genus Colicola. The sequence continues at coordinate 14,444 of CAMHGK010000017.1, read as the reverse complement.
GCCGGCGACCGTAATGCCATGTTCATCATCGACGGCAAACACTACTTCAATGTCCACGACCGCGAGCCGCGCCGTTCAGACATGCGTCTGACTGCCATCAAGGACATGCAGGTAGGGCACGACCGCACCATACCGCTCTATTTGTTCGGATTCCTCTACTAACCAATAACGCTTCTTAGCAACAAGAAGTCACACCAATAAGTTGCAAGACCGCTGCGCTGTGAGAAGTGAGACGTCAGATTGACTATCTCAGTTCCCACAGCGCAGCGTTTTTATATCTCAGGGCTCATATTCACCATCATCTGGCAAAAAAAATCCCCCACTTACGCCCCACATTATTTATATACACATATTCTGCAACTTACAAATGCAAATAAAGAGTGAAAAGATATTTATTTGCGAAAAAATAAAAAAAAGTGGTGCAAAGTGGTGCAGATTCAAAAAAAAGTATTACCTTTGCAGCGCAGATTTGAAATCACCGGTCAATATGAGTTTGTTTTCAGGTAGCATAGAGGTTCGTTTGGACGTTAAGGGGCGCTTGTTTATCCCTGCTCCTTACCGCAGAATACTGACTGAGATGCAGGCAGACAAACTCTATCTGCGTTCTGAACCCGGTTTGGATTGTCTGACGGTATTCCCCGCTGCAGTTTGGCGCGAACGTTTGGATAGTCTGACAAGTCAGCTTGATGATTGGAATGCCGACGACCTTGCTCTTCTCATCCAGCTCAACGGAGAGGCCGAAGAAGTGCAACTTGACGGACAAGGACGCCTTCTGCTAACAAAGAAGCACCTGCAAGCCATCAGCTCTACAGGACAGGAACTGCTTATCATCGGCCTGATGAACAGGTTCACCATCTGGGACAAGAAAGTATATGAAAACTTCCGACTCAGTTCAAAAGACCTCAGCCGAGCTATCGCAGAGCGGTTAGCGCAAAACAAAAACAAATAGCTACGACTTCCTAAACCTAACCTAATATAATTGCCATTAAGCCATCCTTAACTAAACAAACCTTAACTAAAATGAACCTGCCGCTATGGAAAATATCGCCTATCATATTCCTGCGCTGCTTGTCCCCACTATCGATGGCGTTGTGGGGTGCACGGACGGGACATATATAGACGCCACTTTCGGCGGAGGCGGCCACAGTCGTGAGCTGCTAAGCCGACTTTCCACTGACGGACGTTTGTTCTCATTCGACCAAGACAAAGACGCGTTTCTCAACAAAATTGACGACCCGCGTTTTTGTCTTGTTCATAGTAATTTCCGTTACCTCAAAAATTTCATGCGTTACTATGGCGTCAGTCAGATTGACGGACTGATAGCCGACTTGGGCGTATCGTTTCACCATTTCGACAGTGCTGAGCGCGGCTTCTCATTCCGTTTTGACGGTCCGCTCGACATGCGCATGAACCGCGACTCGGGCATCACTGCCGCTGATGTGGTAAACACCTACGACGAACAGCGTCTATGCCGCGTGCTACAACTCTATGGTGAGTTGCCCAACGCCCGACAGATTGCAGCCACATTGGTCAGAAGTCGCCAACGGCAACCCGTGCTCACCACCGAGCAACTTGCCGAAATTTTAGAACCTGTATGTCGCAAAGACAAAGAGAAGAAGACGCTGACTTGCGTATTTCAAGCACTTAGAATAGAAGTCAACGACGAACTCGGAGCTCTCAGACAGCTTCTCGAAACCTCACTTGAACTGCTCACCAGCGGAGGGAGAATAGCGATACTTACATATCACAGTTTGGAAGACAGAATAGTTAAAAACTTCTTCAAGAGCGGCAATATCGAAGGGCAGATAACAAAAGACTTTTACGGCAACAAACAGTGTCCGTTCAAACTCGTCAACAATAAACCTATTGTACCATCTGAAGAAGAAATTGCACAAAATCCGAGAGCTCGGAGTGCAAAACTCAGAATTGCAGAAAAACTAACCTGTTAAGTCATCTCATTATGGAAAATCAGAACACCGACAACAAGCGGCCGACGACTAACCGCTTTGCTCATACCCTCAAAGACATCTTCACGGGTAATATATGGACTCGTCAGTCGATTCAGAAACAATGGAAGCTCATTGCTCTCATTGTATTCTTTCTAATTGTATATATCAACAGCGGCTATCGTTGCGAAGAACAACGCAAGCAAATTACCGTATTGCAAAAGCAACTCGTTGACCTCAGGTACGAATATCTGACTCTCTCGTCGGAGCTTGTTGACAAGAGCCGCCAATCGAACATCAGCGACCGTCTGCGCGAAAGCGGAAGCACCATCCAAGAGTCACAAACGCCTGCAATCAGAATTCAATAGCCATGTCAGACTTCCAGAAACGACTCATACTACGGTTCGCACTCGTATTTCTTTTTGTGACAGCAGGGTTCTGTGCTATCATCGCCCGCATTATAATCCTGCAGACCAGCGAGCGCGAGCATTGGCTCAATATAGAGAAAACGCAGACCGCCACCGAGAAAGTGGTGGAGCCTAAGCGTGGAAACATCTACGATTGCAAAGGGCGCCTGCTCTCCGGCAGCATACCTGCCTATCGTTTGTTTCTCGACACCAAGGCACAGCCGCTACGCAAGGACAACCGTTTTGCCTCTTGCCGCGACTCGATAGCTCAGGCTCTAAGCGAGGTTATCGGTGAGCATAGCAAGGCAGAATACTCCAAAATACTACAAGACGCCTATCAGAAAGGCGATCGTCGTCTGAGGCTTCACAAGGGCAACCTAAGCTACACCAAACGCAAACAGCTCATGCAGACTCCACCCTTCGACAACGGATTCAACAGATATGGAGTCTATTACGAGGAATGGCATCGTAGGGTACGCCCGTATGGCGACCTTGCGGCACGCACCATAGGTGGTACCTACCAGCAAACAGGCAGAGGCAATTCCGGTATAGAAAAGCAATTCGATGAACTTCTCTACGGTGAGCAAGGAATTGCCGTTGAACAGAGAGTGGGAGGCAGACGAGCACTGCTACCTATCAAACCCGCAACAGACGGCTGTGACATCACCACCACCATCGATGCAGAACTGCAAGACATAGTCGATGATGAACTACACAAGGTAATGGAGCAAACCAAAGGAGAATGGGGCTGCTGCATCTTGATGGAGACTGCTACAGGCGAGATTAAGGCAATAGCCAACCTTGACAGAGGCCAGGATGACAGCTACGCAGAGCGTGTAAATCATGCTGCCACGCGCATGGAGCCCGGTTCAATGTTTAAAACCATATCGCTCATGGCTGCCCTCGACGACGGCAAAGTATCGCTCACCGACACATTCCACGTATATCGCAACGGATGGGTATATCACGACCGCAAACACCCCATCACCGACTCACACTATATCGAGTCGCTAAAAGGAGTGATGACGGTAAAACAAGGACTGATAGCATCGTCCAACATTGTACTGTCAAAAATCGTCACACAGTCGTACGAGAAGCGAGCTGAACGTTTCGTTCAGAAGCTTGAGAGCATGGGACTCAGAAAGACATTCGATTGCGAGATCCCCGGTGCACAGACATCTGCTATCAACGTCCCTAACGACAAAGAAACACTTGCACGCATGTCGTTCGGCTACTCCGTCGAACTGCCCCCGCTCTATACTCTCATGTTCTATAATGCCATTGCTAACAATGGTAAGATGATGGCACCACTTATCGTCAAGCAGATTTCTCAGGAAGAGCACGTAATAGAGAGTTTCAAAGCCAAGACATTGGAAAGCAGCATTGCCTCGCGCACCACCATCGATCAGGTCAGAGAGTGCCTGGAAGGAGTAGTATGGGACACTCTTGGTACCGCCGCACGTCGTCCGTGGACAGCTAAGGCACAAAGCAACTTCGTACATGTAGCAGGCAAAACGGGTACGGCACGAGTACTCCAAAACGGCAGATACCAGACCAATCGCCACCGCATAGCCTTCTGCGGGTATTTCCCCATGGAGAGTCCTAAATATACGTGTATATGCGTTATCCACGATGTTCAGCACCGCGATGCAGGCAACGACTGCGGAGGCACCGTCAGACGAGTGGCTGAGCGGGTGATGGCTCACCACAGTATTGAACTACAGGAAACCGACAGTCTGAGTCTGCTCCCAAAGATAAAAAAAGGCTTGCACTCAGAGACCTACAAGGTTAGTCGTGCATTAGACTTAGGCTTAGAGCGCGCCAAGCACCGCTGGAGCAGCTTCGACGACAACCTCCAAGCTGAGCAGACAACGGTGAACACCGAGACCGTACCCAACGTCGTTGGAATGGGTGCCAAAGATGCTGTGTTTGCTATTGAGCAAACCGGCATGATTGTTTCGTTGAGCGGAAGCGGACGGGTGATAAGACAAAGCATACAACCCGGCAGCCGTCCCGTAAAAGGCGGAACTGTATATCTTGAACTCAGATAGGCTCAGTAAAACTGCTTTACGATATTATTTTCTCACTAATATATTTACTAACATCATCTTGAATATGCGTCTTCGTGAACTTCTGTCTTCTATTACCACCTTACAAGTTATAGGCAACACTGACATTGAGATTACCGACTTGCAATTCGACTCGCGTCGGGTACAACGCGGTTCGCTTTTCGTTGCCCAGGTAGGCACTGCCGTGGATGGTCATAAGTTCATAGGTCAATGTCTTGATAAAGGTGCTGCTGCCGTGGTATGCGAGCGCACCGACGACATACCCGCCACTGAGGCATGCATCATCGTCGTGGAGAACTCCGACGAGGCTCTTGGCAAACTTGCTTGCCGCTTCTATGGTGAGCCTTCTCGCAAACTTACCCTTGTCGGCGTTACCGGCACCAACGGCAAAACCACCATCGCCACCCTGCTCTATCGGCTTACTCTTGCTATGGGACACCGAGCCGGTCTGCTTTCCACCGTTTGCAACTACGTCAACGACGAGCCTGTTGCCGCCACCCACACCACTCCCGACAGCCTTGAGCTGAATGCCTTGCTTAGGCGCATGGTGGACAGCGGTTGCGAGTATGCCTTCATGGAGGTCTCGTCGCACGCTATAGCCCAGCAACGCATAGCCGGTCTGGATTTCGACGGTGCCATATTTACCAACCTCACGCGCGACCATATCGACTATCATAAGACCTTCGACAACTATCGCGATACTAAAAAACGCCTATTCGACGACCTCAAGCCTGAGGCTTTTGCCATAACCAACAAAGACGACCGCAATGGTCTTTTCATGGTGCAGAACACCAAAGCCCATGTCAGCACCTACTCTACCCGTACTATTGCCGATGCAAGAGCACGCATCATCGAGGAAGGCTTTGAGGGAATGCTTATAGAAATCAACCGTCAGGAGGTATCGGTTCCGCTCGTTGGCAGATTCAATGTGAGCAACCTGCTTGCCATTTATTCGGCTGCCGTCAGTCTCGGGTTCGACAAGCAAGAGGTGCTACGGGTGATAAGCACGCTTAGCAGCGTCAATGGCAGATTTGAGACCATCCGTTCCGACAAGGGATGGACTGCCATCATCGACTACGCACATACGCCCGACGCACTTGAGAATGTTATCAACACCATTAACCAGATACGCAACACCAATCCCAATAGCTACGGACGACTGATAACCATCACGGGTTGCGGCGGCAACCGAGACAAGGGCAAACGTCCAATGATGGCAGCCATTGCTGCAAAACTCTCGGATTTGGTAATCTTCACCTCCGACAATCCCCGCGAGGAGGACCCTCAGGATATCATCAACGACATGCTGGAAGGATTAAGCGAGCAACAGCGTCAGGCAGCACTCGTCATCTTAGACCGCCGTCAGGCAATACGCACTGCATGTACCATAGCACAGAACGGCGACATAGTGCTCGTGGCAGGTAAAGGACACGAAGACTATCAGGTAATAGGCACCACCAAGCACCACTTCGACGACCATGAAGAGGTGCGTGCTATGATATAAACGCGAGCAACAGACTACAATAACAATCAGCATAACACCAAAACATTTCCCTATTATGGTTTACCATCTTTTTGAATATCTACAGAATATCATCCACATTCCGGGAGGCGGTTTGTGGCAGTACATCTCTTTTCGCGCCATCTTGGCAGCCATCATTGCACTTGTTTGCTCAATAGGATTAGGCCGACACTTTATCACATTCATGAAGCGCCACCATATATCAGAGGTTCAGCGCGACGCAGCCGTTGACCCGTTCAACCAGAAGAAAGTGGGTGTTCCGACGATGGGCGGTGTGGTTATAATACTATCCATTCTCATAGCGGTGCTGCTGCTTGGCAACTTCCGCAACGTATATTTCCTTCTAATGCTTGCCACCATGCTCATACTCGGAGCTTTAGGATTTGCCGATGACTATATAAAAACATTCCGCAAGCAGAAAGACGGTCTTCGTCCGTCGTTCAAACTTGCCGGTCAGATTCTGCTCGGTATAATAGTTGCATTGACGCTCCGTCTGAGTCCGTCGGTAGTGATGAACGAGACAGTAGAGAAGCAGATAGTGAACAACACAGAGGTGTGGGTCAAGTCGCCTGCCGTCAAATCAACGCGAACAACAATACCTTTTGTCAAGAACCACAATGCCAACTATGCCGATCTGTTTTCTTTCTTAGGCAAAGAAAACATGTATCGCGCAGGCTGGATTTTCTTCGGACTGCTCATAGCCTTCGTCATTGCCGGCACAAGCAACGGTTCTAACCTCAACGACGGCATGGACGGCATGGCAGCCGGCAATGCATCGATAATGGGCTTCGTACTGCTGTTGCTGGCGTACGCCTCCGGCACCACCACTTTCGCTGCCTACCTGAACATCATGTACATACCAGGCAGCGAGGAGATAGTGGTCTTCATGGCAGCATTCGTAGGGGCACTGATAGGCTTCCTCTGGTACAACTTCTATCCGGCACAGATGTTCATGGGCGATACCGGCAGCCTGACAATAGGCGGAATAATAGCTGTGGCGGCTTGCATCATCCATAAGGAATGGCTACTACCCATTCTATGCGGTGTATGGGTGATGGAGTCACTGAGTTCTCTGCTGCAGATGCGCTATTTCCTCTCAGGAAAGAAGAAAGGTATAGCCCGACGCATTTGGAAACGAGCACCTTTGCACGACCATTACCGCACCACCCTTGCCGACGTTGAGAAGCGTACCCCGGGTTGCAGCGTTATCTTCAAAGGAGATGAGCAACCTCAGTTTGAAACGAAGATAGTGATACGCTTCTGGCTCATCACCATCATACTTGCAGCACTTACATTACTAACATTCAAAATCAGATAAACATGTCACGCATCGTCATACTTGGAGCCGCAGAAAGCGGCGTAGGCGCAGCCGTCCTTGCCAAAGTGAAAGGCTACGATGTGTTTGTGTCGGACTCCGGCATCATACGGCAAGACTATGCCGACCTGCTCAGGCAGTACGATATCGTCTTTGAACAGAACCACCACACCGAGTCTCTCATTCTGAACGCCACCGAAGTGGTCAAGTCGCCCGGCATACCCAAAGATGCTCCCATCATACAAGCTCTCATAGCACGCCATATACCTATCATCTCAGAGATAGAGTTTGCCTCGCGCCATACCTCTGCCAAGATGATATGCATCACCGGCAGCAACGGCAAGACCACCACCACGTCACTTATATTCGACATACTAAGCCGTGCAGGATTAGATGTTGGTCTGGCAGGCAACATCGGCAATTCGCTTGCTCTGCAGGTGGCACAAAACGACCATGCCTACTATGTAATTGAGCTCTCGTCATTTCAGTTAGACAATATGTACGACTTCAAGGCGGACATAGCCGTGCTGCTCAACATCACTCCAGACCATCTCGACCGCTACGACTACTGCTTCCAGAACTATATCGACGCCAAGATGCGTATCACCCGCAACCAGACACCTGCCGAGGCTTTCATCTACTGGTCTGAGGACGAAGTTATTACCCGTGAAATAGAACGTCTGCAACCTAAAGCCACATTATATCCCTTTGGCAGCAGTGCCACGCATAACGTAGCCTATACCGATGGCGTTAACCTTGTTGTCAACATACCGGAGCACCCTGCTCTGAGCATCGGCACCGACGAACTCTCGCTGCGGGGCAAGCACAACCAATACAACTCGCTCGCCGCCTCTATAGCAGCCCAGCTGCTCAACATCAGCAACCTGACCATACGCGAGGCCCTCACCTCGTTCAAGGGTGTGGAGCACCGCTTAGAGTACGTGGCGACCATTGGAGGTGTGAAGTTTATCAACGACTCCAAAGCTACCAACGTCAACTCATGCTGGTATGCCTTAGAGTCGATGACCACACCCACTGTACTCATTCTGGGCGGTAAGGACAAAGGCAACGACTACTCAGAAATCGACCAGCTCGTCAGAAGCAAGTGCAAAGCGCTGGTCTTCATGGGTCTGCACAACGAGAAACTGCACGAACACTTCGACACGTTTGGTCTGCCCATTTTCGACACCGACAACCTGCCGGATGCCGTCAATGCAGCCTATTCGGCAGCCACTGATGGCGACACGGTGCTATTGTCTCCGTGCTGTGCCAGCTTCGACTTGTTCCGCTCATACGAGGACCGCGGCAAACAATTCAAGCAGCAAGTAAGACAACTTTGACAATGCATAATGCATAATTATCAACCATCAAATTCATTTTCGGCGATGAAACTAACAGATAACATCCGTCAGCTCTTTTCCAAAGAGCACCGCAGCTACTATGACAAAGTCTTTTGGCTGATGATGGTTTTCTTGGTAGCCATAAGTATTCTCACCGACTTCTCCGCTTCTGCACAGTTGGCGCATCGCCATATCGCCAACGGTTCAAACCACCTCATACCCATCTATTCGCATACAGCTTTTTTGCTCGGAGGACTACTTCTTGCCTATGTGGTACAACTGCTTCCTTCGTGGTTTATCCGTGGTTTGGCATATGTACTTGTGGCACTGTCAATAGTCTTTCTGCTGCTTACCTTCGTTCCGGGCTTCGGAGTTGAGATAAACGGTGCACGGCGTTGGCTGAGATTAGGAATAGTCTTTCAGCCCTCAGAGATAGCCAAGATATCGCTCATCATAGTTGTGGCTGACTTGCTTGCACGTATGGACGGCAAAGACCCTGATCAACGCCGCAAATTGTTCATCGCTGCTCTTGCACTGACCATTGTCATCTGCGGCCTTATCATGCTGTCGAACCTTTCAACGGCAGTAATGCTCGGCGGAGTGGTCTTTATAATGATGTTTTTGGCACGCGTCGATTGGAAAGTGCTTGTAGGGATGGTAGCAACGGCGGTTGTTCTACTGGTTATCGGCTACTCAATAGTGAAATTCGGATATATCAATCAGCATCGCGAAATGAATGGTCCGCTGAAGCGTTCCATCACTTGGGTCAACCGTATTGACAAGAAGTTGGCATCCGACGACGAACCTCTGCCTACAGCCATCAACGACGACAATCGTCAGGAAGTATGCTCATACATTGCTGTGGCACGGGGCTCACGCACACCATTGGGAGTAGGAGTAGGCAACAGCAAAGAGCGTGATTTCCTGCCATTGGCGTTTGCCGACTCTGTCTTTGCCATATATGTCGAAGAAACGGGGATAATCGGAGCTGTAGCACTGATATTTATCTATCTGACAATACTATTCAGAGCCTGCACTTCATCAAACCGCTTCGGTGACCATGCCGCCATGCTCATGGTGATGGGATTAGGACTGCTTATCACTCTGCAAGCATTCATCTCAATGGCAGTGGTGGTAGGCATCGGACCGGTGACAGGTCAACCACTGCCAATGATTTCTCGTGGCGGAACCGGCATTCTGCTGACAAGCCTTTATTTCGGAGTGATGATGGCCGTGTCACGCGAACAAAACCAAATTAAAGCTCAGACCCTCGTTATTGAGAAGGAGAGTATGCAAGACGAAGCGGAATTGGTATCGTAATGCTCAATTGAGAATTGACAATTATGAATTATGAATTATGAATTCTAAATTAAATATCAGACATTTCATCGTCTCAATACTTTGCGCTGTGTGGGCGACTTTATGCTTCGTACTGCCAGACTTCTGCGACAACCCTATATACGGTGTGCAAGGAATACTTACCGTAGGCGCATATCTGACGGCATTAGGAGTGTTTCAGTGGCTTATCATCTATCTGTTCTCACTCAATCGGGTGGTATTTGCCATATTCCTGCCTGTATATTCTATAGCAGGTGCGGCATTGGCATATTTCCGCGTAGCCTTCCACTCCACCCCCACCCCCATGCTCGTTGAGGCGACGCTCAACACTAATGCCGGTACGGTATCGGGGGTTCTAAGTTGGCAGCTGATAGCATACATAGCACTAAATCTTGCTATTGCAGCACTTTTCGTCCGCGAGAGGTGGCTCATTCCGACACCAGACAAAGTGTGGCTGCATCTGATAGTATCGCTGACGGCTCTGCTCGTCTATTACAACGCCAACCATCGCTTGCAATCGAGTCTGAGGCAGCGGTATCCGCTTCACGTAATTCATGCCTGCCGCGAATACTTCGAGTCGAAGCGTGCACTGTCCGACATTGTATTGCAAGACCCTGATATTCTTACAGCCGCCCCCCCTGACTCTCTGACTGTAGTTCTCGTCTTAGGCGAAGCGCTTCGCGCAGATCATCTGCAACTCAATGGTTATCCGCGGGAAACCACGCCCCGCCTTGCCGCTCGCAGCAACGTAGTATCGTTGTCACATATCTTCACAGAGCATACTCACACTGCAGCCTCGCTGCCACATATTCTCACACCTGCCGACAGCCTCTGTCCTGAAGATGCCTACCGCTACCATTCGTGCGTATCATGCTTCAAGCGTTGCGGGTTCTCTACGGCATGGATATCAAACCAGGATATGGGGCGCACCTACTACAATTTCATTCATGAAGCCGATACCCACATCTTTCCCAATGCCGACAAGTCGGTGTTTGTGTTCAGCGGTTGGTACGACCGGCAGCTGCTTGACGTGCTCGACAGCCTCCGCCAGACGCAGCCACAGCAGCCGCGCCAACTATATGTCCTGCACTGCATCGGCTCGCATTGGTACTACAACATCCACGTACCCGACTCTATGCAGGTGTTCAAACCCGTCACCGACAACCGCGTAGTGACGGCCAACTCGGACGAGCAGATTATCAACTCATACGACAACACCGCCTACTATGCCGACTACGTGATTGACGCGCTGACCCGTCGGCTTGAGAATGAAAACGCCATTGTGCTTTTCCTTGCCGACCATGGAGAGTCGCTTGGCGAAGATGGCAACTATCTGCATGCAGCCGGAGCTGAGCCGACTAAATATCCTGCGGCTCTCGTGTGGTATTCAGATAGTTATGCCCGAATATTCCCCGACAAGGTGGCTGCACTCCGGCAAAATGCCGACCGCCGATACCGAACCGATTATATGTTCTACTCCATACTATCGGCAGCAGGGATAGAAGCCGCAGGCAACAACAGCTCATTCGATATCTTCATGAACAATTAACACTTGATAATTGTGCAACCTATCCTCAGCCCCATAGGCAGGCTGAGGACGAAGGTAAAATAGACAATTCACTATTACGAATTAAGATTTTTTTGCAGGTTCAGAAAAATGTTGTAACTTTGCGCCCGCTTTTGATCAGAGTCTCTGGCGAATGGATAGGAAAATACAATGCATAATGTATAATTCATAATGCATAATTGTTAATGAGTGTTTTCCGAAATGTAGTATATACTCTGTTCTCTCATAACTTAAACTCATCGATTTACAATGGATTTGATGAAGATTGCCGAGCAGGCATTTGCAGGCGAGAAGAAGGAGTTTCCCGCTTTTGCAGCAGGTGACACTGTGACAGTGTCGTATCGTATTAAAGAAGGTAACAAAGAGCGTATTCAGGAGTTCCGCGGCGATGTTATCCGCATCTCCGGCAACCAAGACAAGAAGCGCTTTACCGTTCGCAAAATCTCCAATGGTGTAGGTGTTGAGCGTATCTTCCCGATGGACTCACCTTTCGTTGAGAAGATTACCGTCAACAAGTATGGCAAGGTTCGCCGTGCCAAACTCTACTACCTGCGCGACCTCACCGGTAAGAAGGCTCGTATCCCTGAGCGCCGCGTGAAGTAATCCGCCTGACATTCGGCAAAAAAGAAAACCCGCAGAAGTCTGCGGGTTCTTTTTTTTGCTTGTAGGCATCTCTATGGTGCGGGTGTATAGACGAGTCGGACGGACAGTCCTTTGCAACGCAGAAGGCTATACTTCATTATGTTGCCCTGTCCTAAAACCAAGCAATAAGCCGACAGCTCTTCGTTTGCCAAATCGAATGAGTGCGGATATTCTGTTGCATCCAACGGTGTTGACGACCAATAGAAACCGAATGCTCCGACCTCTGACACCTCGCCTCCGCAGCTGCTAAAGCCGACAGCAGGGAAAAAGACAGCCTTGCCATTCGGACCCGTTACGGTGCAACCATTGCCTAACCATACCCACTGACAGGTGTTTATCAGTTCCAAAAACTGGTTTGCTGTAGGCAGGCTGTTGCCAAACACGTCCGTCGCTTGGTCGTAAGTATAGTAAGTGTCCTGCTCATTCTCAGTCTTCCACAGAGTGCCGCTCGGGAGCCCCAAATCAACATATTGCCCTGCCGTACTATCAACTTCGAGTGGTAAATTTGCCGATTGGGTGACCGTTGCCTCGGGTTGCGTTTGTGCACTCGCTGACAATACCACAAGACACACAAATGTAATATAAAGTAGTTTTTTCATATTTTTCAATTATCAATTATCAATCTCTAACGATTTTTGATTTTTTAATCGCCCACGGGACTTTATTTTTTTAATCTCCCACGGATCTTACGGATTTATTACGGATTATACGGATTTTATTGATTGCCTTACGGATATTTTAACCAAATGCATAAATTACCAACCCGCCCCCTACCCCTCATACGCCCCCGCTTTTCAGGCACCCCCTCTATCTTAGAGGGAGAGACGCGGGGGAGACCATGTGGATAGGTTCGCCGCCACGTGTAGAGACGGTATATATACCGTCTCTCATATTGTTAGGATGCCTTTAATAAAGGATTTGAGAGACGCTTTATAAAGCGTCTCTACACGCGATAGAAGCATCTTTGGGAGTCAATTTTACAATTTCAAATTAGCGCATCCGTTCAATCCGTTTTCATCTGTTCCATCTGTGGAGATTTTTTCTCAATTCTCACAGCAGTCGTTTTCTGAGCCACTCGGACTTCATGCATTGGCGGAAGAGCCAGGGTTCTATCGTGTAGGAGAGCACTATGGTGGTGACCATTCCGACAACAGATGCAAATCCGATAGAGCACATAGCAGGATGCACAGCAAAGACAAGCGACGCCATGCAGACCGTGATGATAGTAGCCGAGATGGTAATTGCAGTTTTGTGATAAGCGAGCATACGCCCCGACTCACCGCGGGCACGGCTTATAAGCCCCTCCATGATGAATATGCTATAGTCAACGCCTATACCGAACACAAACGACGACACGAGTATGTTGATCAGGTTGAACGGTCGGCCGGTCAGAGCCATAGCCCCGAGTACCACGTACCACGAGAGAAACATAGGCAGGAAGGCTATCAGCGCAAGCACAACTCGACGGAACGAGAGCAGCAACACTATAAACACGAATATCGATGAGATAAGCAGAATCTTTGAGAAATCGTCGTGTATGAGTTCGACGAGTCCCGTTGTATAATAGAACGGGTCCAAGACTATTGCCCCCTTGATATTAGTGAGTGTGACATTCACCTTCGACAAATTCTCCGCGGGCATGCGTATCGGCTCGAAAACCAAATAGAAATCTCCCACCTGCTCTATCAGGTTGCTCATTATCTTATCAGGAACAACACCGGCATCGTAAATCAACTCGGGTTGCAGGTCGGCAGCCATCATCTCGCGGAAACTCTCAAACATCGCTGCGTCCACAGCGTTAGCCTTGGCTGCCCGCGTTATGCGCGCCCATACCTCTTGCTGTCGGCTCGGCGTGAAATACCGCTTCCAATGGTCGATGCGCCGTTGCTGGAGCTCAAGCGATGGCATAAATGCCGATGTGCGCGTCAAGGAGCTCACTTGCCCGATTTCGCGAAGCGAGTCGATAGAATGTTCCAAGCCTTCCAAATTGAGCAAGGCTTCGTTGACCGTCTTGCCATAGGCTGCGTAGTACTGCTGCAGGTAGCCGTGGTTGTGATTTTGGTCCCATATCTGACGTGAGCGCATGACCTCGGGTGACGTATAGTTGATATTCTTGAGGTTATTGTCGAACTGATACTTGCCGGAGAACGCCATCGTCACTCCCACCACCAATACCACGAGTATCATCACCCACTCGCGACGGTCAAGTTCGTAGTCGTTGATACGCTCAAGGAAACGAAAAGCCCTTTCGTTGCGGTGAACATTACGGCGGAAGAAATGCGGCATAAAGACAAGCGA
>CAMHGK010000016.1 GCA_946184695.1 uncultured Bacteroidales bacterium | reverse complement strand
AATACTCATTTGCCCAACGCTGCTCGGCGGAAGAGGCCGTATCGTCTTGCTGAATCTCTATATATCGCAGTATGCCCTCATAACGCTGGAAGTAGTTGGAGTTGCCGAGCGACTCGTTCTTGATATGCAGCTGCTCCTCGGTGCCGTTCATTATATCGCTCACTGCTTGCTCTGGCAGATCGGAAAAGGGTGTTTTAAGAGTGAGGGGGCGCTCCGAGCCATCTGCCATGCGTACAGGGCTGTATTTCTCCAGAATAGCCTCTATCTGCCAAAAGATAGTGCTGTTTTTATGTTTTCCAAGCGGCACTATAGCACCATCATATATCGATAGTTTGCGGTTAGGCACCACCTTGTCCATATCAATCAGATTGACGGTACCTATGCCCTTGCAACGCGGGCACCAGCCCTGAGGACTATTAAACGAGAAGCTATGCGGAGCAGGGTCGTTATAGGCAAGACCGGTAGTGGGACACATCAGACTACGAGAGAAGAAACGTACATCGTCCGAATTGTCGGCATCGGCTATCATCATCACTCCCTTGCCCTGCTGCATAGCCCGAGCCACCGACTCCTTGAGACGCTGACTGTCGGCCTCCTGCCCTATCGACAACTGAGCGTCAAGACGCAAACGGTCAACCACGACCTCGATATTATGATTCTTATAGCGGTCAACCTTCATCTGCGGCACCACCTCACGAAGTTCACCATCGACGCGTACATAGACAAAACCCTTCTTGCGCACCTGCTCGAAGAGTTCCTTATAATGACCCTTACGCCCCCTGACAAGCGGCGCTAATACAAGCACACGACGCCCTGCATAAGTGGAGAAAATCAGACTTACAATCTGCTCGTCGGTGTAACGCACCATCTTCTCACCCGTGTTATAAGAATAAGCATCAGCAGCACGAGCATAGAGCAGACGCAGATAGTCATAGACCTCTGTGACAGTGCCTACTGTGGAACGCGGATTAGAAGTGGTGGTGCGCTGGTCGATAGAGATAACGGGCGACAGACCCGTAATCTTATCCACATCCGGTCGAGCGATATTACCAAGAAAACCACGGGCATACGACGAGAATGTGTCGATATAGCGACGCTGACCTTCAGCATAGATGGTATCGAAGGCAAGCGACGACTTACCAGAACCCGACAGACCCGTTATCACAGTAAGAGCATGGCGCGGAATACTAACACTCACATTCTTTAGATTATTGACGCGAGCACCTGATATTTCGATAAATTCTGACATACTGAAAATTCGCGCAAAGGTAATAAAAAAAATGTAATCCGCAATTACAAATAAAAACATCTGCCTATTATTGTATATTTGAAAAATAATTTGTAATTTTGCGGGCTATTAGACAAATCATACAATCATATCATAAAAAACATGAAAACTTACAAAGCTAATGAGATTAAGAACATTGCCCTCATGGGAGGCAGTGGCTCGGGTAAAACTACCCTCATGGAATCAATGCTCTTTGAGAGTGGAGTGATTAAACGTCGCGGTACGGTGGAAGCCCAAAACACCGTTTGCGACTACTTCCCCGTTGAGAAGGAGTACGGCTACTCGGTTTTCTCAACCGTATGTAACATTGAGTTCTCAGGCAAGAAACTCAACATCATTGACTGTGCCGGTTCAGACGACTTCTGCGGTGGTGCCATCACCGCCCTGAACGTAAGCGATACAGCCATCATCACTCTGACCGCCAATGGTGGCGTGGAGGTAGGTACGCAGAACAATTTCCGCCATGCCGAGAACCACAAGAAACCCGTTGTGTTCGTCATCAACAAACTCGACCACGAGAACCAGAACTTTGATCAGGCTTTCGAGCAACTCAAAGATAACTTCGGCAACAAAGTAGTGCTGCTGCAATACCCGCTTAACCCGGGTGCAGGCTTCAACCAGTTAGTAGATGTGCTGAAAGGCAAACTGCTCGAATACAAGCCCGAAGGCGGTGCTCCCGTTGAGAAAGACATACCTGCATCAGAAGCAGGCAAAGTAGAAGAACTGCTCGGTGCTCTGCACGAGATGGCAGCCGAGGCCGACGAGGCTCTCATGGAGAAGTTCTTTGAAGAGGGAACTTTATCAGAGACAGAGACTCTAAACGGACTGAAGAAAGTGTTTGCAGAAGGTGATGTATATCCCGTTATGTGCTGCTGCGCTCAGAAAGATATGGGTGTCCGCCGCCTGTTAGACTTCCTCGGCGAGATGGCTCCCGCCGTTGCCGACGCTCCCAAACCCAAGACCACTGATGGCAAAGAAGTAGCTCCCGACGCTGCCGGTCCTGCTTCGATTTTCATCTTCAAGACCTCAGTAGAACCCCATATAGGTGAGGTCAACTACTTTAAGGTGATGTCAGGTACTATTCACGGTGCTGACGACCTCCAGAACATCACACGCGGCACCAAAGAGCGTATCTCACAGCTTTATGCCGTTGCTGGTTCTATCCGCCAAACTATCGACGAAGTTTCAGCAGGCGACATAGCAGCCACCGTAAAACTCAAAGATACCCGCACCGGTGATATCCTCAATGCCAAAGACTGCGACTTCATCTACCCCGCTATCGTCTATCCCGAACCCAAATATCGCCGTGCTATCCGTCCAGTGACAGAGAGCGACGCCGAGAAACTATCGGCCCTGCTCACCCGTATGCACGAAGAAGACCCCACATGGGTAGTAGAGCAGTCGAAAGAACTTCGTCAGACCATCGTCAGCGGTCAGGGCGAGTTCCACCTAAGAACACTCAAATGGCGTCTTGAGAACAACGACAAGATGATGATCCAATACGACGAGCCTAAGATACCGTACCGCGAGACCATCACCAAGGCTGCACGTGCCGACTATCGCCACAAGAAACAGTCAGGTGGTTCGGGTCAGTTCGGTGAGGTACACCTCATCGTAGAACCTTATGAGGAAGGCGCACCCGTGAAGGAAGTGTATAAGTTCGGCAACCAAGAGTTTAAGATTTCCGTCAAGGACACCCAAGAGATACCTCTTGAGTGGGGCGGCAAACTCGTGCTCATCAACTCTATCGTCGGCGGTGCTATCGACGCCCGTTTCATCCCCGCCATCCTCAAAGGTATCATGGACCGTATTGAGCAAGGTCCTCTGACAGGTTCGTATGCTCGCGACGTACGCGTCATTATCTACGATGGTAAGATGCACCCGGTTGACTCAAACGAAATATCCTTCCGCCTTGCCGGACGTAACGCTTTTGCAGAAGCCTTCCGCAACGCCAATCCGAAGGTGTTGGAGCCTATCTACGACGTAGAGATCTTCGTTCCGTCAGATATGATGGGAGATGTGATGTCTGACGTGACAGGCCGTCGCGGCATGGTACTCGGCATGCATACCGAGAAGAACTTCACCCGCCTGCAGGCACAGATACCTCTCAAGGAGATGTCATCCTACTCCACCACCCTGTCGTCGCTTACCGGTGGTCGTGCTTCGTTCACGATGAAGTTCCACTCCTATGAGCTCGTTCCGGCAGACGTTCAGGACAAACTCATCAAAGAGTACCAAGAGTCACTCAAGGAAGAGGAGTAATCCCACAACCGCCAACACGGCAAACCGCCTTTGTTGCTGCCAACTGCCCTATAGCGGCTCCAATATCCAAGAGAAAGCCTGCCCCCTTTTCTTCAAAGGAGACAGGCTCTCTCTTTCACTCTGCCTACTCTGCCCACGGCGGCAATGCCGCCTAACACCGGACGAGCAATAGCAGCATGAGAGCAGGGCTGCAGGGAGCGGGGCAGCAGGAGCAGCCGTTGATGTGTTAGCCGCCATTGGCGGCGTTAGGAAGGAAGGGAGAGAGTGGCGGCGAGGTCCTCGGCGGTAGCGTTCAGCTGAGTGCATTGCGCGCGCGTCAGCTGAGCATGCGGGTCATAGGGGCGGTCGGAGATAATCAGCAGACGACCCTCGGCGCATGCATCAAAGAGCTCGCGCGGAGGCTTGTACATCTGCTGAAAGCCGTTAGAAGCAATAAGGATGAGCGGAAGCTGCTCCTTAAGAGCCACATGCAGAACAGCCTTCTCCTTCTCGCTGATGAAGGGACTTATCAACACCGCACCACGCCGTGCTTTGAGGATACAATCGTTCATATAGCTACGGCACTCAGCCTCGGTGAAGCGGCGTCTGACATGCACCGCCACCATCTGCTCGGCATCGAGCATGGCTATATTCCCCACAGTAGCGAAAGTATATCTGCCGACCTTCACCGATTGCCGTACGTGAAACATATCAGGGAAGGCTTGTCTTACAGCCAACCGCCGAGGGTTATCGGCTATGTAGTCGAGCATGTTCTGCAGTTGCCCTTCGTGGGTGAGAATCCTATCGTGATAGCCTTGCTCAAATAACGACGGCAACGGGCTTAACCGCTTGTCAGCGCTAGTGCCGAGCAGACCGCTCTCGATCCAGAAAGCCTTGTTACAGCCCGACTTAAACCCACTGACCACCGCTCCGAGATGCTTACTACCCATATCGGTATCCACAAACATCACCACATGCAGATGGTCAGGCATCAGCTGATAGCCTAAAACCCTCACCTGCGGGTGGCGGATAGTGATCTGCTTGATACACCGCTCCACCTTCTCACCGAGAGGCGATAGACGGATATGCGCATCGCTTATTCCACCCTCTAAAGAGCCTAAACAGCGCTTTCTGCTTTTAGTAACCATGGTGAGCATATATATGCCTCGCTGGTGATAGTCGTGCTTAAAGGCACGGCGATGCATGTTCACAGCGGCAGGAGAATCTACGGCAGGCTTCTCCACGGCAGACTTCTCTACGGCGGCACTGCCGCCTAACACCTGACTGCTTTTGGCAGAAGCAGAAGCTAAAGAAGAAGCAGAAGATGAAGCTGCTGAGGGAGCTGCTGAGGGAGCTGCCGAGGGAACAGCTGAAGGAACAGCTAAAGGAACTGCTGAGGGAACTGCTGAAGAAGCTGCTGATGAAACAGAGCGATGAGCAGGAGTGGTGCGACGGGCATTTACTATGGTCATGTCGCAGCCCATGCGGCCGAGGCGCATAGCACAGGCATTCTCGGTGCGCCCTAATTGGGCGGAGATGGCTGCCATTGACGCACCTTTCGAGAAAAGTCCAAAGAGCAAAGCCTCATCTTGCTTGCTCCATGGGCGGTTTCTATTTGGGAAATCAGAATATGACATAGCAGGAAGTTTTTGCAGCTACAGCAACGGACCGATATTCACAGCAGAAAAAAGCAGCAGAAAAGCAGCAGACATTCGCAGCAGAAAAGCAGCAGATATTCGCAGCAGAAAAGCAGCAGATATTCGCAGCAGGGCGTAATTGGCGGTTGTTGGTGTGTTAGGCGGCACTGCCGCCGTGATTCGCGGGAGCAAAGTTAGTGTTTTTTGCAAGAACAGCCAAAGCAAGCGGCAGAAAAAAAAAAGCATGCGGCAGAAAAAACAAGCAATCGGCAGAAAAACAAGCATGCGGCAGAAAAAACAAAAAACAAGCGGCACAGCCGATAGCCGTGCCGCCGATTACACTAACCGTGATTACTTATAACTAAAATTAGAAAGCAACGGCTTCGGGGTCGAACAGGTTGTGGGGTTCGCTGAGGATCTTCTCGGGTGAGAGGCTGACCTCTTGGAGCACATCTTCTAATAGACCCGGGACAGGACGTGTCCATGAATAGATGATAGCTCCCGTTTGATCGCGGTAGTTGCAAGTGGAGCCGGCAAGACCGTAAACCTCTGTACCTATCAGTCCGTTATGATAGCCACGGAAGAACATAGCCATGTTAGCAACTGAGGTAATAGAGCGCGGCCGTTCTCCTTCTTTCAGGATGAACTTGATAGCACCTTTGGTGTCGATACACTGGAAGCGTCCGTCGGTGCTGACGAAGGCCAAGCCCTCGGAGAACATAGAGGCATCGTCGAATCGGAAATCGATCTTCACCTTTCCATTTTGGTCGATATAGCCCCATTGTCCGTTCTTACATGCGGGCAGCCACCCCTCGCGCCAGCGCTGTGCCGAAGCAATGATGTCGTACTCGGCAGGCACTTTGATGGTTCCGTTGACATCGAGAAGTCCATACTTATTGTCAGAAAGGAATACTATACAACCGTTGCCGATGGCTTGCAGATAGTCGTAGTTAGCAACAATTCGCTCATTACCTGCGAGGTCGATGCAGCCGAACTTACCTTTTTCGTTAACAACGATAGCAAGTCCGTCAACGAAGTCGTAGGCAGCCACGTACTTCTCGGGTATTATCTGCTCGCCGGAGCGGTTGATGTAGCCCCACTTGTCACCGTTGGAAGTAGCAGCGACGAGTCCGTCAGCTGTCATATTGCCCATATCAGCATAGGCGGGCGAGACGGCGTATTTGAGTTTGGTGTTGAGCAATCCGCACTTACCTGAGCTGCGCACGGTAGCGTAGTTATAATAGAAAGCAGAACCCTTAACCTCTGTGAAAGCGTCACTTTGTTTCTCTACACCGTTTTTAGTTATGAACAAGCCATTTCCGCTTGTCGTTTTAACAAGAGCATAGCCTGATGAAAAACGAGCAGCAGCTTCGTAGCGCGGTTCGATAATCATCTGTCCGGACTTGTCGATATAGCCGTACTTGCCGTTGTCATCGCCGGCGGGCCAGAGTTGTGTAGAATCCTCTTCGGGCGAGTTGCCAGAGCAACCTGCCAATGCAAACAGAGCTACGAGGCCCAGAGCAAACATTAAATTCTTTTTCATTTTTCTGATTATTTATTATTCTTCTTTTTCTTATCTTTCTTTTTGTTCTGCTCGCTGTTTTGCGGGAACAGGTTCTTTGCTTTTGCCAATTTCTGCAAATCGACAGTGAGCCGATTATCAGATAGCAGCCTAAGGTCGTCAACTATTACTTGGTCATCTATCAGGTCTTTGTTACAGAGCAGGTAGTTGCGTTTCATTCGGTTAGCTATGAGCAGTGTGAGTGCCTCACGCTTTTCGGGGTCGGTCTGCCGGATGGCGACTTGTATCATCTGCTCTACCATACGCCCATAGTGCTTCATTCTGACAGGCGAAGACGCGTAGGTTAGGTGCTGAGGATGGTAACGCAGTTCTTCGGGCTCAGGCCGCTCGTAGGGAAAGTCGATGTCGAGTCGGAAATCGGACATGATGGCGAGGTGGTCGTACATCTTATGTCGCTGAGCCTCATCACGCAAGTACGGGAAGAGGTTGCACATAGTCTGCATAATCGCCTCTACGCAGCGTTCTCTTTGAGCCTTGTCCTCGATAGTGAGAGCATACTCTACCATCCGTTGCACGTTACGTCCGTACTCGGGAATGATAATCTTACCTTGCAGAGTTGAATATTCCATGTGTCGGGATAGTGGATTACTTCTCGCGAACAAGATAAATCATTGTGGGATAGTGGTCGCCGTAGCCGTCTAACCATACGTTGGCTTTGTGGGTACGTAGCGGCGTACCTTTGTCTTTGCCTTCTTGTACGGTCAGGAAAGGTTTGTTGAACACTTGGGCTTTCCAATACGACCATTTCTTGCGGTCGGCATTGAGCAGCGACTCGGAAATGATGATTTGGTCGAAGAGGTTCCACGAGCCGTTGTATGCAAGCGAGCCGTTGCCTTTGTCGAAGAAGTTCTTCCACATGGTGTTGTAGAGTCCCTGCTTGGGAACGTCTTTGCGTTCGCGCTTAGCGTCGAGCACTTCAGCACAAGAGTGATTGTTGGGGTCGTCGTTGAGGTCGCCCATGATGATTATCTTAGCAGCAGGCTCTTTGAGATATATGGAGTCGCAAATCTCGCGGCAAAGCATTGCGGCGGTGTCGCGTGTGGGGCGTGATGAGAGTTCGCCTCCGTAGCGTGAGGGCCAGTGGTTGACGATGATATGTATCTTCTCGCCTTCGAGGTATCCGGAAACGAGCAGTTGCAGACGACTCTTTACCACGCCTCCGTCGGCATAGTGTGCTTTGAGTTCGTGTCCGCGGACGCTGACGGGGGTAAACAGGTCGGGGTTATAGAAGAAACCTACGTCAACACCACGACGGTCGGGACCTTCGAGAAGAATAGGGATATAGTTTCTGTCGTACTTGGCTTTCATTTCGGCAGCCACGTCCTCCAGACATCCGATATTTTCCACCTCAGCCACACCTATGCAGGCTGCTCCGCGGGGAGTAACGTCGGTACCGAGTTGAGCGAGAGCATAAGCCATATTTTTGACCTTATGGCGATATTTCAGACCTGTCCAATGCATACCTCCGTCGGGCAGATATTCATAGTCGTTCTTACCTTCATCGTGGATAGTATCGAAAAGGTTTTCAAGGTTATAGAACGCGATACAATTGACCGCATACGACTGCTTCGAGTCGGCTTTCTTGTCTTTCTTGGCGGCATACATACCGACCGACATCAGTGCACATAGCACCAACAGAGCGAGTTTTTTCATAGGCATAGATAAATTTTTCGGCAAAGGTATAAAAATATTTGCATAGTTGCAAAACTTAGAGTATTTTTGCAGCCGATTTTTGAAAAAAAGTCATATTATAAAACAAAACAACTAATTACAAAATTCTTTAATTATGTCATCAGTTAATAAAGTCATCTTGATTGGTAACGTAGGTAAAGATCCTCAAGTACGTTACTTGGACCGTGGTGCTGCTATTGCTAATTTTTCACTTGCCACTACGGAGCGTGGCTACACAATGCAGAATGGTAATCAGATACCTGATCGCACCGAGTGGCACTCTATCGTTTTGTGGCGCAACCTTGCAGAGTGGGCAGAGAAGTACATCCGTAAGGGCATGAAGATTTACGTAGAGGGTAAGTTGCAGACTCGCACTATCGAGCGTGAAGGTGCGCGTTTCCAACGTACAGAAGTTGTGGCAGAGAACATACAGGTGCTGTATCGTCCTCAGGAGTTGATGGGTCAGCGTCAGGCTGAGCAGGCAGTGGAAGACAACATTGAGAGTCAGGAGACTCAAACCACCATACCTGAGAACTTGGAAGAGCCAAAGCAGCCCGCTGCTAATGCAAATCCATTTGACAAAATCGACAGCGACTTCATATTCTAATCGCCAGTAAGACCTGCGTGTCTTGCACGACATGCAGAAACAAAGTAAATAGGGAACTTTCGCAATTGCGAAAGTTCCCTATTTATTTACTACATGCCGAGCATCAAAAGCCGACGTTTTTATGCAAAAATAGAATTTATTTTGTTTTCCGAGGCAAGCCGATAGTGACGCTTCCCACAGCGTATGGTGCGATGTCATACTGGTTGTAGTGGTAGAAGACGTGATCTTGAGTTAGGAAGAAATTGCCGTTAGGGACAAGACTTTCGAGGGAATAGCCTTCTTCTTCGAGTTCTGCGGGCGTCTTCTCTGTTTGCATAACGAGTGCATTTCTTAGCAATTCTGCCACTTGCTCGGAAGAGAGGTCGGGGAAGATGTCCTCGTCGGTGAGTAAGCGACCTGTAGAGAGGTCGATGTTATAGTATGAGTCGCTCAAATAACCATGTGCACCGCCGTAATAGCTGTAGAGTTGGACGTGATATGAGAGTACGTCATCTGTAATACCTTCTACTTCAGCCGTGAGGTCGTACTCACCATTGAAATATATCGGTGTTTCAAGTTTTTCCTCCGTCAGTTCGCCTGGCAAGTAGGAGTTGTCTTCGATATAGGTCTTGATAAGCGACTCACCAACTATACGCATGGCCTCTTTGGGGTCGGTCGTCGCAGGGACGCTGAATGTACTGTCGTCGGTGGCAAATACCTTAGAGATGACGAAGCGCTGAAGGGTATCGAGCAGCTCGGGATAGGCGCAGGCTGTAGGATACTCCACATCCATTTCGATATTCATCTGAGCAGTCTTTTTGCTATCAGCATAGACTGACTTTTCATAGCTAAAGGTTTTCGTCTCAATGAGTTCACCCGTCGGTTTGCCACAACTTGCAAGCAAAGCGGCAACGAGAATAATGATGCAATTTCTTTTCATTGGAATGGATATTTAGGATTGATTGGTTATCGGGATTCCGGCATTCCGGCGTTTCGAGATAATTAGGATAATCGGGATTCCGACATTCCGTGATCCCGTGACCCCGTGATATTTAGAAAAAAAACAGAAAAGGGAACGCGTGGCGTTCCCTTTTCATGTCAGAGATTATTGCTCTTGGTCTTCTTTCTCCATTTGCTCTTGCAACAACTTGTATTGCTCTTTATTGTACACCACAAGTTGCGAGAATTCTCTCAGACCTGTACCTGCGGGTATGAGATGTCCGCATATAACGTTCTCCTTCATACCTTCGAGAGTGTCAACCTTGCCGTTGATAGCAGCGTCGTTGAGTACCTTAGTGGTCTCTTGGAACGAAGCAGCTGACATGAACGACTTTGTACCGAGAGCAGCGCGGGTGATACCCTGCAGCACCTGTGACGAGGTAGCGGGCATAGCATCGCGGGTTTCTACGAGTCGTTTGTCACGGCGTTTGAGGCTTGAATTCTCATCATAGAGGCGGCGCGGAGCTACTATCTGACCTGCTTTGAGGTTCTCGGAGTCGCCTGCATCGACAACTACTTTCTTACCCCATATACGGTCGTTTTCCTCAAGGAAGTCGTTGCGGTCAACGAGTTGCTTTTCAAGGAAACGGGTGTCACCCGGGTCTTGGATTTCTACCTTGCGCATCATCTGGCGGACGATAATCTCGAAGTGCTTATCGTTGATTTTCACACCTTGCAGACGATATACATCCTGTACCTCGTTGACGATATAGTCTTGTACGGCAGTGGGGCCCTTGATGGCGAGTATATCGTCGGGAGTGACGGCACCGTCGGAGAGCGGAGTACCGGCGCGGACGAAGTCGTTCTCTTGCACAAGAATCTGCTTGGAGAGCGGAATGAGGTATTTCTTCTCCTCACCAAGTCGCGAGATGACTGACAGTTCGCGGTTACCACGTTTGATTTTTCCGAAGGTCACCTCACCGTCGATTTCGCTGACGATAGCAGGGTTAGACGGGTTGCGCGCTTCGAAGAGCTCGGTTACACGCGGCAGACCACCGGTGATATCGCCTGCCTTACCTACGGTACGCGGTATCTTGATGAGCAACATACCGACGCTCACTTTATCGCCGTTATTGAGCACCAAGTGGGCACCCACAGGCAGGTTGTATGAGCGAAGGATATTACCTTTGGAGTCAACGATATGAGCGGTAGGCATCTTGTTTTTATCCTTCGACTCAATGATGATGGTCTCTTTGAGTCGGGTTTGCTCGTCGGTCTCAGTCTTGGCTGTGAGGTTTTCGATGACGTCTTCAAAACGGAGTTTACCATTGTTTTCAATAACGATAGATGCGTTGAAGGGGTCCCATTCGCAGACGAGAGTGTCCTTAGGATATTTCTTACCGTTCTCTACATAGAGTTTAGCGGCGTAGGGGATGTTGAAGGTGGTAAGTACGACGCCGGTCTTCTCATCGCGCAGACGCATTTCGGTCTGACGGCTTACTACTATCTTCTGCTTCTGTCCGTCCTCGTTAGCCTCCACGGTACGCAGTTCATCGAGCTCAACGATACCGTCGTATTTGAGAGTGAAGCTGTTTTCGGTAGCCACGTTACCTGCGACACCACCGACGTGGAATGTACGCAGAGTCAGCTGTGTACCGGGTTCACCGATTGACTGCGCAGCAATAACACCTACGGCTTCGCCCTTCTCGACGAGACGTCCGGTGGCGAGGTTACGTCCGTAGCACTTAGCACATACGCCGTGACGTGATTCGCAAGTGAGCACCGAACGTATCTCTACAGACTCGATAGGTGATTCTTGAATCTTCTCGGCTGCATCTTCACGTATCTCTTCGCCCGAAGCCACGAGCAGTTCGCCCGTGATAGGATGATAGACATCATGAACGCTTACACGTCCGAGTATGCGGTCGTAGAGAGTAGCCACTACGTTTTCGTTTTTCTTGATCTCGGTAGCCATGAGTCCGCGCAGCGTGCCACAGTCTTCCTCGGTGATTATGACATCGTGGCTCACATCCACCAAACGACGTGTCAGGTAGCCGGCATCGGCAGTCTTCAGTGCGGTATCGGCAAGACCCTTACGGGCACCGTGGGTAGAGATGAAGTACTCATTCACTGACAGACCTTCTTTGAAGTTAGCCAAAATCGGGTTTTCAATTGTCTGACCACCCTCGGCACCTGCTTTCTGAGGTTTAGCCATCAGTCCACGCATACCGGAGAGCTGCTTAATCTGCTGCTTGGAACCACGGGCACCTGAGTCCATCATCATGAATACGGCATTGAAACCCTGATCGGCAGCTTCCATCTCCTTCATGAGGACCTTGGTGAGCTGGTTATCGATATGGGTCCATGTGTCGATGACTTGGTTGTAGCGCTCGTTGTTGGTGATAAGACCCATGTTATAGTTGTTGGTGATTTCCTCTATCTCATTATTGCCTTCTGCTACGAGTTTGGCTTTCTCTTCGGGGATGATGATATCATTGAGGTTGAACGACAGACCACCCTGGAATGCCATCTTGTAACCGAGGTTCTTGATATCGTCGAGGAACTGAGCGGTACGAGCCACTCCGCAAGCCTTGATGACTTCGCCGATGAGGTCACGCAGGGTAGATTTCTTCATCACCTTGTTGAAATAACCTACTTCCTGAGGAACAAAACGGTTGACGAGCAGACGTCCTGCCGTGGTCTCCACTATCTGACGCTCGGTCTTGCCGTCGCGTATTTGCTCGATACGTACTTTTATGAGTGCGTGCATGTTTATCTGTTTCTCGTTGAGAGCTATTTCAGCCTCTTCAGGAGAGTAGAAAGTCATACCTTCACCCTTAGCATTGGGGCGTGCTTTGGTTATGTAGTACAGACCGAGCACCATATCCTGCGAGGGCACGGTGATAGGTGCACCGTTGGCAGGGTTCAAGATATTGTGTGAGCCGAGCATGAGCAGCTGTGCTTCGAGTATAGCCTCGTTGCTCAGCGGGAGGTGGACTGCCATCTGGTCGCCATCGAAGTCGGCATTGAAACCTGTACATGCAAGCGGGTGGAGCTGTATGGCCTTACCTTCAATCATGCGGGGTTGGAAAGCGAGGATACCGAGACGGTGCAATGTCGGAGCACGGTTAAGAAGAACGGGGTGACCTTCCATAACATGCTCAAGGATATCCCATATAACTGGATCCTTGCGGTCAATCACTTTCTTGGCCGACTTAACTGTCTTGACGATACCGCGCTCAATGAGTTTTCTGATTACGAAAGGCTTATAGAGCTCAGCTGCCATATCCTTAGGCAGACCGCACTCGTGCATCTTGAGTTCAGGACCGACAACGATTACAGAGCGCGCTGAGTAGTCAACACGTTTACCGAGAAGGTTCTGACGGAAACGTCCTTGCTTACCCTTGAGCGAGTCGGAGAGCGACTTGAGAGGTCGGTTGGCATCTGACTTGACAACCGACGACTTGCGTGAGTTGTCGAGCAGTGAGTCAACAGCCTCTTGCAGCATACGCTTCTCGTTACGCAGAATTACCTCAGGAGCCTTGATTTCAATAAGGCGCTTGAGTCGGTTGTTGCGAATGATGACACGGCGGTAGAGGTCGTTGAGGTCGGAAGTTGCGAAACGCCCGCCGTCCAATGGTACGAGAGGACGAAGTTCAGGAGGCGTAACAGGTATCACCTTGAGCACCATCCATTCAGGACGGTTGCGGTTCTTGGATGCACGGAAAGACTCAACAACCTGCAAGCGCTTGAGTGCTTCGGTCTTCCGCTGCTGCGAGTTGTCTTTCTGTGCGCGGTCGCGGAGTTCGTATGAAAGTGAGTCGAGGTCGAGTTTGGCGAGCATGTCGTAAATAGCCTCAGCACCCATCTTAGCAATGAACTTCTGAGGATCATCGTCGTCCAAGTACTCGTTGCCCTGCGGCAGACGGTCAATAAGCTCGAAGTACTGGTCTTCATCAAGGAGCATATTGTTCTCAACGGTATCTTCACCTATCTGCTGCCCTTCAAGCACACCGCTTTGTATAACTATGTATTTCTCATAGTAGATGACGGCATCGAGTTTCTTGGTAGGCAATCCGAGCAGATAGCCCATCTTGTTAGGCAGTGAACGGAAATACCATATATGAGCAACGGGAACTACGAGGTTGATGTGTCCCATGCGCTCACGGCGAACCTTCTTCTCGGTCACTTCCACACCGCAGCGGTCGCAGACGATACCTTTATAACGGATACGCTTATACTTACCGCAGTAGCACTCATAGTCGCGTGTAGGACCGAAGATACGCTCGCAGAACAAACCATCGCGCTCAGGTTTATAAGTACGATAGTTAATGGT
This sequence comes from uncultured Bacteroidales bacterium, assembly GCA_946184695.1. Classification (GTDB taxonomy): domain Bacteria; phylum Bacteroidota; class Bacteroidia; order Bacteroidales; family Paludibacteraceae; genus Colicola. The sequence continues at coordinate 8,560 of CAMHGK010000016.1, read as the reverse complement.
TTCGGGCTTTGTCACCTCACCGCTTGACAGGCGAAGAATCTCTTCGGGGGAGGCGAGACCAATCGAAATTTTGTTGAAAGCAGTGTTTCTCTTACTGCTGTTATCTTGTTTAAAAGCCATAATTCTTTAATTGAATATCCCTTTGCAGGCGCCATTCGGGTTTCGGTTGAACCTTATGGCGACCTGTTAAAGGCATTTTGTTACTCCATTTGTATGCTTAGTCCTAAACCTTGCAGTTCGTGCAAGAGTACGTTGAGTGATTCGGGCAGACCGGGTGTAGGCATGGGTTCGCCCTTAACGATTGCCTCGTATGTGCGAGCGCGTCCCGTGACATCATCGGATTTGACGGTAAGAATCTCTTGCAGCACATGAGCGGCGCCGTGAGCCTCAAGAGCCCAAACCTCCATCTCTCCGAAACGTTGTCCGCCAAACTGAGCCTTACCGCCAAGAGGTTGCTGAGTGATAAGACTATAGGGACCTATTGAGCGGGCGTGCATCTTATCGTCAACCATGTGGCCGAGCTTCATGAAGTAGGTGACACCTACGGTTGCAGGTTGGTCGAACATCTCGCCCGTGCCACCGTCGTAGAGGTAAGTCTTACCTGCGCGGGGCAAACCTGCCTTGTCGGTCCATTCATTGAGGTTCTCCATCGTACAGCCGTCGAAGATAGGTGTTGCGAAACTAACGCCCAACTCCTTGCCTGCCCAACCGAGCACTGCCTCGAAGATCTGTCCGAGGTTCATTCGCGAAGGCACACCAAGCGGGTTAAGAACGATATCCACAGGAGTACCGTCTTCAAGGAATGGCATATCTTCTACGCGAACAATCTTCGACACGATACCCTTGTTACCATGACGACCGGCCATCTTATCACCGACGCGAATCTTACGCTTCTTGGCGATATATACTTTGGCCATTTGCAGAATGCCGTTGGGCAATTCGTCGCCTGCGGTAATGTTGAATTTGCGGCGTTTGAGTTCAGCATCGAGTTGCTTATATTTTTCGAGATAGTTCAGCACGCATTTGCGAATCAGAACGTTCTTCTCATCGTCGGCAATCCAACGCTGTAGGGTGATTGTGGTGTAGTCGATGCTCTCAAGTATCTCGCGTGAGAATTTCTTGTTCTTGCCTACTACATCGATACCTATAATATCTTTCACTCCCTGAGAGTTCTTGCCGTCAACCAGCACAAGCAGTTTCTCAATGAGTCGCTCGCGCAGTTCGTCGGCTTGCTTCTGGAACTCGGCATCGAGTTTTGGAAGAAGTATCTTCTCATCGGCTTTAGCCTTGCGGTCTCTATTTACTTTCTGATAGAGTCGGCGTTCAACCACTATACCCGACAATGAGGGACTTGCTTTGAGCGAAGCGTCTTTGACATCACCGGCCTTATCGCCGAAGATAGCCTTGAGCAGTTTCTCTTCGGGAGAGGGATCTGTTTGTCCCTTAGGCGTAATCTTACCAACGATGATATCGCCGGGTTCGATACGCGCACCTATACGTACTATACCGTTCTCGTCGAGGTCCTTGGTAGCATCATCACTAACATTAGGTATATCGGATGTAAACTCCTCGGCTCCGAGTTTGGTATCGCGCACCTCCAAAAGTTGCTCTACAACGTGCACCGAGGTGAACATATCCTCACGTACGATACGCTCAGAGAGGACGATGGCGTCCTCATAGTTATAACCTTTCCATGGGATATAAGCCACCTTGAGGTTCTTACCGAGAGCGAGTTCTCCGTTTTCGGTAGCGAAACCTTCGGTAAGAATCTGACCTTCGGTCACGCGGTCGCCTTTGCGAACGATAGGATGCAGGTCGATGGTGGTATTCTGGTTGGTCTTTTGGAACTTAGGCAGTTTGTACTCCTTCTCTGATGAGTCGAATGATACAAACTCCTGCTCTTCTGTGCGATCATAGACAATACGGATGGTGTCGGCGTCAACATAAACAACTTCGCCGTCGCCCTCAGCCTCGATTTGTGTGCGTGAGTCTTGTATGAGCTGTCCCTCTATGCCGGTACCAACGATAGGAGCCTCAGAGCGTATGAGTGGCACAGCCTGGCGCATCATGTTAGAGCCCATGAGCGCACGGTTAGCATCGTCGTGCTCGAGGAAAGGAATCAGCGCAGCGGCAATAGAAGCAATCTGCGACGGAGCCACGTCCATCAGGTTGATTTGCTCCGGCTCAACGATTGGGAAGTCGGCCTCCAAACGGGCTTTTACCTTCGAGCGGATAAAGCGTCCGCGCTGGTCAAGCGGCGCATTTCCCTGTGCCACGGTGTTGTTCTCCTCGTCTTCAGCGGTGAGATAAACAACGCCTTCGTCCGAGAGATCCACAACACCTTCGTTTACACGACGATAGGGAGTCTCGATAAAGCCGAGATTATTGATTTTAGCGTAAATACAAAGCGACGAGATAAGACCGATATTAGGTCCTTCAGGCGTCTCTATAGGACAGAGTCGTCCGTAGTGGGTATAGTGTACGTCTCGCACCTCGAAACCTGCACGGTCACGGCTCAGACCGCCGGGACCAAGAGCCGACATACGGCGCTTGTGAGTAATCTCGGCAAGCGGGTTCTGCTGATCCATGAATTGTGAGAGCGCGTTGGTTCCGAAATAGGTGTTGATGACACCCGAGATAGTCTTCGCATTGATAAGGTCGGTGGGATTAAACTGCTCGCTGTCACGCACATTCATACGCTCACGCACTGTACGCGCCATACGCAGCAGACCTATGCCGAACTGATTATAGAGTTGCTCACCAACGGTGCGGACACGACGGTTCGACAGGTGATCGATATCGTCAACGACGGCATTGGAGTTGATAAGCTGAATCAAATACTTGATAATTTCTATGATATCTTCGTTTGTAAGCACGCGAACCGACGGGTCGGTAGTAAGACCAAGTTTGCGGTTGATACGATAGCGGCCTACCTCACCCAAATCGTAGCGCTTTTCGGAGAAGAACAAGTTGGTAATGACCTCGCGTGCTGCTGCATCATCGGCAGGCTCAGCGTTTCTAAGCTGACGATAGATATAGAGCACAGCTTCTTTCTCTGAGTTGCTGGGGTCTTTGGCAAGGGTATTGAAGATGATACTATAGTCGGTCTTGTCGTCGGTCTCGGAATGGATGAGGATGGAGCGCACGTCGTTCTCTAAAATCTTCTCGACATGAGCCTCAGTAAGTTCCACTTCGCGGTCGATAATCATCTCGTTACGCTCGATGGTAACCACCTCGCCGGTATCCTCGTCAACAAAGTCTTCAGTCCAAGCCTTCAGCACACGTGCTGCCAAGCGGCGGCCTATTACCTTCTTGAGAGCCTCTTTCGATACCTGAATCTCTTCGGCAAGGTTGAAACATTCCAAAATGTCACGGTCGCTCTCAAAGCCAATAGCACGCAACAGGGTTGTCACGGGTAGCTTCTTCTTGCGGTCGATGTAGGCATACATGACATTGTTGATGTCAGTAGCAAACTCAATCCATGAGCCGCGGAACGGGATTATACGGGCAGAATAGAGCTTGGTTCCGTTGGAATGGACACTCTGACCGAAGAATACGCCGGGAGAACGATGGAGCTGACTGACAATGACACGCTCGGCACCATTGATGACGAATGTTCCCTTAGGAGTCATGTAGGGAATGTTTCCTAAAAACACATCCTGTACAACAGGCTCGAAGTCGTCATGGTCAGGATCTGTACAATACAACTTGAGTTTGGCCTTCAAAGGTACACTGAAGGTCAGACCACGCTGCAGACACTCCTCTGCGGAATAGCGGGGAGGGTCAATCGAATAGTCCAAAAACTCAAGAGTAAAATTATTACGGGTATCCGTGATAGGGAAGTTTTCGGAGAACACTTTGAACAAGCCTTCTTGCTTGCGCTCTTCAGGCGATGAGTTCATGCGAAAGAACTCATTGAACGACTTGAGTTGTATCTCCAAAAAATCGGGATAGGGCATTTGCTTCTGGATAGAAGCGAAATTCACCCTCTTGGTTTTGATTTTTGAAGCCATTGGTGACAAAAGTTGTTGATGACTATTTATGATATTATTGTTGTTAGATTGCGGCAAAGCACAAAACCAATCATGCCTTGTCAGACATATTGCCTATTCACCATATCTATAAAAGAACCAAAAGAAAGCTGCTACTCAGACAATAGTTGCATTTAATATAATTTAAGATAAGTAGTATCTATTATTAGTCCTTTATATCAGTTTTAATTATTCATTAATTTTAGACAAAGAAGGTATAGAACCATTTGGTCCTATACCTACATTGTCTTGGTGGTCGGTATTACTTGAGTTCAACCTCAGCGCCAACTTCCTCGAGAGCTTTCTTGAGGGCTTCAGCAGCTGCCTTGTCAAGACCTTCCTTGATGGTTGAAGGAGCTGCGTCAACCAAGTCCTTAGCCTCTTTCAAGCCAAGACCTGTTTGCTCTTTAACGGCCTTAACGACCTGGAGCTTCTGAGCACCGGCTGATTTGAGAACTACATCGAAAGATGTCTTCTCCTCCTCAGCGGGAGCAGCAGCACCTGCACCGGGAGCAGCAACTGCAACGGCTGCAGCAGCGGGTTCGATACCATACTCGTCCTTGAGAATTTGAGCGAGTTCGTTAACTTCTTTAACCGTAAGGTTAACTAATTGTTCAGCAAAAGCTTTAAGATCTGCCATTGTTGTATTGATTTAATTGTTAGTTTTTAATTTGGTTGATTTTTCAAGCCGTCCTAACGGACAGGCTCTAAGTGTGAGGCAATTGCAGTCATCACTGCCGGCTCATGCGGCGCGACAGCTCAGGCAGCTATTAGCCTTCTCTTTCTGACAGAGTCTGAAGAACTCCGTGCAGTGTGTTGCCACCTGATTGGAGTGCCGAAACGACATTCTTGGCGGGTGACTGGAGCAGAGCAACGAGGTCTGCGATAAGCTCGTTCTTCGACTTGATAGACGACAGGAATTCCAAATTCTCGCGACCTACATAAACGCTCTCTTCAACGAAAGCAGCCTTCAGAATAGGCTTAGCGTCTTTGTTCTTCTTATCTTTTTCAGTGAACTCTTTGATGAGTTTAGCAGGTGCGTTACCTGTCTGCGAAAGCATGAGTGCGGTGTTACCCTTAAGGCATTCTGCAAGTCCTGCAAACTTCTCGTCAGACTCAAGAGCCTTGGCAAGAAGAGTATTCTTGACCATCAGCAACTTGACTTCTTTATTAAAGCATGCACGACGAAGCTCGCTTGTCCGCTGCGCATTCAGTCCCTCGATATCTGTAAGATAAAAATGAGGAAACTCCTGCAATTGACCCTTCAATTGTTCTATAATAGCACTTTTGTCTTCCTTTTTCATAGGTACAATGTTTTAATTATTCAACAGATTTGGGGTCAACTTTCAGACTCTTACTCATAGTACTTGAAAGATAAATGCTCTTGATATAGGTACCTTTCGATACTGCAGGTTTGAGTTTGATAAGGGTGAGGATGAACTCCTTGGCGTTCTCTGCTATCTTATCGGCAGCGAACGAAACCTTACCTATAGAGGTATGCACGATACCAAACTTATCAACCTTGAAGTCGATTTTACCTTGCTTAACTTCCTTAACGGCCTTAGCAATGTCTTGCGTTACCGTACCGCTCTTGGGGTTAGGCATCAGACCACGGGGACCAAGAATACGACCGAGAGCACCAATCTTACCCATGATTTGGGGCTGAGTGATGATAACGTCGATGTCGGTCCAACCGCCTTTTATCTTTTCAATATATTCATCCAAACCAACATAATCGGCGCCTGCCTCTTTGGCAGCAGCCTCTTGGTCAGATGAGCACAATGCAAGGACACGTACTTGCTTACCGGTACCGTTAGGCAGACTTACCACACCGCGAACCATTTGGTTAGCCTTGCGGGGGTCAACTCCCAAACGAACATCGATATCCACCGATGCGTCAAACTTTGTTCTCGTGATTTCTTTAACGAGAGCAGCTGCTTCATCCAAAGTATAGATCTTTCCTGCCTCTATCTTTTCCAAAGCCAATTTCTGATTTTTTGTTAACTTAGCCATAGCAGAAAATTATTTAACAGTGATACCCATACTACGAGCCGTACCTGCTACCATCTTCATGGCAGATTCTACGGTGAAGCAGTTTAAGTCAGCCATCTTATCGGTGGCAATCTGACGGCATTGCTCTTCAGTTATAGAAGCCACTTTCTTACGGTTGGGCTCAGCCGAACCGCCTTTAATCTTGGCAGCCTCTATGAGTTGAACAGCCACGGGAGGAGTCTTTACTACAAAGTCAAACGACTTGTCGGTGTAGTAAGTGATGACAACAGGCAACACTTTGCCTGCCTTGTCTTGGGTCCTGGCATTGAATTGTTTGCAAAACTCCATAATGTTGATACCCTTAGAACCGAGGGCCGGTCCTACGGGAGGCGACGGGTTTGCCGCACCGCCTTTAATCTGTAACTTAATAAAGCCGGCAATTTCTTTAGCCATAATCGAATTGTGTTTTGTGTTAATAGTATAAACTATCGAGTAGTACTATCGGCCCGTAACAAAGCCTTCTACTCTTTGTCAACCTGATTGAACGAAAGCTCCAAAGGAGTCTTGCGTCCGAAAATAGTAACTTCCACCTTAATCTTCTTCTTGTCAGTGAGGATCTCGTTAATGACACCGATGAATCCATTAAACGGTCCGTCGGCAACCTTCACTTTCTCACCTACAAGGAACGGGAATTCTTCAACTTCACGGATATCCTGCTCATCGACATTACCTACAATCCTGTTAATCTCCGTTTGGCGGACCGGAGTAGGAATACGGTCGTTGGGAAGGAAACCGAGAACGTTGGGGACAGCGCGAAGACGCGAAGCACACTCACTGATAGCCCTGCACTCTACAAGCACATAGCCCGGAAGATACAAGCGCTCTTTTGAAACACGCTTGCCAGTACGCGATTGCGTAGTGGTCTTTTCCGTAGGCACGAGCACCTGACTGACGTAGCGCCCGATGTCGGTAGTCTTGCACGCAGCCTCGATGTACTCCTTTACTTTTTGTTCCTTACCGCTGATAGCCTTCAGAACATACCAATAAAAGTTATTATCTGACATGGCGGCAACGTAATTAGAACAAACCGTAGATTAGTGTCATCAATTTCTCGAAACAAAGGTCCATCAGCCAAACAATAAGTGCCAATATCAGGGAAGCAACCAACACGAGCACTGCACTGCTTGTCAATTCCTGACGAGTCGGCCAAGTAACTTTGTAAACGAGTTCCTGGTAAGAAGCCTTGATGCTTTCAACTATTTTCATATCCGTTGATTTTTTATCTGATTAAAAATTCTGTAATAGCCACTCTAACCATTAGGCAAGCTCAATTATAACCGCCACACATTTGGCCTCGGTTTATGGCACAAAGACCAACTCAACCGAAGTCAATGGAAGCATATTATAATTTCGCTTCAGGCTCAACTGATAATTTCAGCAGGAGTCGCCTAGCGACATAAGCCTTAGGCAGATTTGTAACAGAAGCACGGAACGAGCGACTCGAACGCCCGACACTCGGTTTTGGAGACCGATGCTCTACCAACTGAGCTAGTTCCGTAGATAGTCGGGCGGCTCAGGCCGCCCGACCTTTGATTGGAAAAGTATTGGTATTACTCAATAAGTTTGGTAATCTGACCCGAACCAACGGTACGACCACCTTCGCGGATAGCGAAACGCAGACCTTCGTTGAGAGCTACGGGGTAGATGAGCTTAACCTGAATCTCGAGGTTATCGCCCGGCATTACCATCTCAGTTCCTTCGGGAAGAGTAATCTCACCGGTAACGTCCATAGTACGGATGTAGAACTGGGGACGATAGTGGTTGTGGAACGGAGTGTGACGGCCACCCTCTTCTTTCTTGAGGATATAAACCGAAGCCTTGAACTCGCTGAACGGTTTGATAACACCCGGGTGAGTGATAACCATACCACGGCGAACTTCGTCTTTGTCGATACCACGCAGAAGCAGACCTACGTTATCACCTGCCTCACCCTGATCGAGGAGTTTGCGGAACATCTCGACGCCGGTAACGACAGATTTCTTATTCTGGTCAAGACCGAGGATTTGTACTTCGTCGCCAACTTTTACGACGCCAGTCTCGATACGACCGGTAGCAACAGTACCACGACCGGTGATTGAGAATACGTCCTCAACAGGCATAAGGAATGGTTTGTCAACTGCACGGGGAGGAAGCTGAATCCAGTTGTCAACAGCGTCCATAAGCTCCATAATCTTCTCTTCCCACTTAGGAACACCATTGAGTGCACCAAGAGCAGAGCCGCGGATAACAGGAGTATTGTCGCCGTCGAACTCATAGAACGAGAGGAGTTCGCGCATTTCCATCTCAACGAGGTCGAGCATCTCAGGATCGTCAACCATATCGCACTTGTTCATGAATACAACCAGACGCGGTACGTTTACTTGGCGAGCCAACAGAATGTGCTCGCGGGTCTGAGGCATAGGACCATCAGTTGCAGCTACTACGATGATAGCACCATCCATCTGGGCAGCACCGGTAACCATGTTCTTTACATAGTC
>CAMHGK010000015.1 GCA_946184695.1 uncultured Bacteroidales bacterium | reverse complement strand
ATTGCCGCTATGCTACTGGTGAACAATATCATACCTGAGTGCTGCCGGCGCATCACGGGTAGAACGGCCTTAACCACATAGAAAGAGCCAAACAAGTTGACTTCAAACTGCCTATGAGCCTCTTCTGCGGCTGTAAACTCCACTGCACCCGATATGCCGCAACCGGCACAACTGAGCAGTACATCTATGCGTCCTTCGCGCCGAACCACCTCATCTACTGCCTCACATACCTGCTGCTCGTTGGTCACATCACAATATATATGAAAGATATCGCCGTGCGACTTACCGCTGCGCGACAGCTCATACACCCGATACCCTTTCTCGGCAAACAGTTCAGCCGCAGCCTTACCTATGCCTGATGAGCCTCCTGTAAGAATGAGAATTTGAGACATTTGCAAAGAATTTATAGAATCCGAATGACAACAGTCTTCGCGGGGCTGCCGAATAACAGCCGCTTCGCGAGACTGCTGACTTAGCCTATGTGGCTCACCACTTCTCGGGGATACCCACCTTCAGTATCTGGCTAATGATGGCTATTGCCTCGTCCACTACGGGCTCTGTATGTGTAGCCATGAGCGTCGAGCGCAGCAGACATTCGCCTTCCACGCATGCGGGCGCTATCACAGGGTTCACATAGACGCCCTCCTCAAACATACGCTTGCCGTAGTAGAAGGTGTCGAGCGAGTTATAGGTGAATATCGGTACTATTGGCGTAGGCGCGTCAATTATCTTCACGCCGCTCTCAATCAGCCCCTTGCGGAAGTATGCCGATATCTTCTGCAAGTTATCACACATCTCGGGGTGCTTCTTGAGGATGTTTAGCGCAGCGAGAGCGGTAGCGGTGGAAGCCGGCGTCATTGAAGCCGAGAAGATGAACGGTCGCGACACGTGGCGTATCCAGTCAGCCACATGGTGCGATGTGAGCATGCAGCCGCCTATCGAAGCAAGTGACTTGGAGAACGTCAGCATGATGATGTCCACCTTGTCGGTCAGTCCGAAGTAGTCGGCTGTGCCGCGTCCACCGTTGCCGAGAACGCCGAAGCCATGCGCATCGTCAACCATCACGCGTGCCCCGTATTTCTCTGCGAGACGACAGATCTCAGGCAACTTACAGATATCTCCGCGCATGGAGAACACGCCGTCGGTTACTATGAGTTTGCCTGCATTGTCAGGCACTCGCTTGAGCTGACGCTCAAGGTCCTCCATGTCGCTATGGTTATAGCGGAGCGTAGTGGCATAACTCAGACGGCAAGCGTCGTAGATAGAAGCGTGGTTCTCTTTGTCGTTGAGGATGTAGTCATGCCGACCGGCGATGGCTGAGATGATGGCAAGATTCGACTGGAAACCGGTAGCACAGGTCATGCAGTCTTCTTTGCCCATAAATTCGGCAAGTTCGCGCTCAAGTTGTTTGTGGAGGTCGAGGGTACCGTTCAGAAAACGCGAGCCTGAACAGCCCGAACCGTATTTATAGAGTGCATTGATACCTGCCTCTATCACTTCATCGTTCTCTGTCAGTCCCAAGTAGTTGTTGCTGCCGAGCATTATCACTCTGCGGCCTTCCATCTTCACTACCGGAGCCTGACGTGACTGCAACTCGTGGAAATAAGGATAAACATTTAGTTCACGCGAACGATCAAGCAGTTCGTAATGACATTTGTCAAATAGATCCATTGGTATGTTGTATTTTATTCGTTTTCAGGTTTTGCGGGCCATGTGTTATTGACTATCCCCAGCATCTTAAGCATTGCACTGAATGCCTCATCTCTCATGCGATTTATCTCTGCGCTACGCGGTTTCTGCTTGTCAGGGAATATCGGTTCGCCCACCTTCACCGTCAGCAAGGGTTCGTCCTGCGAGCCGAACAGGCGATAGATACCTGTGCGCGGACGGAAAGTGATGGCACAAGGCAGTATGGGCTTGTCGTACTTATACGCCATGGCGAAAGCACCTTTCTGAAATGGCCGAAGCGGCTTATAGCCGTCCCAGCGGGCAGCCTCGGGGAAGATGTGAAACCACGAACCGCGACGATTGAACTCATCGAATGCCTGATAGAAACGCTTGGTGGCTTCGAGTCCGGTATTGGGAATGGGTATGCCACCCACTGCCCACATGTACCAGCGGTCTTTGGTGTTGAAGTTAGGGGCATACATGGGTATGCGCGTATGCCTATTAGCCCATACGGCACGAAGCACTGCAGGCGCATCAAGACGGTTGCAGTGGTTAGCGATAGTGATGGCACCGTTCTTATTGAGTTGCTCGCGGTAGCGGCGCAGGTTCTCGCTACCCTCTACGCGCAAGCCGTTCTTTATTCTGTTGATAGTAAACACCAAAGGATACAGCACAATGTTATAGCCTATCCAGTTGTTCACTTTGTAACGAAACGAGTCATCCAAATAAGGATAGTTCTCATCGAATACGTAGTTATGTATATATTTAGGTCTGAGAAGCGATTGGTCGGAGCCGTCCTGCGGGTAGGTCTTGCCTATCTCCGGCACATACACGCCCGGCTCCACCTTTAGAGTATCATATCTTTTATTTACCATTTTGCTATTTACTATTTACCGTTTATTTGGATATTTGTCAATTATCAATTCACATTAATGTATCTCATTCCCACTGCTCGTGCACCGGCGCCGTCAGTATCTTCGCGGTCGCCCGCCATCAGTGCCTCATTTGCACTCACGCCTACCTCGGATAGCACTTTCTCAAAGAGCTGCCTGTTGGGTTTCAGCCCGCCCATATCGGGAGCTGCAAGACGAAAGTCGAACAACTCAGGATCAGCGCCTAAGGCTCTGAGTTTGTCGTCCACCAGCCCATAGTCGGAAAACACCACCGTCAGTATGCCGCGGCGGCGAAGCTCCTTCAAAAGCGGTACGACAGAACTGTCAACATTGTAATAGCGTTCCAGCAGGCGCACCATCAGCGGCATATAGTCCTGCTCGTACCATTGCTTAGCACGCTTAGGGCTGACGCCGCATAACCGACTCATCTGCGCATATAGCTCCTTATAGAAATTCTCACCGGTACCGTAGTAGCATCCTCTTAGCCGACGGCGGGCTATACGCTCAGCGGCAAGCAGGAACACGTGCCTCAGATCTCCCACGACCAATCGCAGCGGCAACCGACGTTTGTCGTACAGCGTACCGTCAAGATCAAACACTACGGCTCTGACGCCTTTTAAAGGTAATTCTGTTATCGAAAAACAGCTCATACGCAACATGCCGTTAGCAAAACGCGCAAAATCGCCGCAAAGTTATCATTTTTTTGTATAATCTGCAAAAATATGTTAATTTTGCACGCTTTTTTCGCAAAAATAATTTTCAAAGACCACGGAACACTCATCTTATTTACCCTATCCGACGGTCTCATCCAACCCCTATTGACCCCGCAAATGATTGGCATCTTCAACGACAACTTTCCCCCGATAATGGACGGTGTAGGCATCACCGCTAAAAACTATGCCGACTATATCGCCGCAAGCGGCAAACCTGTGTGCGTTGTCACTGCCGCAGCCCCACGAGCCGACTACAACCTGCCCTACCCTGTATTGCACTATAAGTCCATACCCGTTCCCAAACGCAAACCCTACCGCTACGGCTACCCTCCACTCGACTTCTCTTTCCGACGCGCTATAAGCAATGTGCAGTTCAGCCTCATTCACGCCCACTGTCCTTTTGCTACCGGCCAGCTTGCACTCAGTCTTGGCAAGAAGCGCCATATTCCCGTCGTTGCCACATTCCATTCTAAATATCGTCAGGATTTCGAGCGCGTCATACCTTCCAAGTGGATTGTCGATAAGGTGATTAGCAATATCGTCAACTTCTACAACCAAGCCGACGAGGTATGGATTCCGCAAGCCTCTGTCGAGCCCACCCTGCGCGAATACGGCTACAAGGGCAGAGTTGAGGTAGTGGACAACGGCAACGACCTCGTCACACCGCCCGACCAAATAGAGTTGCTCAGAGCCGACAGACGGCGCCTGTTAGGACTTCGGGATGACGAGATGATGCTGCTCTTCGTCGGACAACATATCTGGGAGAAGAATATCGGACTCATCCTCGACTCGCTTGCCCTAATCAGCGAGCTTCCTTTCAAACTCTACACCATCGGTACGGGCTATGCCACCAATGCCATACATGACAAAGTCCGCCGACTCGGGTTACAGGACAAGGTAGAACTGCTCGGCAGCATCTACGACCGCGAGCAACTCAAAAGCTACTACGCTGCTGCCGACCTCTTCCTCTTCCCCTCGCTTTACGACAACGCACCGCTTGTAGTCCGCGAGGCTGCCGCCCTGCTCACACCCGCCGTAATGCTGCAAGGCTCAACCGCTGCAGAGATAATCAGCGATGGCGACAACGGCTTCCTCTGCCCAAATGATGTCAGCGCCTACGCCGATACCTTACGGTATCTCATCAGCAACCCCGAGCTCGTAAAGCGCGTAGGTGAACAAGCATCACGGACCATAACCCGCTCATGGGAAGATGTCGTCAACGAAGTGCTCGGACGGTATCAGCAAATCATAGAGCACTATTCTCAACGCCAATAACCCAGCCAATGTCGCACTTGCTCAGACATATAGCTACGCTTATCTGCTTCGTGCTAATTACCTCTGCCACCCTCGCTCAGCAGGCGACGGGTGCCTCCGGCGTTGTCACAGACCGGCAGACAGGCGAGCCTCTGTCGTTTGCAAATATCTACTTCCTCGACCACAACGGAAAGAACACCACCATCGGTACCACATCCGACCTCGACGGCAACTTCAAACTGCAGAACAACGAAGGCTACACCCGACTCGTCTTCCTCATGATGGGCTACAAGACTGACACCCTCGTACTCAAACCCGGCAAGACGCGCACCAAGCTTCAAATAAAGATGCGCCCCGACTCCTACGCCCTCGAAGATGTCATCGTCAGACCTACCAAACAGAAGCAGAAATACCGCCGCAAAGGCAATCCCGCTGTAGAACTTATTAAAAATGTCATTGCACGCAAGGACTCGTTCAGCATACGCAGCCGCGACTACTATATCGCCGACACCTATACGCGTATGTCTATAGCACTTGATAACTTCCAGCCCGACTACTCAAAAGGTATCTGGAAGAAAAGTACCTTCCTACAAAAATACACCGATACCACCGGTCTCACCCCCGCACTGACACTGTCTATGCGCGAGAACCTGTCGAAGGAATACTACCTCAAGAGCCCCCGCAAAGAGAAGACCATAGTACAACGCAAACACTCTTTCGGACTCGAAGACCTCTTCTACGACGGAGCTCTGCAGCAGAACCTGAGAGATATATTCAAGGATATCAATATCAATAGCGACAACATCGAACTCCTGTTCAACCGCTTCGTCTCGCCCCTCTCATCCACACTCGCCGTAGCCTACTACCAATACTACATACAAGACACCATCCTGCTCGACGGCGACAGCTGTATCGACCTCACCTTCGTACCCGTCAACTCCGAGAGTTATTCCTTCACCGGACACCTTTATATTGTCAACGACTCAACCTACAAACTCAAACGCTATCAGATAAATACGCCGCCCAACATGAACCTCAACTTCCTGCTCCGTTACACTGCCGAGCAGAACTTCTACCGCGACTCCACCGGCGTATGGTACCCCGAGCGTTGCCAGACGAATGCACAGTTCTACCTGTTCAACCGCAAACGCACTCTCTCAGCCCGACAGACGAAGATTTATACAGGCTTCGACACCTCCGACAACTTCGACACCGGAGTGTTCTCGCCCTCTGTCCCGACCGACACTCTCTCACGTATCGACTCCACCTCAATCCGTGAAGACCTCCGTCGCTGGGGCGAACTGCGACCCGAACCACTCAGTTTCTATGAGTCGTCGATAATGGACCTTTTGGACGAGGTCAAACAGACACCCGGACTCAACTCGCTAATCATGGCAGCCGATGCTATCACATCCGAGTATGTCGTTACCGTTCCGTCAACCAAATGGGGCGAGTCGAAATGGGACTTCGGACCTATCTTCAACACCATATCTTGGAACCCTCTTGAGGGCGCCCGACTGCGCATTGGCGGCTCCACCACAGCCAACATGCACCCCAACTTCTTCATACAGAGCTATGTGGCATTTGGCTCAACCGACCTCAGAGCAAAGTACAACGCCACCTTCCTCTATTCGTTCAACAAGAAGAAATACCAACCTTTTGAACCTCTCCGCCACTACATAGCCCTCTCTGCACAGTACGACGTAGAGGACCCTGGACAATTGCTCGGCATCGTCGATCGCGACCATATACTCATGTCTATTTATACCTCCAAGCCCGCACTCAAAAACAGCCAGTACGTCATGCGGGCTAAGGCTTATTATATGAAGGAGTGGACGAACAAACTGACCCTCAAGGCAAGTTTCGACTTTGAGAACAGCGAGGCCGCCGGCGCCATGAGCTACGACCGCATCACCGCCTACAACACCGATGGTACGCTGCAAACACAACACCTGCGCGACTACAACTGCTACGAGGCGTCGGTCGAACTGCGCTACTCACCCGGTTCCGTATTCCCTATCAACAGGCAAGGTATTGAGTCACCGTTCACCCTCGAACAAGACGCACCCGTCATCAGCGCCACCCACCGTATGGGATATCTTGACGACCGCTACTCCGGCGGACGGGGATTCTACTATAACGCCACCGAACTGACAGCCGAAAAACGCTTCTGGCTCTCATCTTTCGGACACATCGACGCCCGACTGCAAACAGGTATAGTCTGGAACAAAGTGCCATTCACCAAACTCTACTACCCCAAGACCACGGCACCTTCTATATTCCTCGGGCGCAACTCCTTCAACCTCATGCACCCCATGGAATTCATGATGGACTGGTATGTGGCTCTATATGGCACCTATTTCTTCAAGGGCTGGATACTCAACCGCATTCCCGGCATCAACAAGCTCAAACTGCGCGGTGTGGTTTCGTTCTCAGGTATCTACGGAGGACTAACACCAAAAAACAACCCCTATTTAGAGGGTAATGAAGGGCTATACCGCTTCCCATCCAACGCCACTTACGACGCTGACGGCAACTACGTTGAAGGCTACTCCATCTCACCTATGGGTAAACTCCCGTATCTGGAAATCACGGCAGGACTCGAAAACATCTTCAAGTTCGTCCGCATCGACTACATCCGACGTATCACATACAACGACTATATTCTGCCCGACGGCAACCGCCGACGCATTCCTGCATGGGGCAGAAACGGAGTCAAAGTAACCATCCGTTTCGAGTTCTAAATAATGCATAATGCACAATGCATAATTCATAATGCATAATGCACAATACATAATTCATAATTCATAATGCATAATGCACAATGCATAATGCATAATGCACAATGCATAATTCATAATTCATAATTCATAATGCGTGCTATCCGCATGGTCTCCCCCGCCCCTGCGGGGAGGGGGGCAGGGGGCGGGGGCATTTACAAAAAAATTTACAAAAGAATTAAAGAGGGCATTGACAAGAGCATTTACAAAAGCAGGGGAGCATTGACAAAACGCATAAAAAAACAATATAGTGCAAAATACTAACAAACCATAACCAACAATGATAAAACTTCTATTTCTCATGCTCATGCAGACTGCCATGCTCGCCGGCGGGCAAGTGCTTCTCAAGCTTGGTATGAACAAAATGGATCCGTTCACGTGGAAGTGGGACTACCTGCTCCATCAAGTGCTGCTCAACGGATATTTTCTTATCGGACTGATACTGCTCATCGGTGCCAACCTCTACTGGCTGTGGCTACTCAAATACTACCCGTTCTCCATCATCTACCCGCTGACAAGTTTAGGTTTTGCACTTGGCATGCTCGCCGGACTATTCATCTTCGGCGAGACGGTCACGGCACTGCAATGGGCAGGACTTGTCGTCATCATCGCAGGTTGCTTTATGATAGCACATTGAGAAGAATTGAGAATTGAGAAACATCGACCCACGTACACAAAAAAAGTATGCCGCTCGGCATACTTTTCTATTATCAGTGTTTCTAAAACCTCTAAAGCTTATAAAGTTTTCTAAAACCTATAAAGTTTAGTCTTTGCGTCTGAGGCGCTGAAAGAAAGACCTGCGTTCGGCAGGCTGAGCCTTCTCAGCCTTCTCAGCCTTCTCAGCCTCAATATCAGCCGATTCGTCAGTTGCATCCTCAGCGGCAGCCCCCACCTTGTCTTCCTCAGCCGATGGTATCTCAGCGGATGGCTGCTCCGAAGCGTCCTGCTGTGGCACATACTCCTGACGCTTTTCGATAGTGCCAAACTGCTTACTTACGTAGTTCATAACATCTTGCAGGCACTCACTGAAGCTCTCAAAGTCCTCCTTATAGAGAAAGAGTTTGTGTTTCTCAAATGTGGGCAACTCATCCTCGCCCAATGCCTTGCGTTTGCTCTCTGTGATGCAAAGATACAAGTCTTCGTTGCGGGCTCTCTTTACATCTAAGTAGTACAAGCGCTTACCGGCTTTCAGCGAACGCGAATAAACAATTTCCGGTTCACGGCGTTCAAAGTCTTTTCTTTCAATCATTTTAGTGTTGTTTTTAGTGTTGTTTTAGCTATGGTTTATGGTTTCTTTCTTTCAAAAACATGCCTGCTGCTCTCTTTCTTGCAAACATCACCTTAGTCCATCCGACATGCCCGCAATACCTATCTCGAACCCATCACCCCGCGCGACTTCGCAGTACCTTTTGCCTACATACATACTCGCTATAGCCAAAGCTACGCGCAATTCATAGTGCAAAGATAACTATTTTTTCGATTATGACAATGAAAAAAGTAAAATAAATTAAAAATAAACACAAAATTCTTGCACTTTACTCGCTCCTCACCAAAAAAAAGGGCTTTTGTTGGTCGTTTCAAATAAAATTACTATCTTTGCGGCAAAATTTTACACCTCTTTATATATCTTTGTCACGATGATTAACAGAACTCTTGTTCGCACTCATGTCGTCAGAAATCTATTCGCCTTCTATAAGGACGACGAAAAATCCGTTCATACCGCTCTCAAAGAGTTGGATATGAGTTTCTCCAACACCTATTTTCTCTACATCCTCTTGCTTGATTTCGTCAATGAGCTCACCCATTTTGCTCAGACGAGAATTGACCTGATGCGTGAACGAGCCATAGCTACACACACCGACTATCGCCCCTCACTCAATTTTGTCAATAACCGGCTCGCAAAACAGCTGTTCGACAACCGCCGTTTAAGACAACTCACAGCCGACAACCATTTGTCGTGGCAGGCCGCATACAATAATGTCGAACTGATTTACAAGGAGCTGTTAGCCTCTCAGTTCTATCAGGAATATCAGGCAATTCCCCAACCAACCTACGACGACGACAAGACTATCTGGAAGAAGATTTTCTCGGAGATTATGCCCAAAACACCGGAACTCGACAGTGCACTTGAGGAGATTGAGCTCGCTATGCCCCTGCAAAACCTATTCTTGGCTGCCGACACAAACATCATACTCAGCTTTGTCATCAAGACTATCAAGCAGTTCAAGCCTGACAGCACCAAAGACCAGCCGCTACTTGAGATGTTCCGGTCAGAAGAAGAACTCGACTTCGCAAAACGACTGCTCACGCTGACCATACAAAACCGCGATGAATACTCAGCACTCATCGATGGAAAACTCCGTAATTGGGACCCCGAGCGAGTTGCATACATGGACCGCATCATCATGCAAACTGCTATTGCCGAGCTCATCAACTTCCCTGACATAGCCATTCAGGTCACCATGAACGAATATATTGAGATAGCCAAAGAATACTCCACCGAGAGTTCTCCGGCTTTTATCAATGGCATCCTCGACCAGATAGCACTCGACCTCAAACGGCAAAAAAAAATCTTCAAATAGAAACCTCTATAAAAACATCAGACAATTACACATTAAAACATTAAAAATATGCTTAACTTCATTATCCTCCAAGCCCCCGCTCAGCAACAGCAGAACCCATGGATGTTCTGGGGAATGATTATCCTATTGTTTGTTGTCATGTACGTATTCATGGTACTTCCGCAACGCCGTCGCCAGAAAGAAATTGAGAAGAAGCGCGCTGCCATGCAGCCGGGCGACAAGGTGATAACAGCAGGCGGCATCCACGGCATAATAAAGAAGGTGGAAGACTCTGCTTTCCTTATTGAAATATCGAAAGATACCGTCATCAAAGTTGATAAAGCCTCTGTCTATGCTAACGGCGACGATGCCCAGCAAGATGCAGCTAACCAGCAGAAATAGCACAACGCGGTTAACCAACCGCAAATAACAACTAACGCCATGTCAGCCGCCACTGACAAACTACTACTAACACTCAAGAACTGGGCGAGCACATTTTTCACCATACGCAATGTGCTCACCTTCTTGATGTTTGTTGTTGTCGCAACAGCCTTATGGTTTGGTCATGCCATGAATACAATTCGTGAGCGAACCATTGAGGTTCACATCGCATACGAAGGCATACCCGAAGACTATAACTTCGACCAACCCCTGCCTGATCATGTCAGGGTACGCCTGCGCGATGTCGGATACCGACTATCGACCTACTCCGACATTTTCGCACGACCCGTGGTATTCGACATGACAGAGCAAGCCGCACTGCGCAACGGAGAGCTGCACCTCACTGCCGACCAACTGCGACCACGCATCAACGACCTGCTGCAAGGCACTACCCGACTGCAGGAGATGACCCCAGAGGTCATCAATGCTACCTACCACATCAACGCACGGAAGCAAGTTGCAGTAGTCTTCAAGGGACAACTGACTGCCCAACGCCAATACGAACTGACCACAGCACCTGTACTCAATCCGCCGACAGTAAGCATCTTCGGAGTCAAGGAACAACTCGACACCATCGACCATGTAACCACCGAGACACTCAACCTCGACGACGTGAAAGATACGATAACACTCTCTGTCAACCTGACGCCTATCGAAGGTCTGCAAATCAGTCCTCAGCAGGTCGAACTGACAGCCATCGCCGAGCGCTTCACTGAGAAGGTGCTCACATTGCCTGTGCAGTCAATTGGCGTGCCGCAGGAACAAGTGCTGCGACTCTTCCCTGCCGCTGTTGAAGTCAGAGTAAAGGTCGCCATGAAAGACTATAGCAGCCTCAGCGACAATACTATCAGAGCATACGTCAACTACTCTGAACACAACAACAACCGCAAATTAGACGTGCACCTGAAAACATATTCCAAAAATATACAAATTGTCAGAACCTACCCCACCTCGGTGGAATATATTATTGAACAACAATGAAAAAACTCGAAATGGTTGACCTGCGCAGCCAGTATCTCAACCTGAAACCTGAAATTGATTCTGCTATCCAACAAGTCATCGACTCCACCTCTTTCGTTAAAGGTAAGCAGGTTAGCGACCTGCAAGAGCACCTACAGCAGTATCTGGGCGTCAGAAACGTCATCTGCTGCGGCAATGGTACCGATGCCCTGCAAATAGCACTCATGGCTTTAGGTCTGCGCCGCGGCGATGAAGTCATCACCCCCACCTTCACTTTCATAGCCACCGCCGAAGTGGTTGCACTGCTCGGACTGACACCTGTAGTCGTAGATGTTGACTTCGACACCATGAACATGTCAATCGACAGCCTCCGACGCGCCATCACCCCACGTACCAAAGCTATAGTGCCGGTACACTTGTTCGGCCAATGTGCCAATATGCAGGCTATATGCGAGATAGCACGTGAGCACAACCTGTTTGTCGTAGAAGACGCCTGTCAGGCTATCGGTGCCGAATATACCTTTGCCGACGGCACACGCCGTAAGGCAGGTTGCATAGGTCAGATAGGTTGCACCTCGTTCTTCCCGTCGAAGAATCTCGGCTGCTACGGCGACGGCGGTGCTCTGTTCACCGACGATGACCAACTCGCAGCACGCATACGAGCCATTGCCAACCACGGAATGGTAGTTCGCTACCACCACGACCTCATCGGCGTCAATTCGCGATTAGACAGTATTCAGGCAGCCATCCTCGACGTCAAACTACCGCACCTCGACCAATTCACCCGCTCACGCCAACGCGCAGCCGACTTCTACGACCGCGCTTTTGCCGGCAATAAGCACCTGCTGCTGCCCGCACGCGACCCGCAGTCAACACACGTTTTCCACCAATACACCCTGCGCGTCATTGACTACGACCGCGACCTGCTTCGCGACCAACTGGCTGAGGCAGGCATCCCCGCAATGGTATATTACCCCGTGCCGCTGCACATGCAGAAGGCATACCAGGACCCGCGTTACCACGAAGGCGACTTCCCCGCTGCCGAGCGACTTGCAAGCTGCGTACTCAGCCTGCCGATGCACACAGAACTTGACGACGAACAGCTGACATATATCACCCAAACGGTCAACAACCTAACGGCTTAGCACTCTAACATCTAACAGCCTTGCGCTCATAATAAAATGCTCAAACAAGAACTCACACAGCGACAACTCCAGAAACTGTCTCCTGCACAGATTCAGGTGATTAAGATGCTCGAACTTCCCACTACGGAGCTCGAACAGCGCATCACGCAAGAGATAGAAGAGAACATCGCGCTTGAGGAAGGGCACGACGATGCCGACGACCAACTCCAAGACGACGAGCAGCGCTATGATGACGAATATGAGCAAGACGCCGGCGACAACGATACCAACCAAAACGATTTCGACCTTGATGCCTACATCTCCGACGACGACCTGCCGGACTATGCCACCCATGCCAACAACGCCTCACCCGACGACCGGCACGAAGACATACCTTTCTCCGTAGGCACCACCTTCCATGAGTTCCTGCTCTCAGAGCTGAGCCTGATGAAACTGACCGAACAGGAACGGCAGATCTGTACTTTCATCATCGGCAATATCGACGACGAAGGCTACCTCCGACGCGACGTAGAGTCAATCGTGGATGACCTTGAGTTCCACGAGAACATACATAGCTCCGATGAGCAGGTGGCACAACTGCTCAGCCGCGTGCAGCAACTCGACCCCGCAGGTGTCGGCGCGCGCGACCTTAAAGAGTGCCTGCTGCTGCAACTCGCACGACTGCCGCAAACAGCTGACACCCAACTCGCTAAAGACATACTCACACGCTACTTCGACGAGTTCTCCAACCGCCATTTCGACTATATCACTCAGCGCATGAACATCACCGATGAGCAGATGCGGAGCGCCACGCAGCAAATAGTACGCCTCAATCCCAAACCCGGCAACGCATGGGGAGCCAACGTCTATGAGAACAACCGAACTATCATCATTCCCGACTTCATCGTAACTGAGGAAAACGGCGAGTTGGTCATCTCCCTCAACAACGGCAACATACCTGAACTCAGAATCAACAAGCAGTACAGCGAGATGCTTGCTGCCATGCAAAACTCCAAGCAGAAAGCCACCTCCGAACAAAGACACACCATCAGCTATATCAAGCAACGGATCGACTCGGCACGCTGGTTTATCGATGCCATCAAACAACGCAACGAGACGCTCATCAACACCATGACAGCTATCGTGCGCTACCAACACGACTATTTCATCAACGGAGACGAGACCATGCTCCGACCGATGATACTCAAAGACATAGCCGACATGACCGGATACGACATATCCACCATCTCGCGAGTAAGCAACTCCAAATATGCACAAACCGACTTCGGAGTGTTCCCGCTAAAGCACTTCTTCTCTGAGTCGATGACCAATGAATCAGGCGAAGAGATTTCAACCCGACAAATAAAAAAAGCACTGCTACAACTGATTGATAGCGAGGACAAGCGACATCCGCTTAACGACGACCGACTCGTCAAACTCATGAAAGCAGAAGGCTACACTATTGCCCGGCGAACAGTTGCCAAATACCGCGACCAACTCAACATCCCCGTAGCAAGACTAAGAAAACAAGTCTAAGACAATGCGTAATGCATAATGCATAATGCATAATGCATAATGCGTAATACATAATTGAGAATTATGAATTATGAATTATGAATTCTAAAATTCCATATATCATATCCAAGACTATCAGCGTATTGCTACACCCGCTGCTGCTGCCCACTTACGGGTTTGCACTCGTTTGGGCGTTCAACCTGCTCAACCTGACAACACCTCAGGCTTGGGTATATTACGCTGTGGCCCTTGGCGGTACCTTCACGTTTACTTTCCTTATACCGTTCTCTCTCATCCTCATTCTCAGCCGACAGAATCGCGTTAGCAGTATCGAACTCCGCTCACAGCACGAGCGTAACACACCTTACGTATATTCCTTTGCCTCCTTCCTTGTATGGTGCTACTTCATACGCTCCATCATGCATATCGAATCAGCCCTGTTCTTTATCTGCTGTGCTGCTGCACTCGCTATCGGCATCGTAGCTCTGATAAACCTCAAATGGAAAATCAGTGCCCACCTGACCGGAATGGGCTGCTTCATCGGCGGAGTACTGATAATAACCAGCATGCAAGGCGTACTGAGCAACCTGCTCATTGTCTTACTTTTCCTGATGGCACTACTGCTCACCTACAGCCGGCTTTACCTCAAAGCCCATACCGGAACACAGGTCTCGGCAGGACTGCTACTCGGGCTCTCGCTCACACTGCTCACCCTGCTATTCATCTGACCACATTTTTTTTGACAACAGAGTTACCGATTGTCGGGTTCTCTGCATCACCATGTCACATATTAACCTATGCACTTGATACTCATTCTTATATTATCTTCACTAACTCTTGTTGCCAACGCACAACCCGTAGTGGCAGCAGCCGATGAACCTACCGCTGTGGCAATGGCTCCCGTAGCCGAAGCATCCGCTCAGACCGCCGTATTAGGTGCACCGTCGCAAAACGTCAGACTGAGCCTCATCACATGCCAACCCGGTAATCCTATGTACTCCAAGTACGGGCATACTGCCATTCATCTCGTTGACTCAGCTTACAACCTTGATTATATCTTCAATTACGGCGTATTCGACTTCAACGAGCCACATTTCCTGCTGCATTTCATAAGCGGCCTGACCGACTACCAACTCGACGTCGAGCCCACTTGGTTCTTTTTTGAGTCTTGTTATGCCGTCGGCAGATTCAACATCTACGAGCAACAACTTAACCTCACCTATGAGCAACGCTGCGCCATCATCTATGCCCTGATGGCTAACCTGCAGCCGCAAAACAAGTTCTATCGCTATAACTTCGTATTCAAGAACTGCTCCACGCAGGCATATCATATCATTCTCCGACACTTGGGCGACTCATTGCTCACTCCCGAATTCGACAAACGTCAAGACACTTTCCGCGACCTTATCAACTACTACTCAGGCGACTACACTTGGGGGCAATACTCTATCAACCTCCTCTTCGGACGCGAAGCCGACCGAGTGATGAAACCCCAAGAACGGCTTTTCTTACCTGAGCAGCTGATGAACTACTGCTCTGAGGCTCGCTTTGCAAGCACCGGCGAGCACCTCGCCGAAGATATTTTCGTAGGCACTTTCTATCCTCAGAAAGGTCATCCGCTGACCTCGCCGCTTGCCGTAGAACTTGCTATAGCACTGCTATGCCTGATACTTGCATTTGTTGACTACCGCCGCAGGCGCGTATCATGGTGGTTAGACGCCGCCTTGCTCTTCCTATTCGGCATTTTTGGTCTTATCATCTGGTACCTCAGCCTATTCTCCTCTCATCCACTTGTCGGCGAGAATATCAACATGCTGTGGCTCAATCCGCTGTTGCTCATCGTAGCCATAATGATTTGCACTCGGCGCGGACGACAATTCCTTTGCAGTCGCACCGGCAGACTAATCGCTGCCCTATATGTGCTCGGCTCTTTTGTTGCCATTCTTTTCTGGGGACAACACCATCCATTTGTCATCCTCCCTGCCGCCTTCTCTATTCATTTTCTCACCGGCATATCCATTGGCAACCGACGCACCAACTACCCATCTCCCAACAGCGATCCAACCAACAGCAGATTACCCAACCGCAGATTACCCAACCGCCATTCCGCCAACCGCTATTCCGCTCTTGGACGATTCCCTGAATTGCTTCTCGCGCTGCTGATCTCTACCACCCTCTCAGCCGAGCCTGCACAGCTCACCGTGGTGGCATTAGTCGAAGGTCTCAACTCGCAGGCACTAAGCGAGCTGCGCCCATATTGGCAACAAGGCGGACTGCGCCGGCTCGCCGAAGAAGCCTACCACACCGACCTCAGCTTCTCGCAGCTCTGCTACGGCGGACCGGAGATGACAGCCACACTGCTCACCGGTACCTACCCCGACCAGCACGGCATAGCCTCTTCACACTACTTCCTCCGACAAGACCGCAGCACGCACTATATATTCGAAGATAAGCAAGAAGATGGTATCGGTACCGACCTTCAGCTCTCCACCCGCGCCCTGCATAGCACTACCGTCGGCGACGAGTTGCGCCTCTGTTACGGCTCAGATGCCAAGATCTATGCCATAGGCCTCACCCCCGACAACACTCTGCCACTTGCCGGCCATTCAGCCAACGCCTGCTGCTGGTTAGATGCCCAAAGTCAGCAATGGGTAAGCACCACCTACTACCCTGAAGGTCTGCCCACCGCTGCCGACAAAGCCAACTTCGACGGCACCATCGCTGCTAAAGCCGGCAGCACTTGGACGCCTCGGCTCAACGTCGATTCTTACCTGCATCCCACAACAAGCGAACTGCGCCATAATGGCTTCACCTACAACGCATCTGATGTCCTCCAACATTCGCCTACAGCCAACAGCCTTGTCATCGACCTTGCCCTCAGCATGCAACAGACCGAGCGCATGGGTACCGACAAGACGCCTGACCTGCTGCTGCTCGAACTGACCGTAGTATCGCCCAACGCCGGCTCCGACCTCCTGCAAAGCGCCGAACAAGAAGATATGTATCTTGCTCTCAACCAAGACTTAGGATATCTTATAGAGCAATTGTCGAAACGTATCGGAGCCGACAACCTCAACCTCATTCTCATCGGCAAACCCTCACTCGGTTTCAGCGAACAGCAACTCACCGACGCCAATCTGCAAGTGACTCACTTCGACATCAACCGCGCAGCAGCTCTTCTGAGCACCTACCTGATGGCGGTCTATGGACACGAGCGCTGGATTGACGGGCGCCACGAACAGCATATCTTCCTCAACCGCACACTCATTGAACAGAAAGGCATGTCACTTACCGAGGTTGAACAACAGGTGGCGCAGTTCCTCATGGAGTTCGACGGAGTAGCTGACGCCTACCCCGTATGGCAGATACCTCTGCTCCGCCCACAAGAGCGGGTTGCGCGTCTGCAACACTCATGCTACAAGCGCTTTGCCGGCGATATTGCCATACTTCTTGAAGACCACACTTTGCTTTTCGACAGTGACAAACAAATCGACCATGTCATTGATGCGCACTCCATGGCTCCGCTTTTCATCCTGAGCGGCAACCGCGCGCCACACCCCTCGATAACCGGCGACGTCACAGAGCTCAAGAACCTGATACTCAAATAATCGACGACACACCACACACTACTAAACGGTTCTTACCTATGACTCTACCTACTTTACTCATACTAATCTCTATATGATGTTGCTTTGCTGCGTATAACATTTTCGTATTCACCAAATTCGGCATACCTGAAAATCTGTCTTCCACCTATTATGATGCCGAAAAGCTGCACCGCCATTTGGGTTTGCTATTCCCGCTACTCATGCTTACGCTCTGCTTCACACTCTTCCCGAGTTGGCAACTCTTAGAGAACAGCATGCCCTCTTTAGTTCAGCGATTCAATTGGATGATTTATTCGGCAGTAGGCTCCATACTGATGATGGCTATCGTAACCAACTATCGCAAAAGCCTCATCCACACCGTCATACACTACGCCGCAGCCATCTATACCGCTGTAGCTGTCATCTGCTGGATTCTTATTGCCGACTACACCCTGTTCTATGTGCCGCTCATTGTAGCGTTTCTGATTTCGCTCGCCGGAGTACTCACGCACACCTTCGTCAGCCGCTTCTCGTTCTGGCTCGAACTATCCACAATCTACACCATTCAAATCTCGTTTTTTATATTCTCAATCAGATAATATCATCCTCCAACAGATAATCTGACCCTTATATTCTTCTCCATCAGATAATAGCATTTTCTTTCTCTATCAGATGATTACCCGCCTGCTGCTCATATTGTCGCTCATTACTACGGTAAATAAGCACGTGTTCCGCACGCAGTATGCCGTGGAGGTGGACGCGCCGGCTGAGATGTCCGATGTGGTTATCGACCAACTTATCTACGACTTCCAGCACGACTTCGAGCATCTGTTCAGCTGGGCATTTCTGAACTTGGGAAAACAGAACGACAGCAACCATGACGCCCTGCTACTTGAAAGCAAGAGCATCACCTACGAACCTGAAAACGAGTTTGGTAGTATTACGTTAGATGTTATAGTCCCGCATTTCATCACTATCCATGATGTCTATATTCAGGGACTCATACGCGACGAGCGAGGCGACACGAGCACCTACGCTGCTAATCTGGTAGCAGACAGCCTGCTCATGGACGACATACCTACATGGTCGCGACACGTGCTGATATGCGCCGACGAGTCGAGTTTTATTTTCAGTAAGGCATTCGGCAACCTGTACGTCATACCCACAAGTCCGACAAGCTCTATCTATTTCATCGACATCAACTTCCGATTTGAGTGGTATCTGAGGTGGTTTGTAAGCAAACGAATCTACCAGAACACCATACAATGGCGCGTTCAGCAGTATTTGGAAAACCTCAAGCGCGCCGCCGAACAGCCCGAGTTCATGCAATAGTTGCCGTATTACTTGAGTTTCTCCACGAAATATAGCTCGTAGTCGGGCAGCAGATTAGGATAGAGCACCTTCACCAAGTCGCTTAGAATCAGCTCCGGGTGTACCACGCCGGTCTCCCAGAAGTCGTTGGCATCGCTTCCTTCGGGGCGGCGGCGGTAGAAGTTATATACCTCGGCTTGGCGGTATGCCTTGAACCACGTATGCTTCTCGTCGAAATCAGCCAAGTCTTTGAGCGAGCGGGCATTGCTACCAAACCATACATCGGCGTCAGAGAAATGACGGACCACCTCCTCCACTCCAAGCGGAATGGATGTGTATGACGAGTCGGACTGATAGTAATAGTCGGCTCCGGCATCTTTGAACAGCACTCCCATATACGTATTTCCTGCCGGCACATACCACGTCCCGCGAAAGTTATTGCCCGACATCACCGTCCTGAGCCTGAGCTCACCCGAGTCGGCTTTCTGTTTCACCTCGGTATCCACCAATGCTTTAAGCTGTTGATAGCGGCTCTCCACTTGTGCAAACAGCGAGTCGGCAAGCGGCATGCAGTCGAAGAAGGCGGCAGTAAATCTGAGCCACTCCGCACGCGCAAGGGGCGTGCGCTCTGTCCACTCGTTGTTGAAGATGACGGGCATTCCCAGCCGCATCAGCTGCTCCGACGACACATCACCTTGCGCGAAGGTTGACACCATGACGGCATCAGGCTTGGTGAGCAACACACGCTCCACGTTCACCTGCATCGCATCACCCAGATTCGACACTCCGCCGGCAAGGCTCAACTCATGAAACTCAGGACAATAAATCATTTCCGGATTGCATACTCCGCACACCTTGTCGAGCTGACCGAGCTCTGCTATCAGACCTATATGCGTGACGGAGGTTGTAGATAAGCGCTTTACCGGCACCTGCAACTTTATGCCGTCGGACGGCACCTTGGTGCTCATGTCGCGAACTAAATAATAGGTGGCAAGTACGGCATCGTCGTGCCACGGACTATAGACTTCCACTTTGGTGTAGTCGTCAGCCTGCTCAATAGAAAAGCCCTGAGCGTAAGCGTTTTTCTGTGTCCGATATGCCTCAGGCTGACCACAGGAGAAAAGCAGACACACCAATGCTGCAAGCAGGAACCATTGTTTTCTGAAAAGAAACATAATTTAAGAGTATTTTAAATCTTTCACTTTCGACAAATTCTATCGGCAACGTCTCCCCCTCCCTTCGCAAGGGAGGGGGCTGGGGGCGGGTTGCTAACGCATCGTTCCGAAGAAGACTTTCTACTTCCCGCTTTTGACTATCTCTCGCCGAAGATGGCAGAGCCTATTCGTACCATGTTGCTGCCTTGCTTGATAGCTACCGGGTAGTCCTCGCTCATACCCATCGAGAGTATGGGGTCGTCGAACACCTCGTGTGCCAGGTCGCTGACGCGAGCAAACTCCGCCGCCACCTGCTCCATATCGTCGGTATTGGAAGCCATACACATAAGTCCGCGCACCCTGACGGAGGGGAAATCCGTGAAGTAGCCTGCGGAGTTATACACCTTGACAGTACTGAGCAGCTCGCGTGCCTCGTCAATGCTGAAGCCCGTCTTGGTCTGTTCTTGAGCCACATGCACCTCTAAGAGCACATCCACCTGCTTGCCTAATCTGACCGCTTCGTCGCTTATTTTCTGCAGCAGGTGCTCGGAATCGACCGACTGAATCAAACTCACCACCGGCAGTACCTGCCGCACTTTGTTGGTTTGCAGGTGACCGATGAAGTGCCACTGTATGTCGTCGGGCAAAGTGGCTGCCTTGTCAACGAGTTCCTGCACACGGCTCTCGGCAAACAGCCGCTCGCCGGCTTGGTAAGCCTCCATTATCTGCTGGCGTGACTTATACTTGGAAACGCAGACCAACTGCACATGCTCAGGTAGGGTCTGCCTTATAGCACAAAGGCGGTCGGCGATGGTATCGCCTTCCGCCTTAATTTGTTGCGCAGGAGTAGCTGTGTCAGCATCAGCAGGAATAACTAACGAACGTTTGTCCCCACTGCGCATGAGGTTGACGGCTGCACTGCTTGCAGCACCTGCCTCAGGAGTCAGTTTTTTTTTTCGTTCTCGGTACTGCTGTCCTTATCTGCCTGCGGCTTAGGAGCCTCAGCCGAGAAACGATAGATATCCATTATAGGAGTGTCAGTTACAGATGTCACCTCGTAGTCAACCTGCCAGTTCTTCATCTCCTCCTCTTGGAACACCTTGACGGCATCAAGCAAAGTGGTGGCATGAACGTAGAAATAGTTGGCAACACGCTTCTCGGTCTGCTTCTCTTCGTCGTAGTTGACGAACATGACTTTTATCTTGAAGTACTTGTCAGCCTGCGGATTGTCCGACTCCACTATGCCTGTGAGTTTTACCTTCTTGCATGCCGTAACCTCAACAGGACCCGATGCATACGGGGCCTGCTCTGCCATAACGCGCATCTCTGCCTCGGCAAATGTCATAGCATCAACCAAATACGACTCTGACACAAACTTGGGAGCTGCATCTTGCTGAGAAATTTTCTCGGTCTTTATTTTACACTCGAAATACATGATGATTTGTTTTTTATGAGAACTTGGCGCAAAGATACAACAAAAAAACTCATTTTGCAAACCCAAGACAAAGAAAACTTGTCTAAGGACCATTATTTATTGATAATTTCGGTTGGCGAGGCGGGCGTGATTTGTCCAATCAGAAAAATAATTGTACTTTTGCACGAAATATATGTCCCCGCACCGCTATGACATATCATAATTCAAATACCTCATTTTTATTAACACCAAAATTTCAACTAAAATCAAGTATCATGAAGAAACTTCTTTCACTATTGTTTAGCGCGATGCTAAGCATCAGTCTTTTTGCAATTCCCGCTCGTCCGGGAGTTCGTCATTTTGAGCAACCTGACGGCACCACCGTAGAAGCATACGTCGTTGGTGATGAGGCCGGTCACTACATCATCGACCGAAGCGGTACGCTGCTCGTTCGCGACAGCAAGGGCTATCTCGTCAAGAGCCAAGCCCAGCCATCCCATAAGAAGATGGCAGCCCGCCGCGCAGAGCGCAATGCCCTGAGAGCACAGCGCGCTGAGCGCCGCAAGGCCCTCGCCGCCGCCGACATGGACAAGGGCTTGGTAATCCTTGTACAGTTTGCCAACAAGTCGTTTGCCTCGGGCAACACCCGCGACGCCTTCGACGATATGCTCAATGGCGACAACTACACTTTCAATGGTGCCACCGGCTCTGTCCGTCAGTACTACTCCGACCAGTCGGACGGCAAGTTCCAGCCCGACCTCGTAGTCTATGGACCCGTGACGCTGACGAATAACTATAAATACTACGGAGCCAACGACTCTCAAGGCAACGATGAGAAATGCGGCGAGATGGTAGCAGAGGCTTGCAAGCTCGCCTATGAACAGTTCGACATCAACCTTGCCGAGTTCGACCAAGACGGCGACGGATATGTTGATTTCGTCGATATCCTCTATGCAGGCTACGGCGAAGCCGACTACCCTGATGAAAACACCATCTGGCCCTGCGAATGGGCTCTCTCAGACAGCGACTACGGCAAGGTTCTCACACTCGGAGGTAAGAAAATCGACACTTTCTCATGCCACCAGGAGCTTGACGGCACCACACGCAAACGCGCCGGCATCGGTACCGCTTGCCACGAACTCGGACACGTGTTCGGTCTGCCCGACTTCTACGATTACAACTACCCCACTATAGGAGAATGGGACGTAATGGACGGCGGTGCTTACCTTAACAACGGTAACACACCTCCCAACTTCTCAGGCTACGAGCGTATGTGCTCAGGCTGGGCTAAACCCGAGATTCTCAACACCGACAAGGCAGACGCTAAACTCCAGAACCTGCAATCATCACAGCAGATTTATATCGTCACCGAAACAGGCGAGCATAATCTGAGCGGCACCAATCCCAATCCAAAGAATTTCTATATTCTTGAAAACCGCCAACAGACCGGTTGGGACAAGTACCTGCCGGGACACGGCATGCTCATCTGGCGAGTGCAGTACAACCAAACATGGTGGAACCAGAATACCCCCAACGCACGCACATCTGCAAAACAAGGTATGGCTATCATGGCAGCCGACGGCGTAGTGCGTTATGAGGAAGATGAATATGGAGTAATGACCTATGGCGATGGCGGCGACCCCTTCCCCGGCACAAGTGGCGTTACTTCATACAACAAGCTCCCCGGTACCCGCCAACTCTCTAATATCAAAGAGACCAACGGCGTCATCAGCTTCACCTTCGGCACCCCGAGCGACACACCCGTGGACCCCACCACATCCTACACCATCGTTCCCGACTGGGGTAATATAGGCTACTATGAGGAGTACAACCAATATCTGCTCTGGGTAGCCGAATATGCTAAGGCAGGCGACCAAGAACCCGTCCGTCAAGGTGAGTTCTGGTTCAATACCGACGTCATCAACGGCACCTTCACACTCTCAGACATTGACACCGAATACAGCTTATTCATCATAGCACGCGCCGAAGGCGATACCCTCTACAGCAACAACCTGAAAAGCTTCACCTGTTCGATTTCAATGGGCGAGCCTTACGAGTATCAATACATAGAAGGTCAGATGCGCGTCAAAGTGACAGTCAAGATTGATGCTGTGGACGAAGACGGCGTTACCTACACCGTTCCCGAGACCACATTCGAGTCAATTTACTTGGGAGTGAAACCGGTATCTGCCGTAGAGAACGTCGAGAACAACAACCTACCGGACCTCAACGCCGACATGTATAACGTCTTGGGTCA
>CAMHGK010000014.1 GCA_946184695.1 uncultured Bacteroidales bacterium | reverse complement strand
GTCGCCGGTTTTGAGCCAACAGTCTTCGGTGAAGGTGGCACGAGTAGCCTCTTCATTCTTATAATAACCGAGCATCACATTGTCGCCGCGCACCTCAATCTCGCCTATACCTTCTTCATTGGCATCGGTGATACGAACCTCCATATTATCGAGTATCTTACCGCACGAGGTAGGCTTGAACTCAGAGAAGTGACGGTATGATATCAGCGGAGCAGTCTCGGTCATACCGTAACCGATGGTAAAGGGGAAATGTATCTTGCGGAAGAAATTCTCAACTTCGGCGTTCATGGCAGCACCACCTATTATAACCTCCTCAAACTCACCTCCGAAGACATTGACGAGCTTTTGGCGTATCTGCGAAAGCACCACCTCGTCCAGATACGGTACCTTCAGCACCCAGCTCATCGGCGGCTTAGCTATCATAGGCTGTATCTGCTTGCGATAGATCTTCTCGATTATCAGCGGCACTGAGAGAATAAGCGTAGGTTTGATTTCAGCAAAAGCTGCCATCAGCACTTTTGGAGTCGGAACGCGGGTGATGAAGTATGTATGTCCACCCTTGGTGCTATTTCCAAGAAAATCGAAAGCACACCCATAGGCGTGAGCAAGCGGCAGGAACGTCACCATGCGGTCACCGTTGAACAAGAGCGTTCCATACTTGTCAGCATGAGCTGTATGACCAAAGACGGCATTAGAGGCAAGAGCGCGACCTGTGGTCATCACACCTTTAGAGAAGCCTGTAGTGCCCGAGGTATAGTTAATTGATGCCACCTCCTCGTTGTCCTTGTATTCGTAGCGTACGCAGTCGGGATGGAAATTTCCCTTAAACTTGCGGTCGAAGAGTTCCTGAATCGTCTCCGGCGAGAGCATGTCGAGAGTCAATGGCAGTCGTTCCTCTGTCTGCTCATTGATAACCGGCATCTGAGTAGGCATTACAGCAAGAGGCTTGAATTTAGTCAGTGAAACCACTGCCCTAACCTGACCAAGCTCCTGTTCATCGAGATGATCCCAAATATAGTCTGCTGCAAACAGGAGCTTGGAATCAGAGTGCTTGACGATATGATGCACATCATCAGGACGGAAGTCGTGCAATATTGGCACAATCACCGCACCATAGGTTATTGTAGCGATATAGGCTACTGCCCAATTGGTGGAGTTGCGTCCGATAAGTGAGACACAATCGTTCTTTTCGATACCTGCTTGTCTGAAGAGCAGGTGCAGTTTTTCTACCTCAGCTGCAACCTGAGCGTAAGTGAGCGTGTATTTGGTCTCGTAATCGGTAAACGCCTCAGAATCCCAATTCTGACGGAACGAGTCCTCAAACATACGCACAAAATTTTTGTTGACCATTGTCTGATTGTTGTAATTTGTTAAACCGAGGTGCCTACGGCACCATTTATTCTTATCCGCCCATGCAACCCGCTACCCCAACGGATAGCCGATTCCACAGACCACTTTTGTCATTTATTCTGAGCAGACTCCTGAAAAAAAACACTACTTCTTGCACCTATTAGAAGATAGGCACATTGAGCGGTATCTCCTTCGAGGTAGTAGAGATGATGGAGTCAACAACAAACTTGCTCATGCCTCGCCACGGCAAAGCACCTTTGTACTCTTTGTAGTGCAATTCTACCATCTTACCCGTGCTGCGCATGAGTTGATCTGCCACATCGTCGTCGTCAACAGAGAACTCAAACTCATTCGACTGAATTGTGCCTTTGGCATTCTCAGAGTTGTAACCTGCCTGAATCAGCCTACCCTCATAGGTCTTAAACACATATCCTTTGTATGTAAAGCGGTTCAGTTCACCCGCCTTTACCCCTTCGGCAAAAACGAAATAGTACTTAAACCAAAACCACCCTGCCCCTACCAGCAGAAGTATTATCAACGTGAAGATGCCTATTCTGGCAAATGTCTTTCCTGCGTTTTCCATAATCTATTTGTTATTAAATGGTTCTAATAAATAACGGCTACAAAGGTAATACTTTTTTTCATTCCGCACAAAATTTTTCGGCTGATAATCAATTATCAGCTCTTGCGAAGAATCTTGAGTAGCATTACAAGTGCTGCCACAGTGGCACGGTCGGTGTTCTTCTCGCGCAGCGTTCCGAGATGCAGCAGTTGGGTCGCTGTCTCATTGGGAGTCGCCACTGCAACCCATATCGTCCCAACGGGTTTGTCGGGCGTTCCTCCTGTCGGACCGGCAACACCTGAGGTAGCAATGGCATAGTCTGTACGCATCAACTGACGCACACCCTGAGCCATTTGCCTTACGGTAGGCTCGCTCACCGCCCCGTGCTGACTCAGGCACTGCTCGCTCACGCCAAGCACTTGCTGCTTGACTGAGTTATCGTATGCGACAACCGACCCCATATAAAATTCTGAACTTCCCGAATGTCGATTCAGCAACACAGCCAGCTTTCCACCCGTGCAGCTCTCGGCTGTCGAAACGGTAGCATTAAGGCGCCTTAGTTCCTTACCAACCAGCACCTCCAAAGGAAGGTCCTCGGTGGCTATGATGTTTTCCGAAAGCAGATTCACGAGCGTTTCAAACTGCCGCTCTACCTGCTCTGCGGTAGCCTCACCATACGACGACAGTCGCAACCTCACGATGCCGTCCTTCGGCAGATAGGCAAGGTGAATAGCTGCTGGCAACGCATCTTCCCACTCTTTTATCTTCAACTCAATGACCGACTCTGCAAGTCCATATACAAGTGCATTGCGATGAACGATGGCGGGCAGGCGATCTGAGAACAACTGCCTCAGACGCGGCATTATCTGCTCTTGCATGGCTATCTGCATTTCATAAGGTACACCCGGCATACTCACTACTACCACCGGGCGGTCATCGTCTTTGTACTGCCAAAGCATCAGTGGTGCCGAACCGACGCGGTTCTCGAGTATCTCGGCATTGTCGGGCACGAGCCACTGTGTGCGAGTGAGGCGGTTGAGAACGTCAGGGCGGGCAGAATACAGACTCTCGACATGTTGCTTAACGCGGGCGTCCTCTACAAGCTCTGCACCGAAAAACCTCGCCAACGCGGCTTTGGTGATATCGTCCTTAGTAGGTCCGAGTCCGCCGGTGAACAGTACTATATCGCTTGCATGGATAGCCTGACGGAGTGAAGCGAGAATCTGCTCTGCATCATCATGAACCGACACGCTTTCTTGCAGTACTATCCCGCTGTCGTTCAGGCAAGAGGCTATATATGTTGTGTTGGTATCAACCACCTGACCGATGAGCAGTTCGTCACCTATCGTCACTACTGTGGCGTTGATTGCTTTTTCCATTCTTGTGCTACTGTATTTAGTTCTTCGTAATACTCTTCTCCGAAACGCCTCAATATAGGTTCTTTGAGAAACTGATATAGCGGCAGGTGCAGACGCCGACCGAGTTTGCGCGCGCAATGGCAGATATCCCAACGATGATACTCTACGGCTGTGAACGTAGGAAATTTCTTGAGGCGCAAAGGATACAAGTGGCACGACACGGGTTTATTGAACGGCAAACGCCCCTCTTTGAAAGCCTTTTCTATAGTACAATAGCACCAGCCGTTGTGGTCGGTTTGGGCAAAAACGCAATCCTTGCCATCCACTATCTGAGTCACCAGTTCACCATCTTTGTCAAGATAAGCCACACCATCCTTCTCAACCACAGCGCGAGCCTTGTCACTCATCATCGGTAGCAGTACGGGTAGCGACTCTCGGATAGCTTGCTCTTCGCCTGCTTCAAGAGGAGCTCCTGCATCGCCCTCTATACAGCAGCAACCGCGACACTGATCAAGGTCGCAGCAGAACTCCTTCTCGATAACATCAAGCGAGACAAGTGTATCCTGAATTTGAAACATTAAGAGTAATAGTATATGGGTGAGTGATACTAAGCATTTAGAAACACATCCTCTACGAAAATCTTTACGCCGATGATGATAAGCACTATGCCTCCTATTATCTCAGCCTGCAGTTTCATCTTGCGTCCAAGCCTATAGGCTAATACGTAGCCCAAAAGCGACAGCACTAAACTGACGGCACCTATCGTAGCTACTGCAGCCCAAAGCACCTCAGGAACAGGCACAAACAGCAGACCCGTGGCAAGAGCGTCAATACTTGTCGCGATAGAAAGTAATAATATCTCTGTAACCGACCAACGAGACTTCTTCGACTCGTCTCGCTCGCGCCTGCCGTCAATTATCATCTTAATTCCCAAATAGCTGAGCAGCAGCAAAGCTATCCAATGGTCAAATTTGCACACCCATTCCGAGAACAAGGCACCTGCAAAGTAACCTATAAGCGGCATTCCGCCCTGAAACAACCCGAAGCATACCGCCATGAGCAGTGCATACCATGACCACTGCCGGTGCTGTATGCCTTTCGTTATCGACACCGCAAGGCAGTCCATCGCAAGAGCGAAAGCAAGAAGAACGATAGAGAGTGCGTCCATAATCGTCACATTAAACCAACGCTATCACTTTTTGGTCTTATATTTAGCGCTCACCTTACCTTTTACTATATTCTGCAGTTTACCTTTCACAAACTGCCTGCGAATCGGTGATATACGGTCGGTAAAGACGTGTCCTTCCAAATGATCGTACTCATGCTGTATGATACGAGCGCGGAATCCGTCGAAGACTTCCTCGTGCTCCTTAAAGTCGGCATCTTGATAACGAATACGAATAGACTTGGGACGCACCACGTTCTCCGATATGCCTGGCAGCGACAAGCAACCTTCAGAATAAGTGGCAGTCTCATCCGACTCTTCTACAATCTCGGGGTTGACAAATGCCATTTTGAAATCTTTGCAGTCGGGGTATTCTTCGGCAAGCTCCGTTCCGTCCACCACGAACAGGCGTATGCTTTTGCCTATCTGCGGAGCTGCCAAACCGCAACCATCGGCATGCGTGAGAGTCTCATACATATCTGAAATGAGTTGCTTGAGCTCGGGAGTTGACTGTTCTATGTCGTTGGTCGAACGACGCAACTCAGGCTGACCATATAAATATATAGGAAGAATCATTTTTAATGTTTTAATGATTTAATGATTTAATGTTTTTGTTTCGTGAACCCGAAAAATTCACATTTCCAATGACGACATATAATCTTCAAGTATGATGCAGGCAGCAATCTTGTCCACCACTGCTTTATCTTGTCGGTCTTTGCGTTTCATACCGCCGTCTATCATTGCCTTGTGTGCCAATACGGACGTAAATCTCTCATCGAAGCCCACTAATTTCATGTCCGGGAAGCGCCTTGCGAAGTTTTGCATGAACGGTCGTATATAGTTCATACTCTCAGAGTCGCTTCCGTTATTCTGCTTAGGCATACCTATTACCACATGATCCACCTGTTCCTTGAGAAAATACTTTTCGAGCCAATCAAGCAGCTGATGAGTCGGCACTGTCTCAAGAGGGTTGGCAGTGATGCGCATCGGGTCGGTAACGGCTATACCTGTCCGTTTGCGCCCATAGTCGATAGCAAGCAATCGTCCCATGATCAATTCATAATGCACAATGCATAATGCACTGTGCAAATTAACGTTTCTCGTCCCAGCCGAAGGGATGAGCCGACAGCGGCAGGCGTGCAAGCGGATGATAGTCGCCTTTGAGTCCTATAGGAGTCGCATTGCGAATGTATGATACCATCTCTATGCACGGACGCGCCTCACTGATTCTGAAGCCTTCGCCGGCAAGAATCTTCTGATAGCTCAGTGTATGCAACTCAGTGAAACCTGCCGAAAATTCAAACTCGTCGCCGTCGATTGACAGCGTACGGTAAGTGCGTTTCTCACCTTGCACGGCATTTTCGGGCAAGCAGTCGGCATTGATACTCAAGAAATAGCGTACACGCGCACGCTCAAGTTCAAGATAGCCGGCCACACGGTCGAACGACATCACATGAACTATATTTTGCTTTACCGGACCAAAAATCCATTGCAACATATCATAGAAGTGCACTCCGATGTTGGTTGCCACTCCACCCGACTTATGTACATCGCCTTTCCAACTCGAATAGTACCACTTGCCTCGCGAAGTGATATAGGTCAAATCCACATCATACACCTTGTCTTTCGGTCCCTCGTCAACGCGCTTCTTGAGCGCTGCTATCGAGTCGTGAAGACGAAGCTGGAGAATGGTATAAGCCTTATGACCGGACTCTTTCTCGAGTTCTACAAGGTTGTCGATATTATAGGGGTTGAGTACAAGCGGCTTCTCACATATCACATCCACTCCAAGACGAAGTCCGTAGCGGATGAAGGCATCGTGAGTGTAGTTTGGAGTGCAGATCGAAAGCCAATGAAGCGGGTTATCGGTACGCATTTGCTTTGAGCAGAAGCGGTCGAACTGTTCATTCTCGGTGTAGAACGAACATTCGGGAAAGAAACTGTCAAGTCTGCCTACCGAGTCAAACTTGTCGTAAGCTACCATGAGATTGTTACCCGTGTCGGCAATAGCCTTGAGATGGCGAGGTGCTATATATCCGGCAGCACCTATAAGCGCAAAATTCTTCATATATGATTATCGTTGGTTTTAAGTTAGACACTTGATTGTGTGTCCATGTCTATTTTTTCGTTATATCTACTTCTTGCAGCGCATTCACTTCTTCCGACAACTTCAGGCTGTACAGCACCGCCTCCGACTGACGTAGTGCATTGCGCTTCTTTTGTCCTGCGGCAAAGATGAACGTCTCTGCCGTAACCACTCGCTGCTGCAGTACATCAAGACGTGAGATTGCAACGAAAGGTCCGCCCATAGCCAAACCTCCGTACATCTTCCACAGTCCGCGCGTCTCGCCGGCATACGCCTTGTTGATGGTCATCGGAGCATACACGGGCGGGAAGGTGTTGTATTCGGTTCCCATATAGGTGCCGTCGAGTTTGCCGTGTACCATACGCCCCATCACGCTATCGCGTTTGGCAAGCTGATACTGCTCAGTAAACATCTGCTGCGAGAGATATGGGTAAGAATAAAGCACCAAGTCCCGACGCATCGTCCCCTTGTCGTTGCACATCCAAAGAAAGCGAACATCGTCGAACAGAGTGTCGAGAATCACCTGATAGTCGGACGGCACAAGCATATCTGCGCCAAACCGTTTCTGAACCGACTCACGCGCCTGCGCATTTACATAATGTGCATTAAAAGCGTTCTGGCGGTCGATCTCTGAGCGCACAAACCACTGACGTATCTGCTCGCCACGAGCGTCCCACAGCGAATCGAACAACTCAGCCTGAGGCAACTGTATAACGCACACTGCCTGAGGGTGACTATAGACATCGTTTTTGAAATAGACCGAGGTCTTGGTATATCGCTCGGCATTGACATCTACGAGCAGTATGTTGCGCGTGGGCTTGAGCACATCGTCGAACTGCTGCCTGCGCACCGTAGTAACATTGAAATAAGGTTCCATCTGAGGCAAGCATGGCATATCGGCTCCTAAAGTAGCCTTTGCCCTGTCAGCTGCCGACGACTCATCTGCTACAACGAGTATCTCGTATATGCTACCCGTAGCCGAGGGCAAAGTCCTGCCCGTGTCGGTGCAACTTGCAAGCAATGCCAAAAGACTGAGTAAGATTATTGTTTTTTTCATAAACACACGATTTTATTCTTCACCACTTTGTTCTTCTGCCGCCCCTGTCTCTGCCGGAGCTTCCTCAGGCTCACTGTCAGCCTTTGCCGCTGCTTCTTTTGCTTCATTCGACGGCGGAACTGCCCATGACGGACGCGGCGGGGTACGTCTCTCCGGCTCCGTTATCTTGAGCGGATTACGCGATATCTCTTCCGATGTTCTGCGCGCCTTGAGTATATCGAGTGCGGCATATAGGGCATGCGAGAAAGATGTGTGGTCGGCTTGGTTCTTTCCTACTATATCGTAGGCAGTACCATGATCGGGCGAGGTACGTACGATGTTCAGACCTGCCGTAAAGCCTACCCCACTCATGTCTATCGTCTTGAAAGGTATGAGTCCCTGATCGTGGTACATGGCAAACACGGCATCAAAATGCAAGTACCCGCAAGCGCCAAAGAAGCCATCGGCAGGATAAGGTCCGAATGCCAATATGCCTTGCTCGTTGGCTTTGGTAATAGCAGGAATAATCACATCTTTTTCCTCAGTGCCTAACAGACCGTCGTCGCCTGCATGCGGGTTGAGCGCAAGAACGGCTATTCGAGGTGAGCGTATAAGGAAATCCCGACACAAAGTCCGGTTGAGCATCTCAAGTTTCTTGAGCATGCGGTCCTCGGTGACTGCCAACGGTACCTTTGATATAGGCAGATGATTGCTCATCAGAGCCACTCGCAGGGTGTCCGATAGCATCATCATCACCGAGTATCTGCCATTGCCGAACAGCGCTGTCAGATATTCGGTATGACCTGAGAAA
Organism: uncultured Bacteroidales bacterium; assembly: GCA_946184695.1. Classification (GTDB taxonomy): domain Bacteria; phylum Bacteroidota; class Bacteroidia; order Bacteroidales; family Paludibacteraceae; genus Colicola. The sequence goes on along the minus strand of CAMHGK010000014.1, from coordinate 15,903 downwards.
TGAAAGGAGTCCGACTGTATGTTGGCTTTGTTGATAGGAGCCGTGACGAGTGCGTCAATAAGTCCTTTCTGTATGTCCTCAGCTGCGCGCTGAAGCGAACTCAGCGACGCCTTACCGCCCTGAGGGGTGGATTTACCGGGCTCCAAGCTAAACGAGTCGTCGTAACATTCCACGAGGTTCACCACACCCGCTTTGGCATCCTTAGCTGAAGCTATGATATTGAATTTCACCGACGCACACACTTCGCCCAATTGCTCGATGTATAAATTTGCTACCTTGCTGCTACCATATAGTACAGGGCAGCAGACCTCAAGCGGATGCGATTCGGCAAGTGTCTTGAGTATCACCTCATAACCTATACCATTGGGGTCGCCACACGTAATAGCAACACGCGGCAAAGGTTGAGAGGTAGAGGATTTCTTGATATTTTCAGAATTTTCCATAGTGTATCTTTTCGTAGGGGAGTTTTTCTAATTCGTATGTCCGTCGCTGTTCGTTCTTATAACCGATAGATACTATACAAAGTACATTGAGGTTGTCGGGTATGCCGGTCAGTGCACGCACATGCTCTTCTGCCTGCTCGCGCTCATAGACATGCACCCAACATGCTCCGAGTCCTAAATCCTCAGCGGCAAGTAGCATGTTGTGAGCCGCTATTGCTGCATCACACTGCCATGTATCGGTCAGCGACGCATCGGCTGCCACCACAATGGCAAGCGGTGCCTCAAGCAGCATCCGACTGCCGTATTGCTTGCATGCCGCCAACTGCTCTATCATTGCCTTGTCGTCAACTACCACGAACTGCCATGGCTGCAGACGCTTGGCTGAAGGTGCCATGAGCGCAGCCTGCAGTATCTGCTCTACCTTTTGTTTTTCAACCGGCTGTGCGGTGTAGTTGCGTATGGAACGCCGCTGACGACAAAGTTCAAGAAAGGACATGGTTTAATTTTTTAATGTTTTAATGATTTAATTATCAATTACCGAGCGCATCTATCATTTCTCGTTTAGCGGCGTCTAACCCTTCGATATTCTTGCCGCCTGCCATAGCGAGCCACGGCTGACCGCCGCCGCCACCTTGTATATTGCGTGCAGCAGCCTTCACGATAGCCGAGGCATTAAGTCCGGCATCAACGAGCGGTTGTGAAAGGAATAGAGCTATCGTCGGCTTGTCGTCGGCACGCGAGACTGCTACAAGAGCAAAACGCACATCGGTAAACTTTCCGCGAAGCATACTCATTGCCTGACGCAGCATATCGGGTTTTATATCACCCTCGAACACCGACAATCGGACATCGCCCACAAGCGTGGCTTTTTCTATGAGTTGGTCGCGCAGAGCTTCTGCTTTCTCCTGCATAAAATCCTCAACCTGCTTTTTGAGGTTTTCGTTCTCGGCGATGAACTTATTGACAGCAGCCGACAAGTCGGGAGCGTTATTAAATAGCCCGCGTATGCCGTTAAGCAAATCCTGCTGCATATAGTAGAGGTCATCTGCCGCTTTTGCCGTCACTGCTTCAATACGTCTCACACCGGCTGCCACAGAGGTCTCCATAACAATACGTATGCTGCCTATGCGTCCGAGAGAGCTGACGTGAGTACCGCCGCAAAGCTCTACAGAGTCGCCAAAACGTATAACGCGCACATCGTCACCATACTTCTCACCGAACAATGCCATTGCACCCATTCGGCGCGCCTCAGCAATAGGGGTATGACGGCTCTCGTCGAGTTTGTAGTCGCAACGCACAAGCTCATTGGCAAGCGTCTCTACTCGCCGAAGTTCATCAGGCGTCACCTTCTGGAAATGTGAGAAATCGAATCGGAGCGAGTCGGGGGTGACGAGCGAACCCTTCTGCTCGACATGGGTGCCGAGCACCTGACGCAGAGCGTAGTGCAGCACATGGGTTGCCGAGTGGTTACACTGTATACTTTCGCGACGAGCCACATCTATCTTTGCCGTCAGCTCACCTTCGAGCTCTTCAGGCAACTCGTTCATTATATGTACGGCGAGATTGTTCTCACGCTTGGTATCAAGCACGGCTTTGTCGCCAAGCGTTCCGCTGTCGCCTACCTGACCACCCATCTCTGCATAGAAAGGTGTCTTGGAAAGCACCACCTGATAGAACTCACGGTTCTTCTGGCGCACCTGGCGATAGCGGAGTATGCGCGTCAGGCACTCTGCCTCATCGTAGCCGACAAACTCAGTATCGCCCTCGCCAAGCACTACCCAGTCACCCAGTTCACTCTTCTGTGCATTGCGGGCACGGTCCTTCTGCTGCTGCATCTCGGTATTGAATGCATCCACATCGCAACTCATATCACTCTCCTGCAGTATGAGTTGGGTGAGGTCGAGCGGGAATCCGTAGGTATCGTACAAAGTGAAGGCATCCTTGCCGCTGATGCAGTTGGAGCCTTTAGCCTTAGCATCGTCAATGAGACGTTTGATGAGTCCCATACCCTTGCTCAGCGTTCTGAGGAAAGCATCTTCCTCTTCTTTTATCACTTTTTCTATCAGCGCTTGCTGTGCCTTGAGCTCAGGATATGCCTCACCCATATCTGAGATGAGTTGAGGTATAAGGGTATAGAGGAATGCACTGTCTTGGTCGAGATAAGTGTAGCCATATCGCACCGCACGTCGCAATATTCGGCGAATGACATATCCGGCTTTGGCATTAGAAGGCAGCTGACCGTCAGTGATGGCGAAAGCAATGGTGCGGATATGGTCGGCTATGACACGCATGGCTACATCGGTATAATGGTCTGCACCATAATGTTTGCCGGAGAGTTGTTCAATACGGTGTATCATCGGCTGGAACACGTCGGTGTCATAGTTGGACTGCTTGCCTTGCATTGCCATGCACAATCGCTCAAAGCCCATGCCGGTGTCGATGACCTTCTTGGGCAACTCCTCAAGCGAACCGTCAGCCTTCTTGAGATATTGCATGAATACGATATTCCATATCTCTATAACCTGCGGGTGGTCCTTATTGACCATCTCGCGTCCAGGTACCTTCTCACGCTCAGAGGCGTCTCTAAGGTCAATATGTATCTCCGAGCACGGGCCGCAAGGACCCGTATCGCCCATCTCCCAGAAGTTATCGTGATGATTGCCGAGAATAATACGATCGGCACTGACGTGCTTTTTCCAGAACTCTGCCGCCTCATCGTCGCGTGGGAGTCCCTCGGCAGGCGAACCCTCGAACACTGTCACATACAGCAGCGACTTATCTATCTTGAGAACCTCAGTCAGGTACTCCCATGCAAGGTCAATGGCTCCCTGCTTGAAGTAGTCACCAAACGACCAGTTACCCAACATCTCGAACATGGTATGATGGTAAGTATCGTTACCCACTGCCTCAAGGTCGTTGTGCTTGCCTGACACGCGAAGACACTTCTGCGAGTCACAAACACGCGGATTGACTATCGGGTCGTTGCCCAAGATGATATTCTTAAACTGGTTCATGCCCGCATTGGTGAACATGAGCGTAGGATCGTCTTTGATAACCATTGGAGCCGACGGCACTACCACGTGCCCCTTGCTCTGCATAAAATCCAAAAAGGACTGACGGATTTGTTTACTTGTCATTAGAATTTGTGAAATAGAATATGTTGATAATTTATATTCGTATTCTGACACTTTCTGAGCGAGCCGGAAAGTATGTCCGAAAACAACCCGCAAAAATACACTTTTTTCCTTATACGGCAAAACTTTTTTTCACTCCGCGCGAGATATCTGCCCTAAGTTTGGCAGAATAAAAAAAATGCTGTACTTTTGCGCTCCGTTTTCTTAAAGCCGCTTTCTTATATTCATTACCATACCAAAAGTCTCTCCTTTGCCAAACATACTTTGAAAATATGAACGTTATAGGTATTATCCCTGCTCGCTATGAGAGCTCTCGTTTCCCCGGCAAACCGCTTGCCATGATAGGCGGTACTACAATGATAGAGCGCGTCTATCGTCAGGCATGCAAGGCTTTGGACAATGTCTTCGTTGCCACCGACGACGAGCGCATCCATAAGCACGTACTCTCGTTTGGAGGAAAATCGGTCATGACTTCCAAGAATCATCGTAGCGGCACCGACCGCTGCTATGAAGCCTTCCTCAGAAGCGGCTCTGATGCCGATGTAATAGTCAACATACAAGGAGACGAACCGTTTGTCGAGCCGGAGCAGATACGCTCTCTCGTTTCACTCTTCCCTACCGACATAGCAACCCTCGTCTCACCCTTCGCTCCCGACAGCAAGTTTTCAGATTTGTCCGACCCGAATTTAGTAAAAGTGGTCATCGACAAGAGTAGCGGCAGAGCACTTTATTTCAGCCGCTCCGTCATACCATATATGCGAGGCGAAGAACCCGACACATGGGCTTCAAAGCACACCTATCTCAGGCATATCGGCATGTACGCCTACCGAAGCGACGTTCTCCGCCATATCACCGCACTCCCACATAGCACGCTCGAAGCCTCAGAAGCTCTCGAACAACTCAGATGGCTCGAATACGGCTACGAGATACGCGTCGCACATAGCCAAATTCAGACTATCGGCATCGACACACCTCAAGACCTCAAGCGAGCACAACGGTACGCCGACGAACACAACCTATAAACAGCTCGCACATAGCACCATCAGCGCACAATAACACATACGCATGCAAACTGCCTTAAAGAACTAAAATCTGCCAACATGAAAAGTACAAAGGTAAGGTCGCTTTTTCTGCTTATAGCATTAGCCATAGTGGTTGCCTCAGTGATGTTCACCAACAACCTCGTAAACAAACTCGCCGACGAAGAGAAAAAGAAAATAGAAATATGGGCAGAGGCTACTCGGCAGTTGGTGCTTGCCGACGAGAACACCGACATCGAATTTATCTCATCTATCATTGCAGGCAACACCACCATACCCGTCTATATGACCGACCAAGACGGCAACTTCCTTTTGTCACGTAACGTACGCGAGCCTAAGAAGCATGTCGAACAATTCTACAAGAACAAAATTGCCAAACTGCGCGACTCGCAAGAACCCATCGTGGTACGCATTTCCAACAACACCGTCCAATATATCTACTACGAGGACTCAACCCTCATGCGCAGCCTGCAGTGGTTCCCTTACATACAGTTCGCCATCATACTGATATTCGTTTTCATAGTTCTTTTCGCCCTTCAGACATCACAACGCAGCGAGCAAAACCGCGTATGGGTAGGGCTTTCTAAAGAAACCGCCCACCAGTTAGGTACACCCATCTCATCGCTTAATGCATGGACCGCCTTGCTCTCTGCACAGTATCCCGACGACGAACTCATACCCAAGATGCAGCAGGATGTTGACCGATTGCAGACTATCGCAGAACGATTCTCCAAGATAGGCTCCGAGCCCGAACTTAAGTATGAAGACGTGGGCAAACTTACCACTGACGCAATTGAGTATATGCGTCATCGCACCTCCAACAAGATCCGATACGACATCAGTTGCGAGGGGGATGTCAAGTCGATGGTCTCAGCTCCGCTGATAAGCTGGGTGATAGAAAACTTATGCAAGAATGCAGTTGATGCAATGGAAGGACAGGGGACTCTGAGCGTGCGTGTATTCACAAGCGGGCAACGAGTTATAATCGACATATCAGATACAGGAAAAGGCATCGAACACTCATTGTTCAATGCCATCTTCGACCCCGGCTACACCACCAAAGCACGCGGCTGGGGATTAGGACTCAGCCTTTCTAAAAGAATAATTGAGGACTACCACAAAGGCAAGATTTTCGTCAAGCGCTCAACTATCGGCGAAGGCACCACTTTCCGTATCCGACTTCCTAAGGCAAACGCCCCACTGTCGTAAAGCAATCGGCAAACTCCGCTTGCAACATTTGCGATGTAGGCGCCTTGCCTTTTTCAAACAAAGCCAGCACAGCCGAACCGCTACCGGACATGGCAGCATAAGCAGCACCCATAGCATAAAGACTCTGCTTGACGCGGGCTATCTGAGGCTTGTCTGCAAACACCGGTTTCTCAAAATCATTTACCAAGAGGTCTTTCCACTGCTCTACAGGAGTGGCGGGAAGTTGTCTGAGGTCGAAAGTGCTCACACTAAGAGATACATTCTCGCGTGGCACCACTCGTGAATATGCCAATGCCGTAGGCACCGACACCGCAGGCTTGACCACTGCCAATTCATATCCGCTCAAATTTAGCCCGATAGGTTCCAGTACATCACCTATACCGGTGGCAAGACAAGGTCTGTTGAAAACGAAAAAAGGACAATCGGCACCTATGGGCGAGAGCAACGAAACGAGTTGCCGGCTGTCAAGACCAAGCGAAAACATCTCACTCAGTGCTTTTGCCACAAAGGCTGCATCGGCACTTCCTCCACCCAATCCCGCACCCGTAGGTATGCGCTTTTGAAGCGTTATGCGCACATTGCCTGCACCGTACTGCTCTTGAATCCTTCTAAAGGTCTTTACCACTATATTTTGTTCCGACTCGCAGTCATCCAAACCATCGCAACTAAAACTAAAGACCGGCGAGGGCTCGATGGTTATCTCATCGGTCAGAAATTCGACGGGCAGGAATATGGTCTCCAAATCATGATAACCGTCAGCTCGCTTGCGAACTACGTGCAAACCGAGATTGACCTTGCAATTAGGGTGAAGTATCATATATTTGTTTTATGTGAAACGGATGATTTATTTTGAGAAAACGAATGATGGCAGCAAAGATAGTCATTTTTCTAAAGAAATCGAGGAAAAAAGCTATATTTTCAAAAATATTTGCCCACTACAAATCTTTTGTATAAATTTGCGGGCTAATTGTAGCAAAAGCATGGAGTTATTCTAAAAAAACTTGTAGATTCTCTAAGTAAGCATGAAGATATTAGGAATAGCAAATAACGGCGAGGGCAGACCGTCACTCTACCTCAAGCCCGACTCTTCGCTGCTTGTCAACCGCAAGCCTTTCTTCATCCCCGATTTTGCGCAATGTTTTCAAGCTAACCCGTGCCTTGTACTAAGAATAAACCGTTTAGGCAAAAACATAGCTCCACGCTTTGCCAACAGATATTTCAGCGAAGCAGCATTGGGCTACAACATATCAGTTGCTCATTCTCCGCAAATTAGCAGCATCACTAAAAAACACACAGTCGCAGAAAGCACTCTGCCCGCAGATAGCACCCTCAGCACTTTTGCTTTCGACTACTCAGCCATAGTTGGTGAATTTCAAGAATTTGCCGACATAGCCAATAGTCCGTTGACTTTCATGGACAGAAACTTATGTTTGGACGAACTCCTGTATGAGCCGTCAAGGACACTTGAATTTCTTAGCCGTTATGTGACAATTCGCATGGGTGACATGGTGTGCATCGACTTTGCCACAAAGCCCTTAACACTTGTCCCCGAATTAGTACTCACTGCCCACATTGCCGATAGCCAAACGCTATTATGCCGAGTGAAATAATAAAACCCATATACGAAAATACATACAAACGTCATGCGTAAAACATTCATTATATTGCTCTTCCTTGCAACCTTCACTCTTTTGCAGGGACATGAATACACTGCCACTTCGCGTCTTGCTCAGGGTAAGTTCGTCAAGATAAGCGTTCGCAACTCAGGTGTATATAAGCTCACTTACAATGACCTGAAGAACATGGGACTACAGCCCGAAAACGTACGTATCTTCGGCTTTGGTGGCGGACTCTTGGAAAAGGACTTCCGGAAAGCCAAAATCGACGACCTGCCTGCCGTGCCATTCTATATGCACAAGACCAATGGCGAGTTTGGCAAATCAGACTATATCCTGTTCTACGCACAAGGCACACTCCGATGGACGTATAACGGATCAAACTTCGTTCATGCCAACAACCACTACTCACTCGACGGCTACTATTTTCTATCCGACGACGCCGGTGAGCAGGTGCTGCTTGAGAACCTGACCGCCGAGTCGTTCAGTGCTGACGCTTATGAGGTTACCACCTGCACCAAGTACGATGTATTCGACAAAGACTCTGTAAACATCATCGATCGCTATGGAGGAGGTGAAGGAGGCGGGAAAGAGTTCTACTACCCGATAAACATTGCCACACCTACTCTCAACCTCAAGTTCACATTCCCCGACATCATCAGCAGCCGCCGTTTAAGATGTGTGCTTGATGTAGCAGCAAGCGCTTCAGTTCGCACTAATTTCACATGCAAGCAGGGTAGCTCGAGCAATGTAACCTACATTGGCGCACGCAACAGTAGCGACCACTATGAGATGGCAGTTACTGCACATAGTTCTTTTGACCTTGCGGCAGCAGAGAGTTCAGAACAAAATATCACTCTTACATATAATGCCACAGCATCAAATGCCGCAGGATACCTGAATTACCTGGAGGTGAGCGCCGTTTGCTCGCTTGCCATGAACGGCAACAGCATGCTCATTAACAACACCGACTACTACGGGGATGACATCAATAGTATTTACCGCCTAAGCAAAGCTCGCAGCAACTTGCAGATATGGAACATCAGCAACTTAGGCAATATCTACTCCGTACCCACACAACTCAGCGGCGACATACTGTCGTTTGAGGCACCCAACAGCAGCATGCAGACACTGTTGGCAGTAGATGTCAGTTCTACAGACTATCCTACCCCGACCTATGTCGGAACTGTCGAAAATCAGAACCTACATGCTTTGCAAGACATTGAATATGTGATTATCACTCCAAAGCAATTTGTAGCTCAGGCAGAGCAGTTAGCTAAGGCACATGAGCAAAAAGACGGACTTAGTTGGGCTGTAGTGACCGACGAACAGGTCTATAACGAGTTCTCATCAGGCACCCCTGACGCCACCGCCTACCGCTGGCTTATGAAGATGCTCTACGACCGTGCCGACAGAAACAACGGCGTGGCTCCACGTTACCTGCTGCTCATGGGTGACGGATCGTACGACAACCGCGGCTTGAACCCCGCCTCAGCACCCCACACCCTGCTCACCTATCAGGCCGACAACTCGACTAACCAAGTCAAGGCTTACTCCTCTGACGACTACTTCGGATTTCTCGACGACCGCGAAGGTATCTCCGACCTGACTGCCCGCATGGACATAGGCGTGGGACGCTTCCCTGTAAACACCGTCAGCGAGGCGCAAGATGTGGTAAATAAGACCATCAACTACATCAACAACCCTTCATTCGGCAAATGGAAGACCCAACTCATATTCCTTGCTGATGACGGTGACTCCGGTCTGCATACCGACATAGCCGATTATGCAGCTGAGAACATACGCCTGCAGGCTCCCGACTACATAACCAACAAGATCTACATCGACGCCTATCAGCAGGAAGTAAGCGCATCGGGCGAGAGTTATCCGCTTGCCAAAACAAAATTCGACAACCTGATAAACAACGGAGCCCTGTTCTTCGACTACTCCGGTCATGGCGGCTATAATAACATTACCACCGAAAACATACTCACGGCAAGCGAGATTCGCAACATGAACAATGTCAACATCGGCTTCTGGATGCTTGCCACTTGTGGTTTTGCCAACTTCGATGCCAAGAAGACGTCTGCCAGCGAGTACGCCGTACTCAACCCCAATGGCGGGGCGCTGGCTGTTGTTTCTGCATGTCGCACCGTCTATGCCACCAACAACAAGATTATCAACCGTCACGTGTGCGACTCACTTCTGCTCAACCCCAACAACCGCTTGGGTGATGCCGTACGTTTGGCAAAAAACAAGACAGGAAGCGAAGAAAACAAACTTGCCTTTATTCTGCTTGGAGACCCCGCCGTAAGGTTAGACTACCCCAACCGATATAAGGTGGTGACGACCTCAAAGTTAGATACTCTCAAAGCATTGTCAACACAACACCTGAGCGGATTTGTTGCCGATGCCGATAGCAATATCGTTAGTACCTTCAACGGCAAGATGCAGATTACCGTATATGATAAACTGCAAGTGCTCAAAACATTGGACAACGACCAGACTGACGAAGAATTTAAGGTAAGAAAAGAGTTCAACGACTATCCTAACACCATCTTCAGCGGCGAAGTGGACGTGGTAAACGGAACTTTCAGCGCCGATTTTATTGTTCCGCTTGACATCCGTTACAACTTCGGCACAGGCAGAATAGCCTACTACGCCTACGACCCGCAAGAAGGCAGTGAGGCTATCGGCCACTACCACAACCTCATTGTCGGCGGTGGTTCCAACGGTGATTTCTCCGACCAAGAAGGACCCGAAATAAGCATCTATCTCAACACACCATACTTCGCTAATGGCGACCGGACTGACTCCGCACCGCATTTCTATGCACAGATAGCCGACCAAAGTGGTATCAACACATCGGGCAGCGGTATCGGACACGACCTGCTACTCGTTATCGACAACGATCTCAAGCAGACCTACGTTCTGAACGATTATTTCATTTCGCTACCTAACAATTTCTCTGCAGGTACGGTATCGTATCCGCTCAGCGGACTTGAGACCGGCAAGCACGAACTCACCTTCCGTGCTTGGGACCTGATGAACAACTCAAGCAGCCGCACACTGCAGTTTGAGGTGGTAGAGAACCTTGCCATGACAGTCCACCGAGTAGTAACCTACCCCAATCCTGTAGGCAAATCCGAGACCGTCTATTTCACTCTCGACCACGACCAGCCCGACAAGCGGCTTACCATGCAAGTAAGCATTTACGACATCTCCGGACAACTCATCGCCACCGAACAGCGCGAGACGGTGGGAACGAGCATGGTAGAGGTCAATCTTGCAGAGAAGAGCATCTCAGCAGGCGCCTATGTCTATCGAATAGCGGTCATTGCCGACGGACAAAAGACCGTCTATAAAGCCGGCAAACTGATAATCGTGGAATAATTCAGTTATACCTAAAAAACAACAAAAAGAGGATGTATCAGCATTTTGGCACATCCTCTTTCCTTTTTGTACACTTAAAAATACAACTATTTTTGGTATTTAGAAAAAAATACTTACCTTTGCGCGTTTTTCGGCAAGACTATTGCCTGCAAGACGCACAACGTGACTTAAATAACACGTAAAGGAAAACAAATATCAGCAATTATCCACCTCAAATCAGTTATGCCTATGATGCATATCTCCTCATTTTTAACTTTCTAAACATATTATAAGATGAAAAAACTTTTTCTTGGCATTTTTGCCATCGCTTTGTCTGTCGCACCAATGCTGGCAGACGATGAAGTTATGAATCCTATCATCACTTCAATGCCGTCACTGAGTATTGCTCCTGATGCACATGCGGGAGGTATGGGCGATATAGGTGCCGCTACCAATCCTGACCTCAACTCACAACACTGGAACCCCGCCAAATACGCCTTCATGGAGAGTCATGGCGGAATAACAGCCAACTACACCCCGTGGCTTACCAAACTCGTCAACGACATCAACCTCGCATATATCGCCGGCTACTACAAATGGGATGACGTACAAGGCATCTCCGCTTCGTTCACCTATTTCTCGCTTGGCAAGGTTCAGCTGACTAACCTTGAAGGTACCACACTGGCAGAAGCCAGCCCTAATGAGTGGGCGTTAGACGTAGCTTACTCCAGAAAACTCATCGAGACATTGTCAATGTCGGTAGCGCTGCGCTTCATGTACTCTGATCTCAACAACGGAGTAAATCAAACAGCCGGCGGCGTTGCCAATGAGATGCACGCAGGAATGATGGCAGCAGCCGACATAGCCCTCTACTACCGTCAGCCTATCACTACAGGCCTCGGCGAGAGTTACTTCTCTCTTGGTGTAAACATATCGAACCTCGGTGGTAAGATTTCTTACAACGACGGCGAGACTCAGAGCTTCATCCCTACCAACTTCCGCTTGGGTGTTAGCTACGAGCAACCCTTCGACCAGTACAACAGCCTGTCTATCACAGCCGAGATGAACAAGATGCTGGTGCCCACCCGCAAGTCACGCTTCACAGAGGGCTTCAACAAAGACGACTCCAACACATGGACTATGGACCAAAAGGACTATAGCGACCTCAACCCTATCAAAGGTCTGTGGTACTCGTTCTCCGACGCTCCCCGCGGATTCCTTGAGGAAATGCAAGAGATACAGTTTGGTATAGGTGCTGAATACTCCTACGACAAGAAGTTCTTCGGCCGCATAGGCTACTCGCACGAAAACCGTCTGAAAGGTAACCGCCGCTATGTGACTCTCGGTGCCGGCTTCAAACTGTCAATCTTCTCGCTTGACGTGGCATATACCATTGCCACATCTACCAACCCGCTTGACCAAACCCTGCGCTTCACTCTCGGCTTCGACCTCGCCGGAATCAAAGACCTCATAAAGAGATAATTTTCAATTTCTAATTTCTAATTGATTATTATCAATTGTGCATGCTATCCGCATGGTCTCCCCCGCCCTCGTGAGGGAGGGGGCAGGGGGCGGGTGAAAATTATGCATTATGAATTTTGAATTAAAGATGCGAATAGGATTCGGATATGATGTTCATCAATTCTCCCCTGACCGACAACTTTGGTTGGGGGGGATTTGTATTCCATCAGAATTAGGACTGCTCGGTCACTCAGATGCCGACGTACTGATACACGCCATCTGCGACGCACTGCTTGGTGCCGCCGCAATGCGCGACATTGGCTATCATTTCCCTGACACCGCAGGTAATGAATACGAAGGTATCGACAGCAAGGTGCTACTTGGAAAGACCATCAGCATGATTCGCGAGGCAGGCTACGAACTTGGCAATATAGACGCCACCATCTGTGCCCAAGTACCCAAGCTGAGCCCTTATATCGAACCTATGCGCCAGTGTCTGGCACAAGTCATTGGCACCGACATTGACAATATCTCTATCAAAGCCACCACCACCGAGCATTTAGGATTCGTAGGCAGAAAAGAGGGCATATCAGCCTATGCCGTTGCACTAATAGAACGCACCAAATGAGACGACTCTGGCTCCACATAACATTGGTAGTAGCACTGCTCCTTGCGTGGCAGGCACAAGCGCAAAAAAATGCTCAAGCGCAGCCAAACTCACCGGAGCAAACGCTTCTGCAACGCCCCACTGCGCCGGCAGCACTATGGCGCATGCCCTCAGAGCTTTGCCCTACCATCACTCCACAGCAGCGCAAGCAACTTATGCTCATAGCCAACAACCATCTCACCGATACCCTGAACACAGTGCAAGCAGGCAAAGTATGGGTTGAGAGCGTGTCTGAAGACAAGTCGAGCCTGAGCTTACACATCGCGCAAGGTGTGACATTCTCCATTTTCGTCACCAACGAGCGTCTATACCTCATACGCGAATACTGCGCACCGCTCTGCTCTTCTTTGGTTAGCACCTACGACTTCATGTGGTCAGACGAACAAGCCATACTGCCGCCGGAAGACTACATCTTGCCGCTCGCCACCATGCACGATGATGGTACGATAGAGTGGACCGAACAGTACGAAAACGACACCTTGACATCAGACAACTAATCTTATATCTATCGCTCAAACAAATGACTGAACCGATATATCTGATAGGCTACATGGGCGCGGGCAAGTCAACCGTAGGCAAACTGCTTGCAGACCTGCTCGGCTGGCATTTTGTCGATCTTGACGAAGCGTTTCATGAGGTCAACGGCATCAGCGTTGCCGACTTCATCACTCGCTATGGCATTGAGGCATTTCGCAAACGCGAGAAGGACTGTGTAGAGACACTATCCGACCTGCCGATTCAGAACGTGGTATATGCTACGGGCGGCGGCTATCCATGCTGGGAAGACAACATGGAATGTCTCAACGAATTAGGTACCACCGTCTATCTTCGCTGGAGCAACGAGCACCTCGCACGCCGAGTAGAGCTGTCGGGCACGGAACAGCGCCCGCTGCTTCGCGGCAAGAGCGGCAAAGAGCTCGAGGAATTCATTCGGTGGCAGATGTCGGGCAGAGAAGAGTTCTATTCCCAAGCACATTATATCATTGACGCTCCGCTTGACGGCAAGCTCCACCCCGACAACGATGCACACTTGGCAGAATACATAAAGAATTTATTAGAACAGAAGAAATAGATTTCTTATTTCCTTCACACACTTACAGCTATGGCAACAATCAACGACATACAAGACCAACTCATAGAAGAACTACTCATGTTCGACGAGTGGCTCGACCGCTATACTTATATCATAGACTTGGGTCAAGAGCTACCCGAGCCTGACTCTGCCCTGCTTGATGACCGCAACAAGATTGACGGCTGTCAGAGCAACGTATGGATAGATGCCTGCATGCAGGGTGACAAGATTCATTTCAACGCCTATTCCGATGCACTGCTCATCAAGGGCATAGTGGCAATGCTGCTTCGTGTGCTCAACGACCGCACCCCGCGCGAGATACTCGACGCAGACCTCTACTTCATTGACCGCACCGGCCTCAGCCAGCACCTATCTCCCAACCGCAGCAACGGACTGAGCGCCATGCTCCGACAGATGAAAGAGTACGCCATGGTTTTTGAAGCAAAGCAGACGAAATAAGGATTCCGATTTTTGAGGGAGCATACAGGTCATGTTGCAGGCAGAAACATGCGAACCGCCTTAGACTCCTGCAAGAGTAAAGGAGGGTGTCTGACAACATCAAAGTTAGACACCCTCTTGTTTCGTATAAGTTTTACAGGTTTTTATCGGCGGAACCACTATTGACATAATTTGTTGAAAACGAGGAACTATGCAGATAGGAGCACCGTTACGTGTAGAGACGGTATATATACCGTCTCTGCGAGCGATAGCAACCCGCCACCGGTAGAGGCTGCCTAACAAAACTTCTGAGACAGTCTCTTTTTTTGCGTGAATATCTGTACAACTAAAAAGAAATAAGTAATTTTGCGCATATTTTAGAAAATAAACGTGGATTTTTTATACCATGGCGACAAAAATTAAGCAAATATAATACTTGATATAAATAGTTTGGTGATGAAAGATTATTTCGTACATGCCACAGCCTGTTTCGTACATTTTTTATTAGAAACGCATTGTGGATTTCAGAAATTTTAATAATTTTGCAGTGTGAAGTCACACCGTAGGGCATACGTCACAAATAAGGATGCATGTTTGAACGGCGGCATCATGATATAAGCACGACATTTTTTCAAATAATACATACAACCATGACAACGACATTGGACACTGAGATTCTGAGAGACATCAGTTATATCGCGGAAGATGAGGGTATGATGAAAAAACTTACCCGCTATATTCATCGCTTGCTTGCAGAAAAAAAAGACGATACCCTATATACCGAAGAAGAATTTCGTCGCAAGTTGGAACAATCAAGTGCTCAAGCGGCAGAAGGGAAGTATATTGAAATGCGTAAGGACGAAACTGTTGACCAATTTGTTGACAGACTGCTATGTATGTAATTAGATTTTCCCAAAGAGCGCAAGAAGACTTGCTGCTTTTGCAGAGGAGCGAACCACAGGCAATCAAGAAAGTTCGCAAATTACTTCAAGAAATTGCAGAACATCCGAGAGTTGGTACAGGTCGGGTTGAGCAACTAAAATATTTCAAGAACGAAACGTGGTTAAGAAGAATAACCGACAGGCATCGTTTAGTGTATGAGATACATGATGAACAAATATATGTACTTATAATTTCTTCTTACGGACATTACGAATAGAATCATCTCGTTTGCAAGATGTAAAACAGCAAACCATCGCTTACCGATGTAAAACAGTAAGGACATATTAAAAAGGCGTTTATTGACGCTTGTTTTGGAAACTTGAAATCCTGCAAAATTTCTCAACCCCAAAACAAGATAGTGCAATAGACGTTCTCGTGGGTATGATATACTTATCCGCGCCCGACATAGGGCGAGGAGGGTCATACATATCGGGCGTGGACGTTATTGCTTTTTCTTGGTTGAAGGGTCTTGCAGGAACCTCAAGTTTGATGAATAAGCAACGATAAGG
>CAMHGK010000013.1 GCA_946184695.1 uncultured Bacteroidales bacterium | reverse complement strand
AAAGCCGGTATAACCGACGACTACAGCATGGGTTTTGCCGATGCCGCAGGTTTCCGACTGGGCACCACTCGCCCCGTTCGCTGGATTGACCCCACCACCGCACGCCTGAGCAACCTCACACTTCACCCATTGACGGTGATGGACTGCTCTCTGTCTGACGAGCGTTACTTGCACTTGAATGAAGATGAAGCCTACTACTACTGTCAGCGCCTTATCGAACAGACCCGACGCCACAACGGCGAACTCAACCTGCTATGGCACAACACCTCGTTCAGCGCCAGCACATACCACAAGCAACTATACAACTTTATTCTCGACTATATAATTCACAATGGATAACCGGCTCAGAATACTCATTCTATCTGACAGCTTCAGTGCGCCTGCCTACAAACCGCGACTACGGCTGCTCTGCGACCATCTCGTAGCAGCGGGTCACAACGTCACCGTCGTTTGCGAGAAGTTCGATGAGCTGAGTTTCCCACACGACTACGACATTCACGAGGTGGCACTATATAAAACCAATAGCCGCTTTGCGCGGTTAGACTGGGCTATAAAGAACATACTCAATATCTTGCTAAACTGGAAAGAGCGAGCTTTTCAATCGGCTGTGGAACAGATAACTCGCAATCAGACATTCGACATTGTCTTCTGCACCTCATTTTTCACCTTTCCCCTCTGTGCTGCCAACCGCATTGCCCGGAAGCGGGCAATACCCTCCGTCATCGACCTCAGAGACATCGTCGAGCAGGCACCTGCCAATACCTCCCGCTATTTGGCTCATGGCGGCAACCGCATACACCTTGCGACAAAAATTTATGTTAGTCTAAGCCTCAAGCGGCGCAACCGGCAACTGCGCCTTGCCGATGCCGTCACCACAGTATCGCCGTGGCATCAGAGGCTGCTCAAACAATATAACCCCGCTACACACCTCATCTACAACGGCTACGACAGCCGCATGTTCTTCCCCAAGGACATCGTTGCCGACAAGTTCGTCATTGCCTACACGGGTAAGGTGTTTGAGCAACCCATGCAAGACCCCACCCCACTCCTCGAGGCACTTGCCGACTCCGACTTTTCAGCTGACACCTTCGGCGTTGACTGGTATGTTGATGCTCACAGCGAACAAATTGTCAGACAATACACCAAACAATACGGAGTGGAGCGCTACATGACCTATTATCCGCTGACCGCGCAAGACAACATACCTGATATACTGCACCATGCCTCAGTCTGCCTTGTACTAACCAACCGCGCAGGCGACAACACCTCACACGGTATGATGACCACCAAGTTTTTCGAGGCTCTCGGAGTAGAGAAACCGGTGCTATGTGTCAGGAGCGACGAAGAATGTCTGGCAGACGTTATCCTTGACACCAATGCAGGCATCGCGGCAACCGATGCAGAGCAAGTCAAGCAGTTTATCTCAGAGAAATATGCCGAATGGCAGCAACACGGATTCACCCGCCAAGCCGTTAAGCAAACAAGCCGACAGCAACTTTCGCGACAACATGAATCACTTCAATTCGAGCAGTTGCTATTATCAGTCGTTAAAACACATAACCGGCATAAGTCACATGATTAGTATCATCATACCCATATTCAACACAGCCGCCTACTTGGCTCGATGCATCGCGTCGGTCAAATCTCAGACCTATACTGATTGGCAACTGATTCTCGTTGACGACGGTTCCACTGACGACTCACTGCTGTTGGCACACCAAGCACAAGCTGCCGACAAGCGCATCGTAGTGCTCAGGCAACAACATTCAGGACAGTCTGCGGCACGCAATCTGGGTCTTAGGTATGCAAAGGGCGAGTTCTTAGCTTTTGTTGACTCCGACGACTACCTCGACCCTGACTACCTGCAAACGCTTGTTAGCAACATCGGCAACTTCGATGTAGTGCAGTGCGGATACCGCCGCGTCACTCCCGACGGACAAGTCATCAAGACCGATATTCCACGCCAAGCATACCGACTTACGTCCATGTGCTGCCGAATAATCCGGCGAAGCCTATTACAAAAACATAACCTCCGATTTGAGCCGCAAAACATCTACGAAGATGTACTCATGTCGGTTGACCTATGGACATCTTCACCCAAAATAAAGCTTATCCATTACGCCGGTTACAACTACCTCGTCAATCTTCACTCCACCACCTCTGTAACCCATGACACACGCCCCGTGTTCAGCCAACTCCGTAAGCGTCAACATGACACACGCGGTTGCCGGAATAAGGCAATAGTGCTATACACGCGCCTGCGCCTTTGGACTCATTTCTTTCTTGGAAGAAAATAGCGGAGTTATAAGCATAAATAATAACTCATAAAACAAATATCATTATTCAAAGAAAACAGCACAACACTAAGCATTTATGATAACCATCGAACAACTTAAAGACATTCAGCAGCGCGCTGACAAACTGCGCGAATACCTCAATATTGACGAGAAACAGATGCAACTCTCAGAGGAAGAGATGCGCACACAAGACCCCGACTTCTGGAGCGATGCCAAAGCAGCAGAGCAACAGATGAAGAAAGTCAAATCGCTCAAATCGTGGATAGAGGGTTATGAGGGCGTAAGCAAGGCCACTGAAGAGCTCTGCCTTGCCTTCGACTACTTCAAAGAGCAGATTGTCAGCGAACAAGAAGTTGACGCTGCCTACTCTCATGCTCTGAGCGAAGTGGAAGCATTGGAAATGAAAAACATGCTATCGGAAGAGGAAGACCAGATGCCGGCAGTACTCAAGATTGTAGCCGGTGCCGGCGGTACCGAGGCACAGGACTGGGCAGATATGCTCATGCGCATGTATCTCAGATACTGTGAGAAGCATGGCTATAAGACCACCATACAAAACCTGCAAGAAGGCGAGGAAGCCGGCATCAAGACCGTCACCTTCAACGTAGAGGGCGACATGGCATACGGCTATCTCAAATCCGAGAACGGCGTCCACCGCCTTGTTCGCGTCTCGCCATACAACGCTCAGGGCAAGCGCATGACCTCTTTCGCTTCGGTCTTTGTCGTCCCGCTTATCGACGACTCCATTGAGGTGGAGGTCAATCCCGCAGGACTCAGCTGGGATACCTTCCGCTCGTCAGGTGCCGGCGGACAGAACGTCAACAAGGTGGAGTCGGGCGTCCGGCTGCATTATAAGTTCCGCAATCCCCTCACCGGTCAGGACGACGAGATAGTCATCGAAAACACCGAGACGCGCGACCAGCCCAAGAACCGCGAGAACGCCTTGCGGCTGCTGCGCTCACAGCTCTATGAACTCGAACTCGAGAAGCGCCGTCAGGCACAAGCTGCCGTAGAAGCCGGCAAGAAGAAAATAGAATGGGGCAGCCAGATACGCTCCTACGTATTCGATGACCGCCGAGTCAAAGACCACCGCACCGGCTATCAGACCTCCAACGTAGGCGCCGTTATGGACGGCGACCTGGACGAGTTTATCAAGGCCTACCTGATGATGAGCTAACTCAGACATCGCTATAAGACAAAAAGGCCCAGCCGAAAAGCTGAGCCTTAGTTTGCTGCACAAAGAGACCTACACAAAGGAACCTACACAAAGGAACCCAAAGGGATCTTCAAACCTAAGCAAGGCAGTAGTCGGTCAATAGACTACTGCTTTGCTTATTATGGGTCTGCCTGACGGATTTTCCACCATCACCACATATACGCCGGCGCTAAGAGGCAGAATCTCCATTTCGGCTTGACAACTGACGGAGGTCAGGCAGTGCCCTTGCAGGTCATACACGCTGAGCACATCACCTGCACGCAACCCTTCAGCTACGAGCACAGAGGCTGAACCATAGACGCGGACCACGTTTCCCCTAAGGTCGGTCACTGCTGACTCGACATCATCGAGATAGGTGAAGTTGATAGCTATAGATTTAATATAGATAGCTTTTTTGGTATTGGTCAGCAACACCTCTACTCTGCCCGACTTAGGTTCTGCTGCGACGAAGGAATAGGTCTGCATTGTCTCATCGAGATACTGCGTTTGGTCCATCGGGTCGCCTGCAAGATATACATTGAGCGCGGCATCACCGTTGCTTGCCGTAGAAGCAGTAACGCGCACTTCGCTAACAGCGCAACCCATCGTATCGTCGGTGATGAGACTGAGTCGCTCTACGGGATAAGTGCCGGAACCGAAGATGGCACCCTTGCTGCTGCTGAAATCGAGCGTATTGTCATTGGTCATTGTCACATCCCAATCGTAGCCGCCTATGTCTTGCTTCTCACCTACACCTAACCTCTGAGAGAAAGTATGCGAGTACGGCTCACATCCGTCAGCCTTCTGCTCGCGAGTGTTGCGAATGACGATGGTCACGTTGTCGGTTGCCTCTTGAGCTGCGAACCGCACCACCACCATGTCGTTTTCAAACGAGTAGTTAGGCATGAGTTGTGAGCCGAGCATCACGCGGACCTGACAGGTGGCGGGAGCAGGAGCAAGATAGCCTGCCTTAGCGGTAAAGGTAATCTCAAAAGCCTTGTTCTTTTCGGCGTAGGCAGTAGCACCCGAGTTCCACTCCACACCCTTGAGGTCGTAGTTGATATCAAGCCGCTTGTCGTTGCGGTAGAGGGCAAACAGTGTGCAGTCGCTCATCGGATAGAAGGTGTCGCCTGCCTGACCTGCATCGGCAGTACTGCTGTTCTTGCGGGTAGCCCAGCCGAGGAAGGTGTAGCCCGACTTGGCTGTCACAGCAGGCAACTTCACTCCTGCACGTTTCTTGCTTTCCGTAAGCTGAGTAACGGAGCAAGTGCCGTTAGAGCCGACGAAGAAACTGACCGTGCAACGCTCCACTCCACCCTGAAAATCGAAATACACCACTCCGTTAGCCTCCGACACGTTGTCCATCTGCCAGTGGTTGCTGAAGAAGGTCTTAGAGGTAGCTCCGGCAGGAAACAGGTCGCCCGCCTTGCCGAAATAGCCATTATTCTCATTGTCGGCCTTATAGCGCGGAGTCTTGCCGTCGGCTTCTATCAAATCGACGCATTGGTTATACTCTAAGTTATTTACGATGTCGTCCTCCCATTTGCTTCTTACGAAGTTGACTTTCGAGAGCATCAGTCCGTGTCCGGGCAGATACTCGTCCCAGCCGGTCTGCTGACGGTTTTCCAAGATGAAGAACTCGCGTGGGTCAGGGCTGAGTCCGTTCAGGTTATGCTGTCCGCTCTGCGTCACTATGGCGCAGTCGCCGCTTGTGGAAAGTTCACGAAGCACTCCGTTGAGCGGCTCATTGAGCAGAATGGGTTCAACCCATCCCATGAAGAAACGTTCATAGGCACTATAGCCGGCAGGTGTGCGTCCCTCGTTATTGAACGAGCCATAGTCCATAACGTCCCATTTGCCAAAAGTCTTGTAGTCTTCACCATTGGTCGTCGATAGGTTTGGCAGACCGAGCACATGCGAAAACTCATGGCATACGGTGCCTATGCCGGCTATCGTCTTCTTGGCGTTGAGCTCCGGCACGCAGCAAAAGATGCCGATAGTCTTACCACCGAGCACCAACTCATCCACCTGCTCTGACATTTCCAGGCTACCGGTCTGCGGCCAAACCGCATTCGCAACAGGCGAGTCCGACTCGCCTCTGCCGGCATACACGACAATAACGGCATCTACATAGCCATCGCCATCGGCATCGAAGCGCGAGAAGTCGATATCGCTCTTGCCATCAGCCAAACTACATGCCTCGTACACCATCAGGTCGGCACGCACGTCGTCGCCGTACTCGTCGTTATCACCATAGTAAGCGAAACCATTAGATAGCGCCACCGGACCTACCACCTCGAACTCCGGACGGTACTGACCGTACGATTGGTCGGCGAAATAACGGCTCACAGAGCCCGTAGCACCTTTATAATTATAATTGTCAGAGTTGAAATAGTCGTTGTAGAGCGAGGGTGTATTGGAGTCCTCAAACTTGAGGTCGCTGAACTCTGCCAGCACCACTAACACCCGCGGGGGAGTTGAGCATACGGCGCTCTTGCCCTCTACCATCTCAGTCGTCGCTGCCACACGTCGGCTCGGCAGACCGCGACGACGAGCTTTTTGACGATTAAGGGCTGCATAATCGTCCAATTGCACACGGCTCAGACGTGACCTGCCGTCGATAGTCACCAAGCGATAGGCAGCCCCCGACTCATCGGTCAGGTAATGGAAATCCTCGTCGCCATGACCATAAACTATGCGGCTATGGCCGTCGGTATCTTCAATGGTCATAGCACCACGGTATGCAGGTGCCGCAGCAACGGTTAACGACAAAAGAAAGAGAAAAATCGAAAGGAAAAATTTTGTGTATTTCATTGTAATAGAATTTGGTTTTGTTTATATTATTATCTGCTCAGATTTACTGACACCGGTAGAAAATCCAGATTTTCTGCCATCGGTAGAGACAGTACTATCACTACACGCGACAAGTTACCTTAGGTTCCCGCACAAATAACCGACAAGTGAGATTACGAAACGCATAATCTCACTCGTCTATAGTATTCTCTCTGGAAAAGAAACGTTGTTAGTCAGAGAACTTCGCACCGATAAACTCGCGGTTGAGTCGTGCTATATGTGCCAAGCTTACCTGTTTGGGGCACTCGGCTGCACAAGCGCCGGTATTGGTGCAGTTACCAAATCCGAGTTCGTCCATCTTGGCAACCATAGCCTTAGCGCGCTGCTTAGCCTCTACTCTACCTTGCGGGAGCAGTGCAAGCTGGCTGACCTTAGCTGCGACGAAGAGCATAGCACTACCGTTCTTGCAAGCAGCAGCACAAGCACCGCAACCAATGCACGAAGCAGCGTCCATAGCCTCGTCGGCGGCAGGCTTGGGAATAGGAATAGCATTAGCATCAGGTACACCGCCTGTATTTACCGAGACAAATCCGCCTGCCTGCATAATCTTATCATAAGCCTGACGGTCAACCATGAGGTCTTTGATAACAGGAAAAGCATGCGAGCGCCACGGCTCTACGGTGATGGTCTCGCCATCGTGGAAATGACGCATGTGAAGCTGGCAAGTGGTGATAGCAGAGTCAGGTCCGTGGGGATGACCATTGACATACATTGAGCACATTCCGCATATACCCTCGCGACAATCATGATCGAAGGCTATCGGGTCCTTGTGCTCGGAGATGAGCTTTTCGTTGAGGATGTCCATCATCTCAAGGAATGACGCTCCTTGAAAGATATTCTCAAGCTCGTAGGTTTCAAAATAACCTTTGGCTTTTGGCCCTGCCTGCCTCCAGACACGAACCTTGATGTTGATGTTCTGATCCATTGTATAGTGTGTGTAATTATATTGCTACATAAGACGATAAACTTGCACCGAAGCGACCGGCACAAATACTACCGTTGCATTTGCGGCGCAAAGTTACAAAATTATTTTCATATATGCCATATAAAGCACAAAAAAAACAACTTTTTTGAAGAATAGCGGTAGGTTTGAGGTTGAGACATGCCTCATCAAGAAGCTTTATTTGAGTGTACGAATCACTCTTGCCGGATTACCCACCGCCACCGAGTTGGCAGGAATATCGCGTGTCACCACCGAGCCTGCGCCAATAGTGCAATTATCACCTATGCTGACACCTGCGAGTATGGTCACACTGCCGCCTATCCAAACGCTGTTGCCCACGGTGACGGGCAGTGCCCATTCCTGACGTGTCTGCCTCTCCTCAGGGTCGGTGCTATGACAGGCAGTATAGATACTCACATTGGGACCTAAGAAACAGTCGTCGCCGAAAGTAACGTAGGCTTCGTCTAATATGGTCAGGTGGAAATTGGCAAAGAAACGCTTGCCTACGCGTATGTGCTTTCCGTAGTCGCAATAGAAGGGCTGGTTGATAAACGTATCTTCGTCTGCCTGACCAAGCAGCTGACGGAGCATGGCGTTGCGCGAGCTGAAATCGGTAGGCAGCAGATTGTTGTACTGCTGACATTTCACCTTCACAGCATTGAGGTCTTTGAGCAAGTCAGGGTCGCAAGCGTCATATACTTGTCCCGACAACATTTTTTCTCTTTCTGTAGGCATTGCTTATAGCTGATTGTTGTTTTTTTGTCAGTTGGAGATATTACTTCTGAGCAGACCGATGCTACTCTATGTAATAGATGATTTGCCTGGTTTGCAGTCCGACAAGCACCTCACCACCTGCAATGGTTGTATAATACACTTCGCGTCGGGTCCAGTTGCCGTGCTGGTCTATAAGGAACGCTTCACGGCTGACAAGGCGGAGCGGTATATCGGGGTTGGCACTGTCGCCGGTACCTTCAAGCGCCATAAAGTAGCGTCGTTCGGTGACAGCGCCCATGGCATCGTAATCAGTTTGACACACCTGCGTTTTGCCGGCGGGATAGTTGCATGACACATTCTGCGTCTCACGCCCCAAGCTGTCGTAGGTGCTGCTGAGCAATGCAAGCATGTCCTCGGAATCGTAGCGATAGGCGGTGAGGTTACCTGCCTCATCATATTCACTGCTGATGATATGCCTGCCGGACCATTGGTCAATCTCATAGTCGGCTATAGTCACATTACCATGCTTATCGTAAGTATAACGGACAAGGCGGACGGTGTCGCCCTCATATACAGATATCTCGCGCACCGTTTGTCCCTTTCGGTTATACTCATAGATGTCGGTTTGGGTAAGCGTATCGGCATTATAGACTCGCTGCTCTGTCAGGTTGCCCCGACGGTTGTATTGGTATGTATAGTGCGAACCGAGCGAGCCATCAATAGTCGAGTAGTTGTTTTGCGCTATCATTCTGCCATGCCGATTATATTCGTATGAGGTGTGCCAAAGCAACTCATCACCCTCGTAGTGTTGTTCGTCAAGAGGGTGTCCTTTTTCGTCATATACGGTGTAGGCAGTGTTCACCGGTTCGCCGAAGAACCATGATGCCGACATTGTGCAGTTACCTAAGGCATCATATTCATTGCTGCTCCAGCTCACATGCTCACCTTGCGCATTGTAGGTATCGACGCGAGTACGGCGGTGAGCATCGTCAGTCTCATACAAGTCGTGCTCGCTGTAGCCTCCTGCCGACGCTGCACGGTAGCGGTGTTGCTCAGTCAGATTGCCCAAGGTATCGAATAACGATTCCTGAACGGCAAAAGCATCGGCATTGTTTCTTGGGTCTTCCATATTGTAGTACTCAAAACCGGCAGGTTCTACTACATTGGCAGATGTCATAAACTGCATAGCCGACCCGGGTTGCCTGCCCGACTGCATATCATCAACAAAGCAATAGGCTGCAAGCTCTATTCGGTATTCGACAAGTTCTGTAAGGTCTAAGGTGCACTGCTCAATGCCTAAAATTCCCTCATCAACAAAAGTCACCGAGCGGACTCTGCCTTTCAGCTGCATCACTTCGGCATCGCTGTCATACGGCACAGGCTGCGGCTTTGAAGAGCATGACGACAAGACGGCAAGACATACCGCCACAGCCGACAGAACGTGTGTATATTTTAGAGCGTGCATATATTCCGATTTCTGTTAGTATTCTCTGCTGACAGCAATAAGTCGGTCATAACGGCAACCGAAGGGTCTATAATAGACATATATGGTGTATTCGTTGAGCGTCTGCCAATGCGAACCTTCAATAGGCTGTGTCAGTCCCAAAGTAGTACCTTTCTCGCGCGCCAAATAGACATACTCGTAGGCTCCTTGTTTGAGAAAAGCGGTGTAGGTGTAGCACTTATGCTCGGCATCGTAGAGCATGTCGGTACCGTCGTTGAGAAAGGTAGAAGCGAAATCGCCGGAAAGGAATATGCGACCCGTGAAAAACGGTCGCTCGACGGGCAGGAAGAAATGAACGAACATATAGTCAGCCTCGAAGTCATCGTCAGCACGGCGCTCGGCATTGATAACGAACTGCCCATTGGCATCCTGGTCATAGATATACGGCACAGTGGAGCGCAGTTGCTCAGGGAAGAGGTAGGCATGGTAGTTGCGCTTGTCGAACTCCACATAGTCAACTCCTCGCCCCATGATGTACTCGCTTGATATATCGAATCGGCGATACTCGTTGCCTCCCTCGAAGATCAGGGCACGGTTGTTGGTATATTGCAGCTTGTTGCCGTTGATGAAATTCGGTGCCCCGAGCACCACGGCGTTGTCGTCGCGGTTGTTCTGACGAACAGCCACCGTCACCTCGCTTGGCGAGTTGATGGTATTCTGACGGAGATCGATATCGAGGTCGAGTTGCTGAAAATGACCATTGAACTCGATGGCAGTATTACCACGAACGGTGGTCTGTACCGCTGCCGTCTGCTCAGTCACCTGAAAGGTAACTGTGGCGACAATGTTGTCAGCGTCGGCATCCTCATAAATCAGCAGGGCATAGTTGCCCGACACCTTCATCGACATATCGTCGTTGGGAAACACAAAACTATAGTGCGTATAAAGCACCTGCGTCAGTGAGGAATGTGTGATGTCGGTGATGTCGGCAGAGGTGTATCCTTCGAGATACTCCGAGGGCAACAGAGCCGACTGCCGGAAGTCCTTATCCAAGTGCACAAGGCGATAGGAATAGAAGTGCGAGTCGTGCGACATCTGGTCGAACGACACCTCCAAACGATGGTCATCGTCGCCAAGCACAAGAAACGGTCGTCTTGCCACACCTGTCACTCCGTCCTCATCGGGTGCATAGCGAAGCCTGAGCGAACGAATGTCGCTTTTGTGCACACAGGTTCGATAATAGTCTTCTGCCATAAGTATGGAAGGTGCAAAAACCACAAACGCAAAAAGGAGCAATATCTTAATTTTTTTTCTCACGAATTTGTCTTATTGTTATATCTCAAAAAATATTATTTAAGGCTTGGGATAGGCACACGCGCCTATCCCAAGCTCTCGGTGTCAGCGAATCAGCATGAACTTGCCCGACAGTATCTTCTTGCCATTCTGCAAGAATACGTAGAAGTAAGTCTGCTCGGCAGTAGGCATGGTGAATATGGTGGCAGGAGCGTCGGTGGCTACCGAGTAGATAACTTGCTCGCCGTACTGGTTGTAGCCGATATCCACCTTGTTGGGGTCGGTTTTCTCGACATCTTGTATCATCAGCTGATGACCTTCAAAGTCGAACACAGCACACTGTACGTTGTTGCAGATGGTGATAGCACGATACTGCATTGTTCCGGGTATGTGCTCCCAGTAGCAGCTACCCTCGTTAGGTGTGGCATTGACGTCAATATCGGTGACATGGAACAGTATGGTATATATCTTCTCCGTACCGTCCTGAGCGGTGCAATAGATCTGGGTCAGTTCGCCTATAGCACCCATCGTTACCGACACCTCTGCCAACTCGTCCTGTGCTACAGCCAGCACCTCGGGAGCAGTCTGACCTTCGTATAGCTCGTATTCGTATTCGAACACCTCAGGATTGAAACCGGCGATGGTCACACCGTCGAGTGTGAGGTCGGCGAGCAAAGCATTGTCTGACAGCAGAATGGTCTGAGTGATGACATAAACCATCAGATTGCCGTTGGGTGCAGTGACCATGACGGTGATGGTCTGGTCTTCTTGCATAACCACGCTGTAGGTAGCATCGGCATCAAGGGTCTTACAAGTGATATCTTTGTCGGTGTAGAGCGATGTAGGCTCTGTTCCGGCAGGGAATTCCAGATGATAGATTGTCTGGTCGCTATTCCATTCTGGCACGAGCTCGTCTGCCACACGCAGCCACTCAAGTCGAGCCTCACCCGACAGAGCCACGGTGAAGTCGATATGATACTCGTTGGTATTGCCGTTGCCTGCCTTGACGATGAGTACATAGCTTTCTTCGGTCTGCTCAAGAGCGACGGTCTGCTGCTCGTCGCCTACTGTCCAGTCGATAGCAGGCAGCGATGTCGTGCCGTATGGCAGCTCGATAGCATAGTCGAACTTCTCCTTGTCGAACTCGTCGATGAGTGTGCCATCGAGACGGATACTCTCAAGCAGAGCGTTGTCGGACTTGAGGTTCTCGAATGTCAGGGTATAGACGGTCTGGTCAGCACCATTCTCAGCTGTAACGGTCAGAGTGACGGTGCGGTCTTCGCGCTTCTTCTCGACGGTGGCGTTTTCGTCCTTGAGGTCGTAGGTCAGCTTAGGCAGTACCTCAACGCCGTAGGGCAGCATTACTGTGTAGTCGGTGATGTCCTCGTCGAAGCCTGCGAGAGGCTCACCGTCGGTATAGATCATGCTCAGGCGCGACTCGCTCGACTTCTCGACATCGAAGAATATGCTGTAGGTGCGGGTCTGTCCGTTCTGTGCCATTACGAGCAGGTAGCTCTCGGCATATAACTGACCGGCAGTTACTGTTACCTGCTGCCATTGGTCACCTTTCTCGAAGCTTATCTTAGGCACCTCTTGAGTACCATACGGCAAAGTCACCTTATACTTGTTGACGCTGCTCAGGAAGCCCTCCAGCGGTTGCTCGTTTTCGCCAAGATAAATCATCTTGAGGTAGTCAACGTCGGAGAGTTGCTGTTGCAGATTGATGGTATAGGTTCGCTGGTTGCCCGCCTCAGCCACTACTCGTATCTCGTAGGTCTGAGAGGTAACGGTTTGGCTGACCAGAGTCGGACCGCTTACCGTCTGCCACTGCTCGGCTTTCTCGAAGTCGATGGCAGGGAACTGCGTCTGACCTACCGGCAATGTGACGGTGTAGGTGTTCTGCGTGCCGCTGAAGCCTTCAAGGTCGTTGCCGTCGAGGGTAATCATGAGCAGTTGGTCGTTGTCAGAGTGCTGCTGTGAAGAAGTCACTGTGTAGGTGCGGGTGGCACCGAGTTGGTTCTGCACGGTGATGGTCACCACTCCTGTGGTTGATGTCAGCGGTGACGACATCGTTATCACCTGATAGCTGTCGCCTGCCTGATATCCTATGACGGGCAGTTTGTCAGCTGGTGTACCCACAGCCCAGAGTATCTGATACTCGGTCTGCAGCGGCTCGAATGAGGACGAAGCGGTATAGCCGTCGCCATTGACCTCGATAGGCAGACCGTCAACGGTCAGCTGCTTGAGGTCGAGGTTGGTGGATTTCTTTATGGTGATATTGACCATATAAACGCGCTCTGCTCCACTCTCGGCTGTAGCCGTCACCTTATATATAGCATAGTCGGTAGCAGAGGTGAGCAGTTCCACCTTAGGCTCCTTCTGATACTCGTCGCCCTTGTCAGCCGTTACCGACATTGGCAGCGACGAGCCTATCTCAAGTTCGATATCGTAGGTAGTACGAGCAGGCGTGAAGCCTTCAACCTCGACATCGTCAACGTAGATCATCTTCAGATAGTCAACCGTTGACTTGTCGATATTATATACCACGCAGTATGTCTTCTTGTTGGTGCCGTTCTCAGCCGTCACGTAGAAACGAGTCTCGCGGCGGTAGTCTGTCAGATATACCTCTGTCTTGCTGACCGTAGCGTTCTCGTCGGAGGTCAGATATGTAAGTTCAGGAAGTTCGCGCGGCTCGCCTACGGCAATGTGGAACTCATAGTAGTTGACGTCCTTTGAGAAACCGGGCAGCAGACTGCCGTTCTCTAAGATGGCATCAAGGTCGCAGTTATCGGACAAGGTCAGGTCGAACTGTATCTGATATACCGACGTTGACTTGAGGTCCTCCGACTGCACGGTGATATACGAGGTCTCGCCAGCCTCACGAATGTCGGTGGTTATAATCTGACCATCGCAACCTGCCACAGCAGTCACTCCGGGCACCGTCTTTACGCCAAGCGGCAAGGTATATACATACTGGAACTTGTCGGCCTCAAAGTCGCTGAGCGGGTTGCCATCAACGAGCAAGTTGCTCAAGGTAGAAAGAGTGCACTTCTTAATTATATAGTTCAGAGTATAGACTTTGGTGCAACTCAGGTCTTCAGATATCACAGTGACTCTCACTACTCCGTCCACAGACATATCCACGTCAACGGTCTGTCCGGCATCGCCTCTTACAGGTTGCACGAGGAAGGCTTCGTTGACAATCTCCAGACCGTCATAGGTGAGTTTGTCGGCAGCAAAGCCTGCAAGCGGCTCGTAGTCGATACTCAGTCCGGCAAGGTCGCAGTTAGATGACAAGGCAACCGAGAAGTTGAGTCTGTACTGTGCCGACTCCATTCCGTCGGGTGAGACAACGTCGATGATGGTCTGTCCGTTAACGCCACCGGTGATTATGCTCACTGTTTGGGCATCGTAACGTTTGATTGCGTTTATCACAGGTAGTGCCGCTGTCTTGCAAGGCAATACGATGTTGTACTCAAATACGTTCGCGCTGAATGTGGCGAAGGGTTCCCACTCGTCAAGCGGTTTGCCGCCAAGTGTGAGGTTGCTCAGAAGCGGGTCAGACAGCGAAGCGTCAAGAGTGAAAGCAAGGTGGTAGGTTGTCACCGACATGCCGTCCTCTGCCTCAACTGCTATAGTGGCTTCGGTAGAGCTGACGGTCTTGGTTATGGTGACAAACTTATCGTCCGACTGTGCCTCCACAGCAGGTGTGCCAAGTTTGTCAAGGGTGACGTTGTAATCGGTTATGCCATCGGTCAGAGTCACCGACTTGCCGTTCACTGAAAGCATGTCGAGTTTTGAGTAAGCCGACTTGGCAGCTAACACTTCGATGTCATACTGTTTCTGGTCGGAGCCGTTCTCAGCGGTGACGATGATATATGAGGTAGCGTTGACGCCGTTGTCCTCAAGTTCGATAGTCTGTCCTTCGGCGCCAGCCACAGCCACTATGCTCGGCATAGCCGTCTCTTCGGTCTTGGGTTGCGGAACGGTGAGTGTCACGGTGTATTGTGCGGGGTCGGCATTGACGTCGAGCACCTCATCGCCAACCATGAGCGAGGCGAGCTCCGTCTTGTCGGACTTCTGAACGCCGAGCGTGAGTTTGATGGTATGCTCTGCTATTCCGTCGGATGCCAGCACGTGGATGGTATATTCGCCTTTCTTGTCACCTTGGAACTTGGGAGCCTTCTTCAGTCCGAGTGCGTTTTTCTTCTCAGGCACACCCGGGGTATAGGTGATGGTGACTGTCTGACCCTCGACAATCACGGGTTCTATCTTAGCAGCGAGGTCGAAGATGGTGTAGTTGCCATCCTCGTCGCCATAGAAGCCTTCGAGCGACTTACCGTTGACGAGAAGGTCGATAAGAGCGGCATTGCTATTGACCTCTTCCAGAGTGTTGATGGTGTAAGTCTTCTGGCCGTCAGTACCGGTAACCGTGAAAGTAGTCTTGAAGTCGGTTATCGTCTCTACCACCTTGTCCTGAGCTTCTTTGCGTTCGAAGGCAAAGCGCATACCCTGCTCGCCGTCGTATGAGAATACGTTCTCGCCGTCGTAGTCGCGCAGCAGCATGTCGTCGTTGGTGATAGAGGTGAGCACACCGTAGGTCGTTGCAGCTGCCGGCACCTCTTTGAGTCCTGCGGCTACAAGGTCGCTGATGGTCTCGGTGGCGTTGCCGTCGGAAGCTGTGCAGACGATGGTACCTAAGGTCTCGTCGAAGACAATGGTCTGACCATCGTAGCTCTTTGTGATGGTGAAGAAGGTCTCGGTCTCGGCATTGGCACCATCGATCTTGGTCGCAGCGAACGCAGCATCGGACGATACGGTAGTGTTCTTCTTCCAATTGATTATATAAACTGCCTCTACCCCACTCTCGGGCTTCACGTGTATCTCTGTTGCATTGGCGGTCTGTACTATATTTGCCTTAGCATGTATCGATTTCACCACTGCCTGCAAGTCAGGACGCTCGCCGTCGTAGCTGACGGTATAGGTGAGCGTTGAGGGTGAGAATCCGGTGTATTCCGTTCCGCCTATATAAAGTTTGAGGAGTTCGTTGTTGGTTGAGGGCAGACGGTTGATAGTCAGCGTGTAGTTAGACGTGGTCTCGCAGTCCTCGGCAGTGCTTACTATCTGCGCCTGAGTGAAGTCGGCATTCCATGTGACGGTCTGCTGTTGGTCTTCCACGCCACGCAGGAACGTGAGCTCGGGCTTGCCGAAGTAGTCATCGCCATTGAGCGTTATAGAGAAGTCGCTTCCTACCAATGCTGCATCTTGTCCGTTGACCTTCAAACCCGTCAGGTCTGAGCGGTAAGCAAAACGCATATTGTCAACGCGGATGGTACCCTTCGGACGGTTCGACTCGGTAGATGCAAAACTACTCATGTAGTAGTCGGCAGGATTCTCTGTATTTGCACTACATATAATGATATCAAGTGAGCGCGGGTCTTCTACATAAGGCAACGAACCATGAACGGTCTGCCACTGACCCAGATTAGTATATGCTCCAGTGTATTCAAAACTTGCTGCGCCGTTTGGCTTATAGAGAACATGCCATCCTGTCAGACTGCTTTCTACTTCCACATCCTTGTTATCACCATCTTTGACGCATTTTATTCCTCGATGGTATTCAACAGGTTTGATATCTACATAGAACTCATCGGGAGAGTTGTAGTAAGGAATCGGTTGACCAAACTGCAATGCTGTCGGGCTGGTAGCCGCCAATCCGAGTTCAAGGTCGTCTTTGAGTAGTACAAACGGCAGAGCCCATGCATTTGCAATACGCTCTAAAATTGTTCCGTTCTGAGCTTTATCGATAGCCACAAGGATGTCGTTTATCTGTTTTTCAAGCACCCATGCTCCTATCACTACATCCTGATTAGAAAGTGACATGGCAGCGGGAAGGGCATCGGCAGATGTCTGAATATAAGAAGTGGTCAGTTCGATAGAGTTAGGTGCAGTCTCACTATAGTCGGTTGACTGACGAGCATAATCGTACGGGCTGTAATTACCCAAGAGCTGGTTTGAGCCAATCGAAACAAGACCGTTCTTCACATTTGTCGTGCGAGCCGTCAGCGGTGTCTCCCAATACTTCGGGCGAACACCCTCTGTCTCTACATCACTGAAATTACCGATAAAGAACTCGCCGTGTTCGAGGGTGTTATGGTAATTCTCCCAAGTGTCGAAGCCTGTAAGGAAGGCATTGTCGCCTTCATAGAAGAAGTAGATGTCGTAGTACTTAGTCTCATAAGACGTAATACCCGTCTCGTCGCTTATCTTTATGCGGAAACGCTTAGGAGTGCTTTCCGTCTCCATTAACATTGCTGTGTTATGAGCTGTAGCGGTGATATTGGTTGGTGCTGAACCACCGGCAGGTATCTTCATCAGGTATGAATACTGGTCCGGACTGAAGCCTGCGAGAGGTGTACCGTCGATGAATATTGCATCGAGCGAAGTGGGATAGACGTTGTCAATCTGCGGATTGAGGGTATAAACCTTCGGAGCCTCGCTGCCACGGTTCGGGTAAACGATAATAGTAGTCGGGTTATGTGCACCGCCATTGGCGATATGTACAGTCTGCTCTGCAAAATTCTTTGCAGGTACTACCACGTTGATTTCTGTCGTACCGAAAGGCAATTGCACGTAAGCTGCCGACGCAGTACCGAGAGTGACAGGGATACTCTGGTCGCCGGCGTTTACGACTACCATGTCGAGTATGTTCGGCAAGTCTGACTTCGCGACATTGAACTCAAACTCGTAGGTCTGCTTGGTGCCGTTCTCGGCAACCACCTCTATCGTCGATTTCTCGCCGAGCGGAGCGTAGGTATAGATAACCTGCTGCTCAGGCTCTTGCTTTTTATAATAGAGCATCGGTGCCTCGGTGGTGCCGTAAGGCAGGTCGATGGTGTAGATGAACTGGTCGGGGTCGAACATCACGTCTGCCACATCACAGGTCACCTCGTCGAGTTTCACGTTAGCCGACTTGTCAACCGGGAAGTCAATCTTATAAACACGCTGGGCGATACCGTCCTGAGCGGTGACGGTGATGACGGTAGTCTCATTTACTGCTCCGTAGTTTATCTCTATCGTCTGACGTTTGGAGTTGCCAACTGCCCATACAGCCGGCACCTGACGTGTACGCCATACAAGCGGATAGGTGTAGGTGGTCTCGTTTATGTCGAATATCGAAACGAACTCAGTACCGTTGAATACTAACAGGTCCTTCAATGTAGCATCGTCGTTAGGTATCTCGTTGTAGGTGACGGTGTAGGCGTTGTGCTGAGTGCCATCCTCTGATGCCACCTCCACTTGCACACCTTTCAGACCGTTATCCACGAAACCGATGGTCTGCATCTCGTCGCCTGCGGTATAGTCAGCCAAAGGAGTCGAGAAGGCAGGCACGTCAATCGTATAGTCGAACTGACCTGCGGCAAGGATATTCACACCGTTGATGCGCAGCGCTTCGAGCTCGGCATTGTCAGACATCTTGGCTGTCGCATTTAGAGTATATACCGTCTTATGCTGATTGTCAGTGGTGTAGTCCTCAGCATACACGGTTATCGTTCCCTTGCCTTCGCGATACGGCATATCCACCACCACACGCTGCGCCTCATAGGCTTTCACAACTGCCACAGGTGGCAGTTGAGCGGTACCACGCGGCAACTCATATTCGTACTCATACACGTCGGCGGCAAAACCTGCAAGCGGTGCACCGCCCAAGTTGATACCTGCAAGCTCTGAGTTGTCCGACTTGCCGATATTGAAGCTCAGGCTATAGGTCACCGTTGTGCCGTCCTCGGCGGTCACGAAGATATAGGCTGAATATAGACTGCTTACCTTCACTTCTACCTTTTCGCTATTGTCGGCGGGTGTGGCTGTTATCACAGGCAGAGCCGTTGTGCCGACAGGCAGAGTCAGGTCGTAGTGATACTGAGCGGCGTCGAAGCCATCTATAGGCACGCCATTGACAGCTATGCTTGCAAGGGCGGTATTCTGCGACAGCGAGGCCTCAATCTTAATCTCATAGGTCTGAGTCATGCCGTCGGCAGCCGTCACTTCTATCAATGCTATGCCAGCCTCAGAAGGTTGCGAGATGACGATGGTCTGGTCCTCGCTGCCCTTCACAACACCTATCTGAGGTGCCTGAACCTCGGCAGAAGTCATCTTGTATGTATATGAAAGCAGTGTCGGGTCGAAACCTGCCAAAGGCTGACCGCCGATGGTGATACCGGCAAGCTCCACGTCTGATGAGGGCTCTGCTGCTGAAGTGATGAACGAGAGGGTATAGACTGTTGACGTCTCATCGGCGGCTATCACCTTCAGATAGGTCTTGTCGGCAAATCCACCGTTGGTTACAAACACCGTCTGATACTCATCGGCTCTTTGGTACGAAATCTTAGGAAGCTCTGTCGTGCCCTCAGCAAGGGTTACGGTGTAGTTAGTCTGCTCGGGCGTAAAGTCAGCAAGCACCACACCGTCGAGCATAATGGCTGCAAGACGGCTGTTGGTAGAAGCTGCCTGAGTGAAGCGGATGGTATATATGTTCTTATCGCCC
Organism: uncultured Bacteroidales bacterium; assembly: GCA_946184695.1. Classification (GTDB taxonomy): domain Bacteria; phylum Bacteroidota; class Bacteroidia; order Bacteroidales; family Paludibacteraceae; genus Colicola. The sequence continues at coordinate 6,176 of CAMHGK010000013.1, read as the reverse complement.
TGTTCCGGCTCCACAACTATTGATGCCGTACCTACAAGCGCGGGCATCGTTATTGACACACGCTGTCCGTCTTCCTTATCAACGGTCAGCACCGGACAGGTTGTAGCATCAAGGGGCAGGTTGTAGGAATAATCGAGTTTCTCCGAACGGAAGTCGGCAAGAGGCTCACCGTCGAGATAAATCATCTTCAGGTAGGCATTCTCCGAATGTTGCTGCGAGAAACGGATGACGTAGGTCTGCTCTGAGCCGTCTTCTGCCACCACGCGAAGCGTAGTAGGAGAACTGAACGAGCCATTTTCAACATATACGGTCTGCGACGGGTCGCCTTTGGTGTAGGTCACTGACGGCACACGTGTCACCGACGAGGGCAGCACCGTGTCGTACTCCAAACGCTCGGGTGAGAAGCGAGACAAGAGCTTGCCGCCGAGCATGATAGCTGCCAGACTGACGTCGCTCGACTTAGCTACTGAGAAGTGCAAGATATATGTTGTAGTGTTGCCGTTCTGAGCACGCACAACAATACGCGTATCACCGTTCACACCACCTTCGGTCTTACGAATAGTCTGGAACTCATCGTTAGGTGTGTAGCCAATAGCAGGCAGCTTGGTAGTACCCTCCGGCAGGTTGATGGTATATTCGGTCTTCTGCGGGTCGAAGCCGCTTACAAGAGTGCCGTCGATGGTGATGGCGAGCAATGTGCTCACACCTGCCACCGGAACAACGAAGCTGACTGAATAGGTGTTAGTGGTGCCGTCCTCAGCACGCACGAGTAGCGTCGAGGCACTGCCATTGAGCGAACCCTCGTTATAAACCACACGCTGAGAGTTGTCTGCGGTCTGCCATGTCAGCACGGGCAACTTGGTGGTACCCATCGGGAGGGTGACGGTATAGCTGTTTGTAGAAGCTGAGAAGCCTTCAAGCTGCTTACCGTCAACGTATATCATCTGCAGATTGACATTCGATGAGGTCTGAACACTGAAATGGATGACATAGGTCTGAGTCGAACCCGACTGAGGCTTAACGACGAGTTTGTAGTCGCCCGTCAGACCTGAGAACGAGCGGACGTTGACGCTCTGTGCGGCGTCACCCTTATCGTATGTCACCTCCGGCAATGTGGTCGTTCCTTGCGGCAACTGGTAGCTGTATTCGAGTTTGTTGGCAGAGAAACCGGCAAGAGGCTGACCGCCCACGTAAATCATCTTGAGTGTGTTCACGGTGGACATAGTCTGAGTGAAACTCAGGCTGTATGACTTGGTTGTCTTGCCGTCGCCGGCGGTAACGATGATACGCGTCGTACCGGTCAGTCCGCCCTCACGGATGTCTATCTTCTGATAGTCATCGCCTGCCTTAGCCGTCACCTTAGGAGCTGCGGTGGCACCCATGCCGAGTGAAACCACGTACTCGTAGGTGTCGGGGTCGAAGTCTTCGAGCAGCTTGCCATCGAGATAGATACCGGCAAGGCGGGTGTTGGTGGACTTCTCAACAGAGAAGGTAATACGATATATGGTCTGATTGCCGGCTGCTGCCGTCACCGTTATCTTTGTCACGCCATCAAGTCCGCCCTCTTCTATCTTTGGAGTCTGCTGGTACTTGTCGCCTGCAGTGTAGCCTATCTTAGGCAGTGCGGTGGTGCCCATAGGCAGACCTACATAGTAGTCGGTGCGCTCTGGGGTGAAGTCAGTGATGGTCACGCCGTCGAGTGTCAGGTCTTTCAGATACGAATAGGTGGAAGCCGTGATGACATATGTTATCTTATAGACGTTGGCTTTCTGATTGCCGGGCGTGGTGACAGAAATCTGTGCACCGGCAGTCAGGTCGTTGGTAATCTGAACCGTCTGAGCGCCATTGGGATAGTTCGACTTGTAGGTTATCTTCGGTGCTGCGGTAGTGCCGAGCGGCAGTTCTACAGTATAGTTGCGCTTAGTGGGCGAGAAGCCTGCCAGCGACTCGCCATCTAGCAGGATGTCGGCAAGGGTGTTGTCGGACAGCTGTGCTACCGAAAATTTCACGGTATAGGTATTCTGACTGCCGTCTTGAGCCGTCACCTTGATAGTGGCAGTGCCGGTAGTGGAAGTAGGCTGAGTGATGCTTACCGTCTGCGAATCCTCTGCCTTCTCGAACTCCACCTTAGGCGTAGCGGTAGTGCCAAACGGCAGTTCGACATTGTAAGAAGTTATATAGGGATTGAATCCGCTGAGTGCTTCACCGTTGACCGTGATAGCGGCAAGGCGGTTGTTGTTGGACTGCTTCGAAACGAACTGAATCTTGTAGGTTGTAGTCGATGAGCCGTCCTCAGCTTTCACCTCTATCACCATCGGATCGCCGTCGAGGGCACCGCGACTCTTTATCGTCATCTCTGACGACGAGAGGTGACGTCCTGAAAAGTTCACGGTCTTACCTCTGAGGTTCGTCAGCTTACCGGCACCACGGACAGCCTGCACGTTAGTCGGCATGCCGCTGCTACCCACCGAGCATACCTGCACGTCAGAGCTGTTCGGGTCGAAACCCTTCCACTCTTTGTTATCGAAGAAAATCTGAGAGATCTTCGACGAATACTCCAATCTCACGTCATCTACGATGAGAGTGTTGGGCACGTATATGCCCGACTGCTCGCGGAAGTTGGGAGTGTTACCCGAGCCGAACATCACGTTGCAGAATTCAGGCACCTCGTCGTTCATATAGTATATCGGCACTACTATCTCAGTCCAGTCGCCGTATTCCTTCTTCTCGTAGAACCAGCCTTCGCCGACCTGAGTAGCACCCGATGCGGTGACGCACTCGTTGCCGTCGAGAGCCTGACGTACATCCGACTCCTCGTTGACGTGTGCCTCCTCCGTACAGCCGCCACTCTTCGACTTGTATGCCGAACCTCTGACCGTACCCTTCCACATATAGAACAGCAAGTGGTAGTTCTCCTCGGCGGTATGGTCGCCGCCGCGCTTAATCCATACGCGCATGTAGTCGGGGCGGTATGTGAACTTAATACCTCCGTCAGTACCGCCGGTGGCTGTTGCAAGTGAGCCTGCGAAATACTGCCACGGCTTACCGAGTGTGAGGTAACCCGGGACATTGGCGCCAAGACCCATGGCTCCGGCAAACACATTGGATACTTGCACGGCATAACCCGAACGTCCTTGCACACGGTCGATAACGCCAAACTTAAAACCGACTTGTTCTACATTCGAGCCGTTCCATTTGCCGAGCTGAATCTTTCCATCAAATTGTTCCCCGCTCCAGTCTTCAAAACCCGAGTCGGGCAACTGCTGTGCACTCACTTGCACAGCCATCGCAGTTGCAATCACTGCAACCACTAATCTGTAAAGTTTTTTCATATCGTTTGATTATTATTATTCGTCATTCGTGCCATGCTTTCGCACAAGCTTTGTTTTCATAAAATACCCAAATTCTCTTATTCCCATAAAAATGCGCGGCAAAATTACTGCTTTTATTCTACACCCGAAAATTTATACTTACTAAAAAATTACCTATAATTAAGAACGCACAAAAAAAACATGCTAATTCTGCCACATAGAATTAGCATTTTTTAAGAATAAGTCGAAAGAGGAAAGTCCGAAGAAGGAAGTTAAAAGAGGAAAGTCAATGGAGGAATGTCAGAAGAGGAAAGTCGGAAGAGGAAAGTCGGAAGGCTGAAGTCAAAAGTGATTTTCCCCGCCCTCTACCCCCTCCACAAACGGCGGGGGAGACCATGCGGATAGAATTCGCCGACTCAGGTAGAGACGGTATATATACCGTCTCTACTCGTAACGGTATTCAAGTTATCGAAAATATCACTCAATTATCAATTCTCTGTTTTAATGATTTAATGTTTCTATTCTCAATTGCCCATGCTAAGCAATCGTTCGTAGCGTAGAGGAGATAGGAATTATCAATTACTCAAAGTACATCATATACTCATCGTATGATATATATCTGCCTCCCATCGACTCTAAATGCGGTGTGCGCAATTGGCAGTCGATAATGCCGCCTATCTTACCGACCAACTCCGCCAGATAGACAAGCGCAAGTTTCGACGCACTCGGAACGAGCGAAAACATACTCTCACCCATGAAGTTATTCCCGATATTTATCCCATAAAGTCCACCGACAAGTGCCTGCGGGTTGAAAGCCATAACCGAGTCGTCGATTCCGGATTGTGCCTCTATGCGGTGCTGGTCGTCCGTCCCGCCGACGAGTTTGGCGTCCCATACCTCTACGCTCACACCATAGCCCAACTCGTGCATCTTCTTATATGCCGCTATCATCTTCTCTCCGAGCCATGCTCCCTCTTGATTCATTCTGCCCTGCGCCGTACTGCAATGTTCGATGACGGCATCGAATGCCACATTGCAACTCACCAAGTACTTGTCGCTGCGTATCATCTGCCTCAGAGAATGGCTGATATGTATCTCGCGAGGGAAGATGACAAAGCGCTCCCGCGGACAATACCAGCAAATAGGGTCATTGCGATAATCGTACCACGGGAAGATGCCATGACTATATGCAAGCAGCAGCCACTCAGGCGTCAGCTTTCCACCTATCGCCAACAGACCGTCCTCGTCTGCCTCCGCGGGATTAGGGAAAGCCACTCTATCTGTACTGAGAAAATGAACCATTGAAGTCGCAGAACTGACTGTATTAAAACGCACAACTACTCGCAGCTAACGGCAAGTTTGTCGTCTTTCAGGGTTATCTTAGCCGTGCCACCCTGACGGAGTCCGCCGAACAGTATCTCGCGTATGAGCAGCGGACTGAGCAGATGACGAATGGCTCGGTCCATCTCGCGTGCGCCATACTGCACCGTGAACCCCTTCTCCAAGAGGTACTCGCGCGCCTCTTGACTCAGTTCTAAACTGACCTTCTTGGTCGTCAGGCGCTGCCGGAGTTCACGCAGTTTCTTGTCGAGTACGAGCGATGCCATACGGCGGTCCATATCATGGAAGACAACGATACCCGACAGGCGGTTGATAAACTCAGGCTTAAACTGCTTCTTGACGGTCTGCAACATAGCATCGCCGCGCGTAGTGGTGTTGCCAAACCCTACCGAAGCCATCGATGCATACTGGGCTCCGGCATTGGTCGTCATGACGAGTATCACATTCTTGAAGTCAGCCTTGTTACCGCGGTTGTCGGTCAGTCGGGCATAGTCCATCACTTGCAGCAGGATGTTGTAGATATCGCTATGTGCCTTCTCAATCTCATCAAGCAGCAGCACACAATTGGGCGAGCGGCGTATGGCGTCGGTAAGCAGACCGCCGTCCTCGTAGCCTACGTATCCGGCAGGCGAACCTATGAGTTTGGCTATAGTGTGCTTTTCTGCATATTCACTCATGTCGAACCTGACAAGCTCCACTCCTAATTCGGCAGCAAGCACTCGACATAGCTCAGTCTTGCCAACTCCCGTCGGTCCGACAAACAGCAGACTTGCCAACGGCTTGTCAGGCTCATTCAGACCAGCCTTAGCCATCTGTACAGCCTCCACTACCTGCCCGACAGCCTCGTCCTGACCATAAATCTTCGACTTGAGCGTGTCGGCAAGACCGGCAAGCGTATCGCTGCCCTGCTCTGTCTCGCTGAGCATCTCATCGGTCAGACGGCAGATACGCTTTATCGTCTCGTTCATCAGCTCACGCGTCACCACCTGCACCTCGCTATCAGGCTCGGGGTGAAGCTCACGGTATGCGCCAGCCTCATCTATCAGGTCGATAGCCTTGTCAGGAAGGAAACGATTGGTTATATGTCTGACACTCAGCTCTACAGCATATCGCATCAGTCCGTCCTCATAGCGTACACCATGGAACTGCTCATAGCGTTCCCTGAGACCTTCGAGTATGCCTACTGCTTCCTGCTCTGACGGCTCAGGTACGTCTATCATCTGAAAACGGCGCACTATGCCCTGCGACTTCTGAAAATACTTGTTATACTCCTTGTAGGTCGTGGCACCGATAAACCGGATGTCGCCCGCTTCAAGGTAAGGCTTGAGGATATTCGAGCCGTCCAAGCTCTCGCCTCCCACGGCGCCTGAGCCTATGAGTGTATGTATCTCGTCGATATAGACGATGCTGTTGGTCTGTTTGCGCGCACCGTCCATTATCGACTTAATGCGTTCCTCGAAGTCACCTCTGTACTGCGTACCTGCCACAAGCGTACCCATGTCAAGCTGATAAATCTTCGCACCC
>CAMHGK010000012.1 GCA_946184695.1 uncultured Bacteroidales bacterium | reverse complement strand
GAGATAATGGGTGTCAACTCCGCCAACTACCTCATACTTCCCAAGATAGTAGCATTTATGATGATGATGCCGTTTTTGGTTATCATATCCATGGGAGTGGGACTTTTCGGAGGTTACTGCATCGGCGCCTTCACCGACGTGATAACGGTGGCAGACTATCTGCTCGGCATACAATATGCCTTTATCCCTTATTATGTTTGGTATTCACTCGTAAAAACAATGGTCTTCGCATTTATCATCTCGTCCATGGCATCATACTATGGCTACTATGCCTACGGTGGTGCCCTTGAGGTAGGCCGCGCCAGCACCAAAGCCGTAGTCAACTCGTCGATTATGATACTGCTGTTCAACCTGATGCTCACTAACCTGATGCTGAATTGAAATGTTTTAATGATTTAATGTTTTAATGTTCTAACGTTTTATGTTGCATAATATTAGACTAAATTGATAAAAATAGACAACATAGTAAAGAGTTTCGACGGCACCGTAGTGCTTGACCATATCTCCACCACCCTTGCTGACGGCAAGGTGAATATGATTATCGGGCAATCGGGCTCAGGCAAGACAGTGATGATGAAAAGCATCATCGGCTTGCATCGTATTGACTCCGGCAGAATAGAATACGACGGGCGCAACCTGCCCGACATGACCGACAAAGAGGTGCGTTTGCTTCGCCGCGAAGTGGGCATGCTGTTTCAAGGTGCCGCCTTGTTCGACTCACTCAACGTCCTTGACAATGTGCTCTATCCGCTTGAGATGTTCTCAGAGATGAGTCGCGAACAGATGGTAGAGCGAGCACGCTTCTGCCTCCAACGAGTCAACATGCCTGAGCGAGCCTTCAGCCTTATGCCCTCGGAAATTTCCGGCGGTATGCAAAAACGAGTGGCGATAGCAAGAGCCATAAGTATGAACCCCAAATACCTGTTCTGCGATGAGCCCAATTCCGGACTCGACCCCAAGACATCGCTCGTCATCGACCAACTGATACACGAGATAACCGAAGAATTTGGCATCTGCACCATTGTAAACTCACACGACATGAACTCCATTATGGAGATTGGCGACCATATCATCTTCCTTAGAAACGGCAAAATGGACTGGGAAGGCAGCCGACACGAGATCTTCGATGCCGACTCCGAATCGCTCAACGACTTCGTATTCGCATCTGAGCTCTACAAGCGGGTGAAAGCCGCTCACAAAAGCATCTAAGACTTCTAAAACTTCTAAGATATCTAAAACATCTAAAAAACACACTATAACCATGAAGAAATTTTTCCTATTCGCCGCATTGTGCCTAATGTTGCCATTCGGCATGTCAACTGCCTCGGCAGTACCAGCTAACCCTCGTCCGCAAAACTTCGTTCAGCCCAACGGCGACACACTTGTCATCCGCCTTCGTGGCGATGAGCGCTATCATGAGCGTCTGACAGAGGATGGCATACTTATTGTTATGAGTAAGAAAGGCAGTAAAAACGGCTACTATTGCTACGGTTACATCAACAAGAAAGGCGAGCAAGTAGCAGGACGCAAAGTGGCACACAATGCCGACAAACGCACCAAATGCGAGAAACGCTACATTGAGCGCCTGAGAAAGAAAACCGAGAGAAATAGGGCAAAACTGCAAAAACAAGAATAACTGCACACCGCAGACCTTCGCCAAGCAACTCGCAAACTAAATAACCTGACTGCTCAGCTGCATCAACGAACTCGCGCCATATAACGACCTTATAACGACACCAAATAAAGACACTATATAATCGCTATATATTTCTTCTCATCAACTAAACACTTCACTTATCATGAAACGACTATTATCACTACTATTCAGCATCGTGGTTTGCATCAGTATCTTTGCAATTCCTGCTCGTCCGGGTATTCGCCAATTGGAGCAACCCGATGGCACCATTATTGAGGCTTATGTCATTGGTGACGAAGCAGGTCACTATATAACCGACCTGAATGGCAACGTAATTTCTCGCAACAGCAAAGGTTACCTCGTTAGAAGCGCTGACGACTCACAAATCAAGAAAGCTGCAGCACATCGCGCCGAGCGCAATGCTCGGAGAATGGAGCGTGCCGAGCGCCGAAAGTCACTTGCTGCCGCCGACATGGACAAGGGTCTTGTCATCCTTGTACAGTTCGCCGACCGTTCATTCGCTTCGGGCAACACCCGCGAGGCATTCGACGACATGCTCAACGGCGACAACTACACCTACGATGAGGCTACCGGCTCCGTTCGCCAGTATTACTCCGACCAGTCGGACGGCAAGTTCCAACCTAACCTCGTTGTCTATGGACCGGTTACATTGTCAAAAGGTTATGCTTATTATGGAAGCAATAGTTCACAAGGTAACGACAGCTACTGCGGCAACATGGTAGCAGAGGCTTGCCAACTTGCCTACGAGCAATATAACATCAACCTTGCAGAGTTCGATCAAGACGGCGACGGATATGTTGATTTCGTTGACATCCTCTATGCAGGTTACGGCGAAGCCGATTATGGCGGAAGTGATGCAGCAGACTGTATATGGCCTTGCGAATGGTCTCTCGCAGGCAGCGACTATGGTAAAGCTCTGACACTCGGGAATACGAAAATCAATACTTTTTCCTGCCACCAGGAACTTAACGGCACGTCCAGAAAGCGCGCCGGCATCGGTACTGCCTGCCATGAGCTCGGGCACGTTTTTGGTCTGCCCGACTTCTACGACTACGACAACCCCACAGTAGGTCAATGGGATATCATGGATGGCGGTGCCTACCTTAACAACGGCAAAACTCCGCCCAATTTCTCAGGCTACGAGCGCATGTGCTCCGGCTGGGCTAAACCCGAGATTCTCAACGAAGAAACAAACAATGTGCAACTACAGAACCTGCAGTCGTCGCAGCAGATATTTATCGTCACCGAAACAGGTGAGCATAACCTGAGCGGTTCTAACCCCGACCCGAAGAATTTCTTTATCCTTGAGAATCGCCAAAATACCGGCTGGGACAAGTACTTACCCGGGCACGGCATGCTCATCTGGCGCGTCCAGTACAACCAGACATGGTGGAGACAGAACACCCCCAACGCACGCTCAGCTGAAACTCAGGGAATGGCTATCATGGCTGCCGACGGCGTAGTTTACTATAAAAAAAGCAACGGATCTTATTTCACCTATGGCGATGCCGGCGACCCGTTTCCGGGCACGAGTGGGGTGACCTCATACGACAAACTATATGCCGATTGGCAGGTGACCAACATCAAAGAAGCCAACGGACTTGTCACATTCAACTTCACCGACAAAAACAGCGAAAAACCCGGGCCAGGCGTCACCAAGACCTATGTTCGTCTGACAGAAGTACCTGCCGACTGGTCGGGCAACTATCTGATAGTAAACGAAGATGCTTCGTATATCCTTGATGGTTCGCTCGCCGCGTTGGACGCCTTAAAAAACTTTAAGGAGGTTACCATCGAAGGCAATAAGATAACCATTTCGTCTGATTACTCTTTCGACATCGCCAAGACCGATGGCGGCTACTCGCTGAAATCGGCAAGCGGTCTGTTCATAGGTAACGATGAAGACGCCAACTCAATCAAGACTAACGACGAATCGGCATACCTGAACACCGTAGAAGCCGGCGACGACGGAACGAATATCGTCAGCGCCGGGACATACCTGCGCTATAACTCTGCCGGCAACCAAAAACGCTTCCGCTACTACAAAGCTGCCTCTTACAAGAACCACAAACCCGTTGTGCTCTATCGCGCCGAACATACCACTGCATTAGACAACGTACAAGCCAAATTCAATATCGCATCGCAAGCGGGACAGATTATGCTCAGCGGACTCACACAAGATACCAAGTTGGCAGTATATAACATTGCAGGACAACTCGTTTACAGCGAACTCAACCCTGCTGCCACCACCACCGTTAATGTCAATAGCGGCATTTACCTGGTGCGCATAGCACAAGGTGGCGACGTTCTGACTCGCAAAATCATTGTTAAATAACCAATATGCACAAACGACTGATTCTCGCAGTCGCCGTTCTGCTTCCGCTTATCACCTATGCCGTACCGGCCTGGCAGGGACCTATCAAGGTCACTGCCGCCGACGGCTCAGAGCTGACGGTCTATCAGCACGGCGACGAATACTTCCACTATTTCACCGACGACTCGGGACAGTGGTATGAGCGCGACACGTCGGAGCGCTTCGTCAAATGCCCCGTCCTAACAGGGCAGCAGATAGAGCAGCGACGCATAGCCTCACCCAAGCACCAAGCACTGCAGCGACGCATCGGTCGTCTAAACCTCGCACCTTCGGGGCTCGTCATATTGGTCAACTTCAAAGATCTTGCTTTTCTTGACAGAGACAGCCTTGCCGCTTTCCGAGATATGCACAACGGCGACAACTACGACCACCGCGGCGCAACAGGCTCTGCGCGAAAGTATTTCTACGACCAGTCGATGGGAACCTACAACCCGCACTTCGAGGTAGTGGGACCGGTCACACTAAACAAGAAATACAGCTACTACGGCAACAACACCCGTACAGGCGAGGACGCTCACCCTGAAGAGATGGTGACGGAAGCTTGCGATTTAGTCAAGAAGCAATACCCGCAAATCAACTTCGCAGACTACGACCACGACCATGACGGTTTCGTCGATTTCGTGTTTGTAGTCTATGCCGGTCACAACGAAGCTATGGGGGCAGACTCGAACACTATCTGGCCACATAACTACTACATATACTCAGGAGCAGGCATCGCACACGAAATAGACGGCGTCAAGCTTGACAATTATGCCTGCTCATCGGAGCTGCAGAACGCATCAGGCACCACTCGCGCCGGCATAGGCACTTTCTGCCACGAGTTCTCACATGTGCTCGGACTGCCCGACCTCTATATCACTCGGGGCAGCTCCAAACACAAGACATTGGGCACATGGGACATACTCGATGCCGGACCCTATAACAACGCCTCACGCACCCCGCCCGCCTACTCTGCCTACGAACGTTTCTTCATGGGGTGGCTCAAACCACGACTGCTCAACGTGCGCGACAACATCGAACTCGCCGATATTCAAGAAAACGATGCCGTACTGATAACCGAGGACGGAACCCACAACCTCAATGGTATCTCGCCATATCCTGCCGATTTCTACCTGCTCGAAAACAAGCAGCAAACCGAATGGAACGCCTACATCCCCGGCGAGGGACTGATGATAACGCATATCAACTACAACTCCTCGACATGGAGTTCCAACTCTGTCAATAACGATGAGAAAAACATGGGAGTTGACATAATAGAGGCTGATGGAAAAAAGCCCACTGCCGACGACTATAGCCAAGACCGGACATGCGGCTACCATGGTAAGCAGGGAGACCTATTCCCTTTCGGCGAGAAAAACTACTTTAGAAAACTCAAGAAATATCCCGTAGAGAAAATAAAATCAGAGAACGGGAAGGTGACCTTCAAATTCATGGGTGGTCTGAAAGACCTCAATCAGTTTGTACTCCCGGAAGACGGCTCAGAGACCATCGTCGGCATCTATACCATCAATGGCATCGACACCGGCCTCAAAGACCTCAACCTGCTGACCATGCCCGGACAATACGTAGTCTATAAAAGCAAGAACGGCCAACTCATCCCAAGCTCAAAGATTGTGATAGTAGATAAATAATGCACAATGCACAATGCATAATGCATAATGCATAATTGATAATTTAAGTTTTGCAAGTAAATAGAAACGACTAAATTAAGGGATGCTATAAGTCGTGTATGGCGTAGGTGGGGTGGTAGAGACGAGGCTTTGACTCGTCTCATGGAGGAGGATGATGTGGAACACGGCAATGCAATTGACGTGCTTATAAAAACGAGAATGGTTGTGCGGGTTGTGACACAATGTTTTATAACTTGCGAAACTTAAATTGATAAATATCAGGCACACTAACAGCGAACCGTTATGAAAATAATATCATATAATGTCAACGGCATTCGTGCCGCCATCAGCAAAGGGTTGCTCATCTGGCTCAGTCAGGAGCAACCCGATGTGTTTTGTATTCAGGAGACCAAGGTCCAACCGGAGCAGCTCGACCTTGAGCCGTTCACCTCAATGGGATACCACTGCTATCTGCATAGCGCCGAGAAGAAAGGCTATTCGGGCGTTGCCCTGATGTCGCGCAGGCAGCCCGACAAGGTTGTCACCGGTATGGGCAATCCGCTCTACGACAGCGAAGGACGAGTTATCAGAGCCGACTTTGGCGACCTGACAGTGGTTTGCGTATATATCCCGTCGGGAACCACCGGCGATGTTCGTCAGGAGTTTAAGATGCGCTTTTTAGAAGACTTCCTGAAGTTTATCAGCGACCTCAGACGAGAACGCGAGAATGTGGTGGTTTGTGGCGACTATAACATCTGCCACCACCCCATTGACATCAACCACCCCGAGCGTCAGGTGGGAGTCAGCGGCTTTCTGCCGGAGGAACGCGAGTGGATGGACCGCTGGCAAGACTCCGGTATGGTTGACTCGTTCAGAGTATTCGATCAGTCGGCTGAGAAATATTCTTGGTGGAGCTACCGCTTCGCCGCGCGAGAGAGAAATGCAGGTTGGCGTATTGACTACCACTGGGTGAGCCAACCACTTGCCACACGACTCACCGGAGCACGCATACTCACCGACGCTGTACACTCTGACCACTGCCCCGTAGAAGTGGACATCAATGCTTAATTGATAATTATGCAATTAGCAATCAGCAATAAGAAATGCATAATTTATGAGAAACGAAGACAACATAAGACACGTACTTAGAACTGAGCATCTGGTCAAACGCTATGGCAAACGCACCGTTGTCAATGACGTTTCCATCGAACTGCGTCAGGGTGAGATAGTGGGTCTGCTCGGACCTAACGGTGCCGGCAAGACCACTACTTTCTATATGACCACCGGACTCGTCACAGCCAACCGCGGCAATATCTACTTAGACGACGAGAAGATAACCGATTACCCCATGTATCGACGCGCGCAGCGAGGCATAGGCTACCTGCCGCAAGAGGCAAGCGTCTTCCGCAAGATGACGGTGGAAGACAACATCAGGGCGGTACTCGAGATGACCAACTTCACCAAAGAGTATCAGAAGGAGAAGCTCGAACAACTAATCAAAGAATTCAACCTTTCTCATGTCCGCCGTAACCTCGGCGACCGTCTGTCGGGCGGTGAACGACGCCGCACCGAGATAGCCCGTTGCCTTGCCATTGAACCGCGTTTCGTTATGCTCGACGAACCATTCGCTGGAGTTGACCCTATTGCCGTGCAAGAGATACAAGATGTGGTGTGGCGGCTCAAGGACAAGAACATAGGCATCCTCATCACCGACCACAACGTAGATGAGACCCTCATGATTACCGACCGTGCCTACCTTCTGTTCGAGGGCAAGATTCTTTTCCACGGCACACCAGAAGAACTTGCCGCCAACCCCATAGTCAGGAAAAACTACTTGGGTCGTGACTTCGAGCTCAAACGCAAAACACACCCGGGAGAACAGACTGAATAAACACACCCGGGAGAATAGACAAAACAAAAAAAACGCGGATGAACCAACAGGAACAAACACCGAGAGAAAACTAACATACTCATAAAACACCATGCAGAATTACAATAACATATTCCGTCAGGCTATTTTGGACTACCATAAGTCCGACGATGTCAATGCACCTATCTGCAACCCCTATAGTCAAGCTACATTAGAACACGACCTCTACCTCAAATGCTGGATTGATACCGTACAGTGGCACCTTGAAGACCTCATTCGCGACCCGCAGATCAACCCCACCGAAGCACTGCTGCTCAAGCGACGTATCGACCGATCGAATCAGGAGCGAACAGACATTGTAGAGCGCATCGACACTTACTTCTATGACCTCTACCGCTCTGTTACTCCTAATCCTGACGCACGTCTGAACACCGAGAGTCCCGCATGGGCTATCGACCGGCTGTCGATACTCAACGTCAAGATTTACCATATGCAGGTGGAAACAGAACGCACCGACATAAGCGATGAGCAACACTGCAAAGTAGCCGACAAACTACGCGTGCTGCTTGAGCAGCAGACCGACCTCACCACTGCTATCGAACAACTGCTCGACGACTACCGGAACGGCAGACGGGTGATGAAAGTATATCGTCAGATGAAGATGTACAACGATCCCACCCTCAACCCCGTACTATACGCTAAGAAATGACTCGGATACTCATCATACGTTTTTCCGCACTTGGCGACACTGCAATGCTGCAACCTGTAGTCAAGCAATTGGCAGAGCAGTATGCCCAACTGAGTATCACCGTATTATCACAACAGCGATTTAGTGCACTATTTGAAGGCACCGCCGATAACGTCACTTTTGCCGGAGCAGATTTGCGCGGCGAGCATAAAGGGTTCAGCGGTCTTAGACGACTGCTCCGTCAAATCGACTATAGCAGTTTTGACCTCGTTGCCGATATGCACAGCGTTGTCAGAAGCCGGTACATTACTGCTTGCTGTGCATTGCGCGGAGCCAAATGCAGACACATCAACAAGCAGCGTGCAGGCAGGCTTCTGCTTACGCATGGATACCATCGTCCACTCACTGCCACTTACCTCATGTATGCGGATGTACTCAAGCGATTAGGGTATCCTATCAACCCACCCGCCAAACCTACCAAAACGGATATCGGCACCGGCATAGGCATAGCTCCATTTGCGGCACACAAAGGCAAATGCTACCCTTTGGACAGGATGGAACAAGTGGTGAGAAGGTTGTCAGAAGAACATATACCGGTTTACCTGTTTGGTGCCCCCGGCGACGAAGCAGCAGTACTCAGGCGATGGGAACAAACCTATAGCGACACACATTGCCTTGCCGGCAATAGCTCGCTTGCCGAACAACTCAGACTGATGGCAGGCTTGCGACTGATGCTGAGTATGGACTCAGCCAACATGCATTTGGCCTCGCTCGCAGGCACCCGCGTTGTGAGTATCTGGGGAGCCACCCACCCTATGGCAGGCTTCCTCGGAATCGGACAACAAGAGTCCGACTGTCTGCAACTGCCACTCAGCTGCCGTCCGTGCTCTATATATGGTAAGAGGAAATGCCGCTACGGCGACTATCGCTGTCTCGACATACCTGTTAAGGACGTACTCGAACACCTGCTGCAAGCATATAAGCAATGTTCTAATGATTTAATGATTTAATGTTTTAATGTTTTAATTCTCAATTCTTAATTATCAAAATGACCATTGCCTTCGATGCTAAGCGAGCTTTCCATAACTCACGTGGTTTGGGCAACTATAGCCGCGACTATGTGCGCTTGGCAGCCCGCTACGCTCCTAACAACCACTACTTGCTGTTCAACCCACGACGTCGCCAAGACCTATTCGACGCCACTGCCGACTGCCTGACGGAGGTTCTGCCGAAAGGACTCTGGCAGTTGGCACCGGGAATGTGGAGGAGCTTTGGCTGCACCGACCTGCTCAGCCAACTCAATGCCGACATCTACCACGGACTGAGTGCTGAGTTGCCCCTTAACATACACAAGACGAGTGTCAAGAAAGTAGTTACCATACACGATGCCATTTTCTTGCGCTACCCCGAACTTTACAGCCCTACCTACCGACGCATGTTGACCCGGAAAGTACGCTATGCCTGCGAGGTAGCAGACGTTGTTGTAGCCATCAGCCGGCAAACCCGCCGCGACTGCATCGAACTGCTCGGAGCCGACGAGAAGAAACTGAGGGTGATGTATCAGGGTTGCAACAGCGCCTTCCGCCTGCCGATAACACAAGAGCAAAAAGATGCCGTACGCCAAAAGTACAACCTGCCCCGCACCTACCTGCTCTACGTAGGAGCCATTGAGCCTCGCAAGAATCTCAGCAACCTGCTCCTTGCACTGAGTGCATCAGGATTGGATATTCCTTTGGTAGTGGTGGGAGCAGAATCACGTTATGCAGAGCAGATGAAACGCTTAGCAGCCGATAAGCGCCTGAGCGTCATATTTCTGCACCACACTGATTTTAGCGACCTGCCCGCCATATACAGTTCTGCCTACGCGCTGACCTACCCATCACTGTTCGAAGGTTTTGGAATACCTATCTTAGAGGCGCTGTGCACTTCATTGCCTGTACTCACCTCCACAGGCAGTTGTTTCAGCGAGACAGCAGGAGATGCCGCTCTCTATGCCGACCCTACCGACATCGACGACCTTGCCGACAAACTGCAGACCATCGTCAGCGACAACTCCGTCCGCCAACGGCTCATCGCCAACACTGCCTTGCAAGCCGACAAGTTCAGTGACGAGAATATCGGCCGTAACATAAAAGCGCTATATGAATCATTATGCTGACCACTGTCAATCCTAAATATGAGCATCTCAGAACATGGATAGAGTCGATGCCTCAGATTTTCACCCAAGAGGGCAAATGTCTGTTCAAGGGTAGAAACGAGGTGCGCCGACTCACCGCACCCGATGGCACAGAGGTCTGCGTCAAGCGCTATGGCATACCATCACTACCCCAACGATTTGCTTACACCTACATCAGGGCACCAAAGGCTCAGCGGGCTTACTCCAATGCTCTCAGACTCATAGCAAGCCACATTCCTACGCCCGAGCCCATAGCATATATGATAGTCAAGTCCGCAAGACTCTTATCCGACAGCTACCTCGTTACCACTTACTGCCCCTATCCGCGCAACTTCTACGAGTTTCGCGGACATGGCATTGAAGGACACGAACCCATCATACGGCAGCTTGCCTACACTGTGGCAGACATGCACATGCAACACATCTACCACAAAGACCTGTCGCCCGGAAATCTGCTTTTCGACATAAGCAACGGCAGGGTGCAACTCACAATTATTGATATCAACCGCATGGCATTTCCTTCTGCAACGATTGGCATTAAGCAAGCTTGCCGTAACTTCGCACGACTTTGGGGCAACGACGACTTCTTCATGCTGCTCGCCGAGTGCTACGCCGAGAAACGGGGATTTAGCGTTGCACTGACACAACAACTCACACTAAGATACCATAGGCGCTACTGGAGATTTCGCAAATAACACAGCCTGACAAAATGACTAAACCTACTGACATAGAGAAAAAGAAAGTCTTGCTCGACCTGTCGGTCCTCAAGCATCCTTACTGCGGACTCGGACAAGTGGCGCTCAACTACATACGCACCATCAACCTCATCGACACCGATAGTCTGCCGTTCCGTTTTGTGCTTTTGGTTCCGAGAAACTACTACGGTTGCTGCGGCGATAAGGTGGACTACGTGCCGCGCAAACGCTACTACAAACTGCTGCCGTTCCTCTATCCAAAAGTTCAGGTTTGGCATGCCATTCACCAGCTCAGCTCCTTCAGACCTTATAGCCGCCAAACCAAGTACCTGCTGACGGTCCACGACCTAAACTTTATGTATGAGAAGTCGGACAAGGTGGCAAGGCAATACAAGAGCCGAGTGCAGAAGCGAATCGACCGCGCCGACCGGATATGCTGCATCAGCAACTTCACAAAGAGCGAACTCTACCGCTATATGAACGTCCCGAAGGACACCCCTGTAAGCGTTATCTACAATGGTGTGGAGTTTGCCAATGCCAACGCAGCTGAGTGCTGCCCTCGACTAATCGACCCCGCTCAGCCGTTTTTCTTTTCCATAGGCGAGATGAAAGAGAAGAAGAACTTCATGTCTATCGTCAAGATGATGCGCTACATGCCCGACCGACAGCTCTACCTTGCAGGCAACGACCACACCGACTACGCCAACCTGATTCGCAAATACATTAGCCAAAACGGGATTAACAATGTCAGACTGTTAGGGTTTGTCAGCAACGAAGAACGAGTGTGGCTCTACAGGCATTGCGAAGCCTTTCTCTTCCCCTCGCTTTTCGAGGGCTTCGGGCTGCCGGTTATAGAAGCCATGTCACACGGCAAACCCGTATTCTCGTCGATGCAGACAAGCCTGAGCGAGATTGCGGGTGAATACGCTTTCGCTTTCGACAACTTCGAGCCGGAGCTGATGGCCAGGACTGTCAGCGACAATCTGCCACTTTTCAGCGAGCAACGCCGACTCAGGGAAATGGAATATGCGCACACTTTCACCTATACCAAACATTTCAACCAATACATAGAAATATATAAGTCGCTATGCAACTAAAAGACCTAAAACCATATCTCAAATACTTGTTTCTTGTGCCGCTATTGGCACTCGCAATGAGTTCGCTGTTCTCCGTGAGAACAGTAATCACGTGCAGCAATATATTCCTTATATGCTCGGCTCTGTACCTGCTGCTTGCCCACGAGCCACGGCGCCCGCGAGCTTACGTATATGCCTTTTTCATCTATTTCATCGCCATCTCGGCAAGTATGCTCTGGACGGAAGACCGCGAATGGGGCTATGTACTGGTCAGACGTAGCCTGCTGCTGATAGGCATTCCGGCGGCGTTCTATACCTATACTTTCAGCAGCAAGCAATGGAATACTATCATGCTTATCTTTAGTCGCTTAACTTTATTATTCATAGTCATTTCCATAGTCAATTGGATTATTCAATCCTACCGGCTGTCGCTGAGTTTGTCTGACTTCTTCTTACCCTACAAGCACCGAATCAGCGGCAGAGAATGTTGGGAGATATTGTATAGCTGGACCAATTACAACCATCCCACCTATATCGGCTACGCCCTAATGGCTGCGCTCATCGGCTGCCTGACGCTCGCCAAGCAGCGTATCGTTCATCCTGCCGAGTTCATCGCACAAAGTCTGCTCTGTCTGTTCGTGCTATTGATTATGCAAAGCAGGGTCGGCATCATCATGTGCCTGACAGTCATAGTGATGGCGGTATATTTGTTTCTGCCTGACAACAAAGTGGCAAAGGGCACGTATTGGGTAGTGGTTTCAGGAGCGGTTATCGCTGTGGCATATATCTTTTTATTCCGCCATACAGGCTTCTCTCTCGATAACCAGCGCCATCGGCTCTTTTCCGACGCTATTGAGCAAATACGCCTCAGTCCGATACTCGGAGTAGGCATAGGCGATGTGCCAGCAGCACTCAACGACTTCGTTTTCCGCAATCCCCACAACCAGTTCCTCGGAGATTGGATGCAGGCAGGCATTCCCGCACTGCTCGCCATACTGTTTTTGCTTGGCTGCCTCACATTTGATGCCATCCGGCATCGCAACTATGCACTGCTGATGTTTGTTGCGGTGTCAGTACTGGTCATGCTCATTGAGATGCCGCTAAACCTGAGCAAGGGCATTGCAACATTCACCACCTTCTGCTGCATGTTCGCAGAAAAGACAAGAGACAGTGAGAATTGAGAATTCTATAGCTACCCGCCCCCTACCCCCTCCCTTAAAGAGCGGGGGAGAGCCATGCGGATAGAATTCAATGCATAATGCATAATGCATAATCGTAATTGAGAATTAAAACATGCAACATTAAAACATGCAACAATGGCTAACAGCAAGGGTAATAAGCGCGATTCGCTTCTGCGGCGTCAAGCCGTAGGATTGATTCTGACACTCGTGCTCATCGCGGGTTTCATTGCCGCCATGTATCTCACCGACCGTCACCTCAGAGACACCATCCACCGTGACCTTGCAGAACTCGACACCGCTGCCATCGACTCCTTTATTAACCGACTCGAAGAACGCAAATACGAGTCTCGCTACCCCCAATACGACAAGCCCAAGCGCGACACCGTGCCGCTCCGACTGCACCCGTTCGACCCTAACACAGCCGACTCCGTCGAGCTGCTCGAACTCGGGCTCCGCCCCTGGCAGGCGCGAACCCTCATACGATACCGACAGAAAGGTGCACGTTTTCGCAAGACTGAAGACCTCCGACGGCTCTATTTCATGAACGACAGCCTATATGCCGCACTCCTGCCGTTTATCGACATCAGCCTGCCCGCCGACACCGCTCAGACCGACACTGCCAATCGTAGGCAAGCCTACGTACCGCGCCTCAAGAAAGATACTATCATCGAACTCAACTCCGCCGACACCGCAACATTGCAATTGCTCAGAGGCGTCGGACGATACACCGCAATTCAGATAGTGCGCTACCGCCAACAACTCGGTGGCTACGTCTCACCCGAGCAACTGCGCGAAATCGACAATATCACCATCGACACTCTGCTACCGCACTTCACAGCCGATGCCTCGCTCGTCAACCCTATACCTGTCAACAAGGCATCTGTTGACCGACTCAACCGTCACCCATACATACGCTTTGAACAAGCCAAATGCCTGTATAACCTCCGCCGCGAGCATATCTCATTAACGCTTGAGGTGTTCCTCCGCGAGCAGGACTGCTTCACTCAGGACCAACTCCAACAAGTGCTACCATACCTGAGCTTTGAATAAAATTGAGAATTGACAATTATTGGAGCGCAGGCGACTCGCCTGCAAGATTGGAGCGCAGGCGACTCGCCTGCAAGATTGGAGGGAGCAGGGGCGTGAGGCAATCAATTATGCATTATGCATTGTAAAAGAGGCATCTGTCGCGGGTAGAGACGGTATATATACCGTCTCTACGAGTAGCGGCGAACCTATCCGCATGGTCTTTCGACTTTATATTAAAACATTAACATAAATCGCCATGAAACGTCTATTTTTCATTCTTATTGCCGCCGTCACTGTGTCAGCTAATGCCATTGAGCGCGTCAGTTTCGACGAGCTGCAGGCAGGCGGCTGGGAGCGGCTGCACGGGCAGACCGTTCAGATCACCACCCCGCTCATCGTCTGCGGCACTTTCCGCGACTCCATCGTACTCGCACCAGAGCGCCTTTATGTTCCCGAAGAACGAGCTCGAGGACTTGCACAAGGCGACTCCACCGACTACTATCGTCTCGTCCGTCACAACAGCCTGCTCAAGATCCGTCTCGTGTGTGCACCGCAGTACGATTTGAACCTCGGCGCGACCATCAAAAACCTGAAAGCCACCATCGTAGGCACACGTGCACTGCAGACCGGCAGACGACCGGCATGGCGCAACTACCGGCCCCGGAAGCAGCTGCCCTCGCTCGGCGATGCCGATGTGGTGGTTTGCTCTGCCAACATACAGAACTTCTTCTTCCATCAGGGAGGCTACGCCACCAAGCGCAACACCATGGGTCAGCACGAACTGCAGACCTTGAAGGTGGCATCGGCTCTGAGACATATACGAGCCGATCTGTATGCGCTATGTGAAGTGGAGAAAGGCGAGTCGGCACCCGCCGAACTCACTGCCAAGATGAACGAACTGGCAGACAATGACCAATATGCATTCGTTCGCACCGGCAAGACCGACGGCGACACTATCTCGGTCGGGTTCATCTACGACCAACACGTCCTGCGCCCTTTCGGCAAACTCCTCTTTGCCTATCCCGACAGCAATATCTACTGCTGCCGCTTCGCCTTGCAAGGGTTCGAGCAACTGCAGACGGGCGAACGCTTTGTCGTCTCGCTCAACCATCTGAGAAGCAAACGGGGAACGAGCGAGGAGTCACTCAAAAAACGCATGGCTAACGTGGATATGATGCTCGCTATGATACGCCGTGCCTACTCCGACAGCACCTATACCGACCCCGACATACTCATGATAGGCGACTTCAACTCCTACACCCAGGAACTCCCCATACAAGCAGTGGTAGAAGCAGGGTTCCGGGATATGCTCATGCGTGACGACAGCTTAGGCTATTCGTACAGTTACAAAGGCGAATGTGGCTACTTAGACCGCGTATTCGCCACGCCTTCGATGGCACTGCAGGTAACGGCAGCACATCCTCTGCATTGGAACACCGACTATTACTATTCCGCCGCCTATTACTCAAAATACAACTTCAAGGGTAACCGTATCCCTCAGCACGCCACGGGCAATATCCGCAAGTACATGTCCCGCGCCGCGCGCCGCAACCTGCTCTTCCGCTACTCCGACCACGACCCCCTGCTCATCGGACTGAGGTTGGGGAAATGAGAATTGATAATTTGCGTAATAAAAAAAATATATATTAACCTTGCGGCGTTGTTGAGGAAAGTGAAAAAATATTGCGTCTTATTGTAGGTTTGTCCATTTTATGAAATATCGGCAAAAACTCGGTATAATCACATATAAAAAAGGACAAAAGGGACAAAAGAGACAGATATTTTGTAATGCTTATACCAATCATCATTTCTCCTTTATCTAAACCACAGATTGAACGGATTGAACGGATATATTTGAAGGCGTGCAGGAATTGAACTAACAAACGAATATGGAGGCTGTCTCAGAAGTTTTGTCAGGCAGCCTCTATTTGTGAGGGGTTGCTATCTCTCGTGAGAGTTCAAATTTTAATATAGTTCGTCCAAAATTACCCAAAATTATCCAAAAATTATTTATATAGGTCAACAATAAAAGAAAATTATCAACAATTATTGATATAAAGGGGGTGTGCCAATAGTTTTGACACACCCCCACACGTAGAAGTGAACTCTATCAATTATCAATTCTTATCTCCGCTACGCTCCAGACAATCGTAAACGTGCTCTATTAGCAATTATCAAATATCCATTACCTTCTGTCCTTGCAGATTATAGAGTTGGTGGTTGGGGGTTAGGATGTAGAGGGTGCCGTCGATGAGAACGAGTCGGGTCTTGCTTGTTGTACCCTTGACAGCGGGGGCATCCTGCTGTTTGGGAGTAGCGCTATAGACGGCATAATAGTCGGTAGGCACGGTGATGGCACTCACCTCGGGTTGCCATCCGGCAAAAGTGTAGGTAAACTCGCCGTCGTCGGGTCGCTCGGGCTGCTGCGCGCGGAACTGCGGTACCTCGCCATAGCCGACGTAGTCGGTATGGAGCAATCGGAGGTCGAAATCGAAGAAGCGGGCTCGCAGTTTGTCGCCATAATCGACCTGCCACCTGTCGTCGGTATATACGAACCTATTGCCCGCATAGGCGTCGGTTGTAGGCGTGAGGGTACCATCGGCATTTCTGAGCGGCGCGGCGACTGCCACAGTGCTATGATAGTCGAAATCCGTGGGCACACCCACCACCTGATAGATGACACTTTGAGCCCCAGCGTCGGCTCTGAAGAGCACTTCGCCCGAGGCGGTGCTGCTGATGATGTCGGCACCGCTCTGAGTTGCATATAGCTCCCCGCGCACCTCCACCATGCCCTGCACATCCACAAGTGCCGACCTGAGGTCGGCTTGCGTTCTGGGACATGTCTGCCAACTCGGCGAGTAAGAAACGGTATAATAAAGCCTTCCATCAAACCCTACCCACTCATTGAGATCATAGAGATATAGTCTGACACCCTCCGGCACTACGACGGCAGCCTCAGGCATGACTACTACCTCGGTCCCGGGCAGCATGACCACGTCATGCTTCATGCTCAGCACTCCGCTTTGCGCGATGATGGTCATGTTGGTGTTGAGCGGAAGCACGTACTCCGACGAGCGGAAATTGAAACCCTCGAACATCTCATCGGGCAAAACTATATCCAGCTCGCCGATGCTGACATTGCCGTTAGTGGTCCAGATGATGCGGTCGTGCGGGACATCGTATTGCTTCATGACGGTGGTGCACGTATCATGTGTAGCATCTAAGATGAAAAGTGCATTTTCTTGTCCCAAGATTGAAATCTTGTCGAAAGGTATGAGCATGTCCGCTGCCACCTCACTCATTGAGCCGAAGGCATTGGCTCCGGCATGATAGACGACGCGCGACTCGATATTCTGATAGAAGTAATGCGTCAGAGGGAACACACGCTGCGGGTTCTGATACATCTGAACGGTCATTGTAGCGCCCTTCCAGTCTGACAGTTGCATACCCTCGTACACCTCCGAGCCGTCCAATGCCTCGACCATTCCGTCGCCCACTACATATCCCCAAGCCATCATCTTGGCGCCCTGATAAAGCGTTATCTTGGCTCCGTCTGCCATGTCCAACAGTGCGTACTCACCCGACACGCCGCCGGCTCCCGGATCTGAGGCACGTTGCAGCGCACTCACCTCCAACCGTCCATAGACGTGGAGTCGGACGCCCGAGTCGAGACGTAGTCTAAGACTGCATGTCTGCTTGTTGTATTGACGGTCGCGAATGGCTATCTCACCTATCGCCTGAGTCTGCTCCCGCTGATATGGCAGCAGCAGGGTGGTATTAGCGGGAATGGTATAATCGCCGCCCATGAGCTGATAGTCGGCAGTCTGCGTTATAGTCAGCTGCTTGTCGGGCTGCCCGGTGCAGAAGTCGAGTGCTTGCGCAAGGGTTAGAAACGAGCCCACCGGTTCCTTAGGATCTGCATTGACATAAACGTGGAAAATCTCCACTCCCGGGTCGGTTAGCGGACGGATGGTATATCTATATCCTTCATCATACTCCTTGCCTTTTCGTATTTCATAAATACCGCAGGTGTCGGACGGCAGGTACATCTGCAGGTTGGTAGCATTAGAGTAGAAGCCGCCGTAGAAGCGTAGTTTACCCACTGCCGCGGTGTTCTTAAGCGCCACGGCATCATTGAGCCGCGCAAAGGCGCGCAACTTGCAATCTCTCAGAGTGGTCTCATGGCTGATACCTGCCCTTATGTTGTAGGCCTCGTCATAAGCCGACCGAGCATACAGCAGGCAACTGTCCAGCTCCGCGCCGCCCAAGGAAAACACAGAATACACCTTTTTCGAGGCGCGAGTGTTGAGCGACTCTGCCTGAATATCGCATCGCCGGAGTGTGGCTTTGGTGTCGGTGTTGAGATGAAGGGCATGCACATCGGCATCGGTGGCGATGAGGAAGGTATCCATACGCGCATTGGCCGACAGGTAGCAGTCGGTCATCTCGAGCATCGACTTCGTGAGCGATGCCCCCCTTGCCATCGTACCGGCGGCAAGCGCGCTGAACGAGCTGTGGCGGCAATACGAGGTCAGGCTGTCGCCGTTGATATCCAATGCAAGAGCCTTGTTGCCCTGCGCCATTGCCTCGACTGTATCGGTGTTTAGAGAAACACAGCGCGTGGTATAGATGCCGTAAGCCGCGTTCTGTGCGGATACGGACTTCACGTAGGTGCTATCAACGGTGCTCCGTCCTTTCAGGCTCAAGCCATACACGTTGTTTGCAGCCTTCTCATTCTGCGCCTCGCTATATACATGGCAGCGCCTCATGGTCACTCGGCTCTCATCTCCCGACACGAATCCGCGCACCTGAGAATCAGTGGTGCGCGTTATGGTATCCATGCGCGCAAGAGCCCTCAGACGGCAATCTTCCACCGTCAGACTGCTGTTTCTGCCTAAATAGACAGCCTGCGAATGGGTGCAACCCGCCGTAGCGGATACCATGCTGCCTGTAAGCTCATACGGACACGCACTCTCAAGATAAACCCCGTTAGCCTTGTTGTAGCCTGCTTCGGCGGTAATATCGCAGTCGCTGATCGCAGATTTCTGCTCCACCTCCTTGCGGGTTGGCAGATACACTCCCAAAGCGTTATCGAAAGAAGCATGTGAGGTAATATGGCAGCGGCGGATTTGCGTTGCCTCTTTTATCATTGCCCCATAACTCTTCTGCCCTGCCGTGACTTTGATATCACAATCGCGCACAATCACCGGTCTTTGAGCATCTGAACAGTTAGCAGAATACGACACACCATTAACGCCTATCGCATTGCTCTGCAAAGCCTTTGCCACGAGTCGGCACTTCTCTATCTCGACAGGATAATTGGCATACACGCTATATGCATTCAGCGAGTCGCAAACAGCAGTAACAGTATCTTCGATTAACGCGGCAGGGGCTTTAAGGTTGAGTCCATAGACGTTATACCCGCCCTGCGCCGTCACCTTTACCTTGCTTATTGCTATCTCAATATCGGCATGCGTAGTAGTGTCCTGAAAGTTGGTAACGGAAATACCATAAGCACCATTGCCTGTAGCTTGCACCTGCACATTGCAACGGCTCACCTCGGACGTGCTATAGATGTTCAGTCCATAGACATTTTGTCGGCCTGTGGCTTCTACCGTGCAATCTCTAACACTTACTTTTGCGGCTGTCTCTTGGTTGCCGGCAGACGATATACACGTAGTGGACCCCTCACATTGTGCCACCACGTGGCAGTTGGCTATTCGTACGGTAGCAGGTGCGGAAAACGACAATGCCGTGACGCCCAACTTATCGTAAGTGACAGCTTCATAACGCCCCAAGTTGCGGGCTTCGACTGTTATACCTTCCAAAACGACTGTTCCGCGATAAGCCGAAATGAGGTATATCTTGCCATTGAAATCGCGCACCGCCCGCAGTTTGCCGCCCTGCTTCGACGAGACGATGCTGAGCGTCAGGGTATCGGCGTTGAGGGTGAGTAGCGTTGTTCCCGATAGCGTGTCACCTAAGGTATATCCGTTGAGGTCGATAGTGAGGTTGGTCTTGACGTTTTGCGCGGGGGCTTGTCCGCCAAAGGTGACGTCTTGCAGCAGTGTCAGAGCAGCCGCCGGGGCTTTGTTGGCATCCTTGAGAGCAGTGGCAAAGTCGGCATAATACGCCTCTTCTGTTTCCGTCTGCAGGCGCAGACAAGGCGTAGGTTCCGGATCTTCGTCGTCGGAAGCAGCGTGACGAATAACACCATCGCTACTTATAGCGGGAGTAGCAAAGAATGACAATGCCGCAATACATAGCAACGGCAGAAGGGATTTATATTTCATATTTCTGATTGCTGATTGATGATTGCAAAATTGTCAATTGTACATTGCCTATCTGACCGACACTATCACTTTGCGGATGCTGTTGCCCACGCCTACAAGATAGAGCCCGTCGGGCAGCGTAACATGCAGTTCAGACGACTGACGACTGATAACAAGGCGTCCCATAGTATCAAAGATGCGGATGTCGGCTGCTTTGGGCAACACCACTGACAACGCTGCACCACTCACCCTTACTGCAAACTCCTCTTGCTGTGTGTTCTCAACTGCTGTGGCACCGTTGCAATCGTAGCCCTTGCCCTTCTTGTTACCCCAGATATACTCCACCAACTCAGGGTCCATAACAAACGGGTTGACATTACCCTGCACTTTCTCAACAGCGGCATTGCGCTTTGTTTCCTTTTCCGACACGGGGTCTTGGCGGTGCCACTTGAGCAGCAGACTGAGAGCCTTCGAGGTGAAGCCTGCGGTGTTGTTGTTGAAGGTGAACATCTGGTAGCCCTTGCCACCGGCAGCGAAGTTCTTGTCGCTGTAGCGTGTGACCATGTAGAAATAGACGCGTGCTATGTCGCCCTTGTACTCGTCGGCGGGCTCGAAAGCGTAGTTATTGCCCGAGTAGCCCCAAGTGCCGTAGCCCACTTTGCTGCCAAGCGTGTTTTCCCAAACCGGCGTGCTTGTCACCTCGCCAAACGCCCATGCAGAGCGCTGAGTGTTAGCCTCGAAGTCGGTGGGGAAGATATGGTGCAGGTCGGTGTACATAGGCTCGTCGGTGCTACCGCCCCACCAGCTCTTAGGCAGCGTATGCTCGCGGTTGTAGCACTCACATTCTTCAAAATCATCGCCATAACCGCAATGTTCGCTTTCATAGAAGGTGCAAGCAGAATAGATATCCCAGATGGTGCCATCCTCGCGGGTATCAACGCCTGACCTATATGCCCACACTTCACTATAGTCCAGTGGGTCGTACTTGGATATCATGTCATATAGCGAAGCAAGCAGTTGCTTCTCGGTCTGGCCCTCAAGGTCGGCAAAAGCACATTCGGTAGAGGGCTGTCCGGGGTTGAACGGCTCGTCGCCTGTAGGAACATGAAACGTGCCGTTTTTCAGTTCAGGCTGATTGTTGTAATTCATCAGAGTGCCTGTCACCTCCACATACTCGCCTACCTCAAGCGTACGCTCGTCACTGCTGCTCTCACCTTTAACGTTAAAGCACCATACGGGCGTTGCGGTAGATTCCGGACTGACGTTCAGATAGAAACGGGCGTTGGAATAATTCGGATAACCGCTCACCCATTTCGACACCACGCCGCAAACGGTATAAACGCCCGAAGCCTCTTCACCCTGCGCTAGGTTGAGCCCTGAATAGATAGACACCAGTTCCTCAACGGTATAGACGAGTTCCGGCGCTCTATAGTACGACATCGCGCCTTCGTTCCACCCCGTGATGGTACACAAATCGCCATCCAACAGGGTGAGGTCCTGCGTATAGTTCCACATCTCGCCCTCAGTGAAACTCGAATAGGTGGCAGTGGGCGCCATGCGAATGAAGATGACATTGTTATTGCCATCGGGCACGTCCTGAACGTAATATCCGCTGCCTGAATCATACTTCATCAGCGGCGCAAAACCTGCACCGCCCATGCGGTTCCAATAATACACACCAAACTTGGCATTATCACTTTTCCAGTTGTCATCCGGATTCAGATAGACTCTGGTTGCCGACAACTGCATAACGCACATTGTCAGACAGAAGAATGTAAAGAGTTTTTTCATGGAATTTATGTTTTTATTTCTGATTTCTGATTGCTTATTGCTTATTTTAATTATGCATTATGCATTATGAATTATGCATTATGCATTATGATTATGAATTGATCTTAATGCAAGCGTGGGAGGTGAATCCGTCGATGGTGATTTCGAGTTCATTCTCAAGCCTTACATGGCGTACGAACTCCGTCTCCTGTACTGCCGGAAGCAGGTTGAGTTGCTGCTCGTCGTAATAGTCGGCAGACCGCGAGAACGGGTCCACACTAACATAACCTACGTTCAGCGAAGTCAGGTTCTGAAAGAAATGCGAGCCCTGCGAGGGGTCGATGCGGAAGTTCTCAAGCGAACACTCCACTATAGCTTTAGCCTCGCTTATGTCAGACCACTGCACCGGCACTCCAAGCGTATCGATAGCGGAGCCCCAGCGCCCGAAGCCTATGAGCACATATCCGCGCTGCTCTGAGCGCATGCGCTGATTCCACTCTCTTATAGTCCGCGCCATCTGACGGGTCTGCATCTTGTCGAAAGCCGACCGGCGCAAGTAGATAATATCTCTAACCCCCTTCACGCGCCCCACTCCAAGCGCGCTGTCCGACAATATGAGTGGCGAAGTCTGGTCAACGCTGTTCCAGTCAACCTCAGCTCTGAGACTGTCGGCTGAGATAGGACGTATCTGCAGCACGTTGAACACCGCCACCTCGTCTTGCTGCTTCCTGCCATCTGCCAGCGGTAGCGAGGCTGCAAACTCAATCTCTACCGGCGTTTTCATCTCCTGCTGAGCGATGTTGAGCAGTTCTGCTACTATCTGTGCCAAAGGGAAGGTGTTGAATTTGAGCATTGGCGCGAAAGTGACAAAGCGCGGACCGGCAGGATAGCAGGAATCGACGATACGGCCATTCTCATAGTCGTAGGTTGACGCCACATGCTTGAGCGAGGCAAACTGCTCGCACTCGTGTATCGGAATACGCTCCAGGTTGACGGCATCATCGATAGAGGTCTTGAAGCGTTCTGGCAACATCGACAAGGCAAGCATCGACTTCTGAGTCTCTTGCATTACGAGTTCGGGCGTTGAGGTCTGAACGACATGTTTGGGGTACTTAGGCGAGAAGCGCAGCACCGGCTCACCGTCCACCACCACCTTACCCAAACCGTAAGCCACCTTCACTATGCCGTCCTCAGCGCGCTCATAACCTGTGGGGTAGAAGTTGATGCTGCGCGCCACACCTGACACCGTCGGGAAGAAATAGCCTTTCTCCTCTCGTCCGCACACCTCCTGCACCACCACCGCCATCTTCTCCTCAGAGATGACATTGGCTGTGGAGGCTATATATCCGCGTGCCCCTGCAAAATACACAGCGGCATAGACGCTCTTGATTGCCTTACCGAGCATACGCAGTTGCTGGTCCTCGTTCTCGGTAGAAGGTATCATATAGGTAGAATAAACACCGGCAAACGGCTGATAATATGAATCTTCGAGTTTCGACGACGAGCGGACGGCAAGCGGACGACGGCTCACGCGCACAAAGAGCCGGAGCGCCTCGATGAGGTCATGCGGCAGTGTTGATGCCACAAACTCCGAGAGTATCTCCTCGTCGGTCAGGTCCGACTCAATGACATACTGCAACCCGTTGTCGAGTATGAATCGGTCGAAATACTCGGTAGTGATGACCATTGTTCTGGGCACCATCACCCGTACATCCTGCCAGCGGTCGTATAAGTCGTATTTCTTGAGCACATGATTCAGGAACGCAAGACCGCGAGCCTTGCCGCCCAGCGACGATGAGCCCAAGCGCGAAAACCAGATGGTGTCGTTGAAGGTTTGGGGGTTGAACTTAGCCACCACTCCTTGTGCTTGGTTGACACGATAGTCGTGAATGAGATGGATGTTCTTCTGACGGATATTCTCTATATCGTTGTCGTCCTGTATCTTCAGTCGGTTGACCTCTCTGCCCACGGTAAACAGGCCTCGTGCGAAGAGCCACTTGGAAAGATAGTTGTTGTCGGACAATCGGCGGAAAGCAGCAGCAGGTATGGTTGAGATGATATGCTCGAACCCGTCGAGATCGCTCGACCGTGCCAATTCGCGCCCCGTCTCGGGGTCGATGGCAACAAAGTCGCCAAAGCCGAACTCGCGCCCTATGTACTCGCTGAGTTGGCGGGTGAGGGTTTTGCTGGTCTTCACCACAAATCCTGCACCGAGTTGCTGAGCCACCTCGCGCATCGACTCCTGCGACGACTGCATCAGCACGGGCATGGTGGGTATATCTTCGCGAATCAGGCGGCACAGGTCAACACCCGCATCTAATTTTTCTTTCTCAGGCGGGTCGCCTTTGTGCAAGACAAACCCGATATCGGAGATTACGCCTATGATATTGGCGCTATAGCGGCGGTAGATATCTACGGCCTCGTCGTAGCATGTAGCCATCAGCACCTTAGGTCTGGAGCGCTTGCGAAGCAGTTGCTGCTGTTCGTTGAGCGCATCGCGGATGGCTATCGAGTTCTGCTGGAGTATGAGTTTATAGAGAAGGGGCAAATATGTAGAATAATAACGGACTGAGTCCTCCACGAGCAGTATGGCACGCACGCCCTCACTGAGAATATCGTGCTCGGCATTGAGTTTGTCCTCGAGCAGCTTGATAATAGCAATTATAAGGTCGGTGGAGTTGTTCCAGCAGAAGGCATAGTCGATGTCGCTATTGGGCAGACTATGGTCGGCAGAGGCATTGCGGATACGCTCATATACGGCTTTCGAGTAAGAGGTAAGCAGCACCACCGGCGTCTCGGGGGCAAGTTGCTTCATGCTATGGGCAAACAGGAAGGTGCCTTCCACTGCGGTATTGTTCATTATCATCACAAGGTCGAACAGCTCGCCCGACTCCACTATTTCAAGTGCTTTCTGCTCCGTCTCAGCACGTACTATCGAAGGCGGATTGCTCAGGTTCAGCTCTGCATATTCCTCAGCTATCTGCACCTCTATCCTGCCGTCCTCATTGAGCACAAAACTATCGTAGTTGCTGCACACCAAGAGAATACGTCTGATACGCACCGACATTAGTTGTGTTAGATTGGCATCCATGATGATAATTGAGAATTGTCAATTGATAGTTGATGATTGATGATTGCCGCGACAGGGGACACTCGCGCTCCTGAGATAAATGGTAAATGACCAAATGGTAAATTCACACCACTCCCTGCTCCACCATCGCGTTGGCGACTTTGATGAAGCCTGCCACGTTGGCACCGCGAACATAGTTTACGTATCCGTCCTCTTCTGTACCATAACGCAGGCATGCCTCGTGTATGTCAGCCATGATGCGGTGCAGGTGTTCATCAACTTCCTCGGCAGTCCAGCGCTGGCGGATACTGTTTTGTGTCATCTCGAGTCCTGATGTAGCCACACCGCCGGCGTTGCTCGCCTTACCCGGGCTATAGAGTATGCGTGCCTGCTGGAAGATGGCGATAGCCTCGGGAGTAGAGGGCATGTTGGCTCCTTCAGCCACACACCGGCAGCCGCCTGCTATCAGATTCTCGGCATCGGCGCGCTCTATCTCGTTCTGAGTGGCGCACGGAAGTGCAATGTCGCAAGGTATGCGCCACGGACGCTCGCCTGCAAAATACTGAGCCGACGGGAATTTCGCAGCATACTCTTTTATTCTGCCGCGGCGTATGTTCTTTAGTTGGAACACGAAGTCGAGTTTCTCCTCGGTCAGTCCGTCGGGATCATACACAAAGCCGTCGCTATCGCTCAACGTCACCACCTTAGCCCCGAGACGCATAGCTTTCTGAGCGGCATACTGCGCTACGTTGCCCGAGCCGGAGATGAGCACCGTCTGTCCCTCGAAACTCTCGCCACGAGTGGCGAGCATGGCTTGAGTGAAGTAGCACAATCCGTAGCCTGTAGCTTCAGGACGCAGGCGCGAACCGCCCCAATACTGCCCTTTGCCTGTCAGAGTACCGGTGAACTCGTCGCGCAGACGTTTGTACTGCCCGAACATATAACCAATCTCGCGACCGCCTACTCCTATATC
>CAMHGK010000011.1 GCA_946184695.1 uncultured Bacteroidales bacterium | reverse complement strand
GTAGCTACAGAATTGCCAATTACGCATTATGCATTACGCATTATGCATTGAATTCTATCCGCATAGCTCTCCTCCGCCCTTTAAGGTAGGGGGTAGGGGCGGGTAGCTAATGCTTTGTTCATACAGTGCCCTTTCGACTATAAACTTTCACCCTTTTTATTCTTTCAAACTTCAAAAACAAAGAAAAAATAGAAAAATGCATTTTTTTTGCAAAAAAATTTGCACGGTTCAGAGAAATGTTGTACTTTTGCACCCGCTTTCGGAAATGAAGGCGTGTTCTTGTAAAATATGCGGCAATAGCTCAGTTGGTAGAGCACGACCTTGCCAAGGTCGGGGTCGCGAGTTCGAGTCTCGTTTGCCGCTCAACCTATGAAATTTGAATTTTTGATGTTTGAAATCTTCAAATTGTCAAAGTTCAAATTTTTTAATGTCCGTATGCAGGCCCGGATGGCGGAATTGGTAGACGCGTGCGTTTCAGGTGCGCATGCCGAGAGGTGTGCAGGTTCGAGTCCTGTTCCGGGCACCAAGCGAGTTTTGAAAAAATGAAAGGAGTAAGTGCGAGGCGATTTATTTTCGAGCAAAGCGAGAAAATCCGTAACCTTACATTCTAAGCACGAACAAATATCGTAGTGCAACAAGATTTTTGTGAGTGAAAGGAGTAAGTGCGAAGCGTTTTATTTTTGAGCGAAGCGAGAAAATCCGTAGCTGAGCAACTTACGACGCGCGCAGGTGGTGAAATTGGTATACACGCTACTTTGAGGGGGTAGTGGTCGCAAGGCCGTGTGAGTTCGAGTCTCATCCTGCGCACAGAGAGCCGACCTTAGGGTCGGCTCTTTTTGTATGTAATCAAATGTATTCTTATTATGCGTGCATTTTATACTATCTTGCTACTTGTATGTTCCAATGTGTTTATGACATTGGCGTGGTACGGTCATTTGAAGATGGCTGAAAACAGTTGGTTCAAGGCTCTGCCGCTTATTGCCGTCATAGCGCTGAGTTGGGGCGTGGCGTTTTTCGAGTATTGTCTGCAGGTGCCGGCCAATCGTATCGGCTTCGATGGCAATGGCGGACCGTTCTCTATTGTTCAACTGAAGGTGTTGCAAGAGGTTATCACTCTTGTTGTCTTTGCTTTGTTTTCCGTAGCGGCCTTTCATACTCAACTTCGCTGGAACCATCTTGTAGCCGCTCTGCTGCTTGTAGGTGCCGTTTATTTCGTTTTCGGAGTGAAAGCCTGAGAGTAGGGGGCGGGTTGCTAAATCAATTCATAATGCATAATTCATAATGCATAATTCATAATGCATAATTCATAATTCATAATGCATAATTCATAGTGCATAGTGCATATCACCTTCTACTTTCGACTCAAAAGAGAGTGTGTCAAAAATCGAAGTTGATTTTTTAATAAGTCTAAAATTACCCAAAATTATCCAAAAATTATTTATATAGGTCAACAATTAAAGAAAATTATCAACAATTATTGATATAAAGAGGGTGTGCCAATAGTTTTGACACACCCTCCTTGATTTTTGCTGACTTACTTTGCGCTTAGCTATTCCGTCTTTTTGTTGTCTGCTTTGCGGTGCCTTTGTGCGCGCAGTTCTTTGTATTTGGCAAACTGTTCTTCTGTGAGAATGGTTTTCAGTTTGGCTTCTTCTGTTTCGCGCATCTTAGCCCTTTCGGCTCCTCGTGGGCGCTGAGGCTTGATGTTGTCCTTCTCTGCACTGTTATCTGATGCCTTCTCTAAAGCCTCTGCCTTAGCCGCTTTGGCCGCTTCGTGGCGGGCCTTCATCTGCTCTGCCTGTTCAAGGCATAGTGCATATACCTTCTCGTATTGTGCGTCGGTCAGGGCGAGGTCTTCCTTGAGACGGTCGGCGCGATGGCGAGCCATCTTCTGAGCGTTAAACTCCTTGCCGTTCTTTCCGCCGGCGGCATGCTTTCGGCATTTCTCACCCTCGCCTTTTCTGCATTTGGCTACCTCGCCGTTCTCGCTTGTGTAGCCTTCGCCTACTTTGCCTTTAAGGCCTTCACCTTTTCTTCCTTTGAAGTGCTTGTGGTGTCCTACTTGCTCAGTCTTTTCAGTGTTCTGAGCGTTATTATCGGTGTTGTTCTGAGCGCCTACGCTCAAGGTCAGCATTGCAAATAATGCTGCCAATGCAATTTTCAGTTTCATAGTTTCAAATTTTTAATCAGTTAAACCTTTTGCGGGCGATTCAACCTATGCATCTCTAAAACAAAGTTCAGTCTAATGACTCTTTCGGGTAAAGAAAACCGGTCGGTTGTAATGCGCTTCGCGATAACTTAATAAGAGATCTCACCTGATAAAATGCAAACACCGTGCCAAACTTGACACGGTGCTTTTTGGATTTTTTATTTTTTTATTTCTTATTCAAGTTTCGCAAGATATAAAGCATTGTGTCGCAGCCCACACAACCATTCTCTTTTCTATAAGCAAGGCAATTGCATTGCCGTGCCACACACCGTCCTCCTCCGTGAGACGAGTCAAAGCCTCCTCCGTGAGACGAGTCAAAGCCTCGTCTCTACTCCCCCCGCAGCCATACCATACAATTTATAGCATCCTTTTTTAGTTCGCATTTATTTACTTGCGAAACTTGAATTGCTTATTTCTTATTGCTGATAGCTTATATCAATTATGCATTATGAATTATGCATTGAATTCTATCCGCATGGCTCTCCCCCGCCCTTGCGGGAGGGGGTAGGGGGCGGGTAGCTACAGAATTGCCAATTATGCATTACGCATTACGCATTATGCATTATGCATTACGCATTACTTCCCTCTCAGCCATCCGTATTTCTCTTTAGGTGTGGAGCGTATCCAGGCTATTCCTGCCATTGAGTTGATGACGAGGAAGAAGGTGAAGAGCACTATCGAGAAGATGTTGTGTATCAGTATGAATAGTCCAATGCCGGCAAGGCTGTAGATGAGCCAGTATATCCAAGAGTCGTTCTTGCGATAGATAAGCCAGAAGTTAGCAAGTACCGACGAGGCTATCAGTATGGCGTTGAAGAGCTTGAGCCATACGTTGTCGCCAAGACCGTTCTTCTGGAAGGCAAAGGTGGCAAGCATGTAGTCAGCCACGATTATTCCTGCGAACACTAATAGCGAGAGCAGCATCTGGCGCATGCTCAAGAACTCAGGCGAGAACGGTTCGTCCGACTGCTTGGGCTTGCTCCAGTTGAGTATCGACTTCACTTGGAATGGTATGAAAACGCAGAAATAAAGGAACGTACTATCGTATTGCGACTGCAAGAAGAACTGCACGCCCAGCAGAACCGACATCAGTATGCCTGCATAGAATCCCGTGTAGTTGGCAGGGTCTTTGATTGTCAGAATGTAAGCCACACCTATCACGCTGGCGGGTATGCCTACAAGCCATGCAGCATCGCCCCAGTGGAGCAGTTCAAGTTCAGGGATAAGTGTTTCACACAGCCAAAGTAAGCCGAATAATGCGGCAAACAAGGCAATAGAGATTAGGGTGTTCAAGCACGTAGCTTTCCACAGATGTGAGTCTTTCATGGCGGTAGTTTTTAGGTGATTATTTGTAGGTTGTTATATACAAATCAGCCGCAAAGTTAGCAAAATTTTTTCTTTCCGCCAAATTCTGAGTGAGTTTTCTATATATCCGCACCCATATAGTATTTCAATATCCGCAGTCTGAATAGGTAGTTGTATTTGGCTTGCAGAGCGTCGGACAGTGCCTTGATGTAGTTGTTTTTGGCATCGTAGTACTCGTAAGATGTGGCTCTGCCTGCCTCAAACTTCTGTTCGGCATAGCGGTATGCCTCGCGCAGCGACTGCTCTGCTTTTGCTGCCGACTTCTGCTGTTTGTCGGCGGCAAGAGCGTTGAAGTAGGCCTGATCTATCTCCTTGCGCAGTGTCTGCTTCACTCGCTCTATCTGCAGCAGCTGGTTTTCTACTTGTATCTGCTGACGTTTGACGCTGTTGGGCGTCTGCATACGGTCGAATATGGGTATGCTCAGGTTCAGACCGACGGTGGTGGACAGGTTGTCTGACAGCTGAGTACCAAAGGCAGTGTTGGAAGCACCGAAGCGGTGGTAGTAGCCTGTGCCGAAGTTAGCACCTGCCGACAATGACGGCGAATAAGCCGACTTGGCTGACTTGAGCGCACTCTGCTGAGCCTGCAACTGCAGACGTGCAGCACGCACCTCGGGACGGTTGCGAACAGCCGTCTCATAGACCTCGTCGTTAGATGGCAGTATCTCTGTTAAGTCTGTCAGCTCTGTCGGGGCTGCAATGTCGAAGTCGGCGCCGAACTCGATGTCCATCGCTTGTGCAAGGTCTAATAGCGACAGCTGCAGACGGTTATCTGCCTCGGTCTGAGAGAGTTCGTCGCGCGCATATTGGGCCTGCAAGGTGTAAAGCTCGCCTTCAGCCAACCTGCCCTCGCTGACCAGTTGTGAGGCACGCTCCACTTTCAGACGCGACGCCTCAAGCTGAGTGTCTGCCACTTGCAGCAGCTCCTTGTTGAGCAGTATCTGCAGAAACATGGTGGCTATGTTCATCCTGATGTCGGCCTCCTGCTTGCGGGTGTCTTGCTCAGATGCCTCAGCCTGAGCACGTGCCACGTCAATACGGTACTTCATGCCTAATCCGTCGAATAGCAAGAGGTTGGCACTCAGTCCAAAAGAGGTGTTAGCCATATTCTGTGACACCGTCACGTTGTCGGCACCTGTAGCGCGACCAAATGAGAAGTTCTGTCCCACGTTGCCGCTCAGCGATGGCAGCAGGTTGTGTTTGCTCTGAGCATACTGCAGACGCTGCATCTCGTAGGTCACGCGCTGTTGCTGCAGACTGATGTTGTTGCTTAGAGCAATATCCACGCACTCGCTCAGAGTGTAGGTCTTAGCACCTGCCGACAATGCCGACATGACTATTGCTGCAACTATCAATATACGTTTCATAAATATCATGATTGTAGTTTTCTACTTCAAAAATTTCCTCACTTGGCTGTTTTTTTGTCTTTGTCTCTGTCAACCAGAAGCGGCATGAGTGTATTCCCGTTGACGTTGAGCAGCGTGCCGGGCATATCCACAAGGGCTGAGATGACAATCAGCAGACCCAAGATGTGCGGGTCGCACCCCAAGACAGAGCATATAAATGCCTCGGCACTTCCTGCGCCGGTAGGTACCGCTCCGACTATCACCGATGCTGCCAATGCAAGGCCTATCACTATCAGTGCCGCACCTGCGTTGTCGAGTGCTATGCCCGACAGCATCATTGCAAACATCACCTTTACGACGCACGATATAGCCGACCCCTGCTTGTAAAGCTGCGTTGAGAGCGGGACTATCGTCTCCGCCGTAGCGGGGTTGCAACCCATACCGCGGGCAGCCTTGATGTTGGCAGGTATGCAGGCGCTACTCGACAGCGTACTTATTGACAGCAACGACGGCTCGGCTATATGCTTGAAATAACTTCCGAGACTGATGCCTCTCAGACGTGCTATCAAAGGGTTGAGCACGACAAAGACAAATACCGTCAGCGTAAGGTAAAGCAGTAGCACTCTGCCATAGCCTGCAAGCAGCATGCTACCGCTTTGGGCTGTCATGCCTGCAAAATAGCAACCTAATCCAAGCGGTGCTGCTATCATAAGCAGGTCCATCATCTTCGCCGTCAGACCACTCAGCAATTCCAAACCGGCTATGAGTTTTGCGTTTTTCATGCCCGCTGCTGCAATGCCTGTCAGTATGGCTATGAGCATCATGGGCAGTATGTGCTTGACGGAGAGCAAGTCTCTGAGTTCGCTTACCGTCAGTGCGCTGACAATCATGTCGCCTATACTGCTGCTCTCAACCAACTCTGCTGTGCCGCCGCTCTCGAAGCCATCGGTCAGAGGGGGAAAACAGAGTATGGCAAAATATGTCAGTGCGCACAGTCCGACAAGAATCGTCAGGCTCACACAACTGAAGCGGAGCAGCGTGCTGCCTAAGCGTGACTCGCGGCTCATCCGGCTCACCGACGAACTCACCGAGAAGAATATCATCGGGACGATAATCACGAACATGACGTTCATAAATATCTTACCTATAGGCACAAGAACCGCTGTGGCGAATTGAGGTGCAAGCCAACCGATCAGTCCGCCGGCAACGATACCGCCAAGCAGGAGTATAGATGTACGATAACTATTCCAAAAACCGTTTGACATATCAGATGTGGTGTTGTTGTAATGCATTATGTTGTTATATGTCCGTGCTTTGTCATCTGCCACCCGTCGGCATCGGCATCTGAGTTTTCACGTTTCCTCTCACGAGGTCGCCTTCTTCAAGCCCTTCAG
The DNA here is from genome assembly GCA_946184695.1 of uncultured Bacteroidales bacterium. GTDB lineage: Bacteria > Bacteroidota > Bacteroidia > Bacteroidales > Paludibacteraceae > Colicola. The sequence continues at coordinate 20,920 of CAMHGK010000011.1, read as the reverse complement.
TTATCTCTATGTTCAGTCCGTCCGACATGCCGGTCCGAACCGCTTTCTGGCGCACTGTCTGGGCTGCGCTGTCGAGGGCAAGTTCTACGTAGGTCGAGTCGGCCGTTATATGTACTGCCGACTCAGCCAATGTCAGCACCTGTCGGCGCGACTGAAGCACTATCTCTGCATTAGCACTGTAGCCTGAGCGTATCTCTATGCTGTCGGGTATGCGTGCGGCGCCTTTTATCTCGAACATCATCGCTCCGTTCGACTCCGTGCCTTTGGGCGATATGTACTCAAGCGTAGCAGTGAAGCGCCGGTCGTTAAGTGCACCTATGATGAGGTCCATCGGCATGCCTTCGCGCAGTTTGCCTACTTCCGTTTCGTCCATCTTACCTACAAACAGCATGTCGGACATGTCTGCCACCGTGGCTATGGTTGTACCCTCGCTGAAAGCGCCCACCTGCTGAACGGAGTTGCCTACCTTGACGGGAATCTCAAGTATGGTACCCGTGATGTCGGAGCGCACGATGGTATTGCCCGACTCGCGAGCTGCTGCCGTGACGCCTTCGCGCACTATTGACAGGTTGTCGGTGGCTATCTTGTGCTCCTCCTGAGCCTGAACATACTGGAGTTCCGACTTCTGGTAGTCTTCGAGCGAGATGACATGCTTGGCGTAGAGTGCAGAGTCACGCTCGTAAATCTGTCGCACGTTTTTCAGGCTCACTTCGGCAAGCCTCAGACGCGACTCCGCATTGCTCAGCGACTGAGTCTCAGGCACTACCTTGATTTTGGCTATCGCCTCGCCTTTTCTGACGGGCTGACCGGCTTCTTTGTACAACTCAGCCACAATGCCTTGTATCTGAGCTTTTATCGCCACCTCATCGCGAGGCTCCACCTTGCCTGTCACTATCGTGCTCTTCTGCAGGTCACGACGCTCCACTCTGAGCACGTCGTATGCTACCGGCTTGGGTTGCTGACGCTTCCAGAGCGAATAGAAAGTGAATACCACGCCTGCCACAAGCAGCACGACGAAAATCCATTTGATAATTCTTTTCATATTGTCCTTTTTTTATTTTCGGTATTTTGGTATTTCGATATTCTGCTATTTATGCAAAAATCATTCCTCGCTCAGTGCCTCGATAGGTTTAATCTTCAGAGCCCTCATGGCTGGCAGCAGTCCTGCCAGCACGCCTATCACCACTATTATCACGAGGCAACTCACTGCCGCACCAAACGACACCTGCGGGTTCTTCAGGAAATTGTCCGACTGAGCCATTATCTTCTCCACCACCGACAGTATGCCCACTCCCGCCATTATTCCCATTACGCCCGATATTGCCGTCAGCACCGTACTCTCGGCTATTATCTGACGTGCTATAACCCACGGCGAGGCGCCTATGGCACGGCGTATGCCAATCTCTTTAGTACGCTCCTTGACCGTCACAAGCATGATGTTGCTCACACCCACAGCACCCGAGATAAGCGTACCCAAACCTATGAGCCAAATAAGAGCCGACAAACCTATACGCAGGTATCCAAGCGACTTCAGTTCTTCTGCAGCATTGAATCCCCAGATGGCCTTGTCGTCGTCAGGAGCTATCTGATGACGCTCCTTTAGTACGTCTTTTATCTGTTTCTCAAACTCAGTGGCAGATACGTCCTGACGCGCCACTGCCATCATTATGTGTATCACGTCGCCGAAGTTGCAAACCTGCTGTATCGTCGTCAACGGAGCAAGCAGCATGCGGTCGGGGTTGCCGCCGATGTAGATGTTATTCTCGTTGGCTTTTCTCACGCCGATTATGGTATATTGTATGCTGCCGCACATCACCCGCTCACCCACAGGGTCGCCCATGCCGCCAAACAGCACCTTATAGACCTCATTGCCGATAACGCATACCTTGCGCTTCTCTTGCATGTCTATCTCGTTGATGAACCTGCCGTAGAGCAAGTCGCAACGCATCACACGAGGGTAGTCCTGCGTCACGCCTGACAAGCGGTACGACTCATGCTTGTCGCCGTACGACACCGTAGTATTGCCTTGAAATACCTGTGGCGACAGACATTCCAAGCCGTCCACCGTTTGTTCTATCGCCTCAAGGTCGCCCATCACCATGTTCCAGCTTCTGCCTCGCTGAAAACCTTTGTAGGGTTTGCTTGTCGTACCTGAACTGAGCAGACATGAGTTCATAGCGAAACCGTCAACATTAGAGTAGATACCTGTCGTCAGGGCGTTGCCCAAGCCGATGAGAACCATCAGCATCAGCATGCCCCAGAACACGCCAAACGCAGTCAGCAACGAACGCGAACGGTTCGATGCCAAGGTTGTCCATATCTCTCTTATGAAATCCATATACTATTTTTGACTTTCGACTTTTGACAATCTACTTCTCGTAATTAAGTGCCTCGATAGGTTTTATTCTCATTGCGCGAACAGCCGGTATGGCACCCGCCACCACGCCTACCACGACGAGTATAAGCGTAGCTATCGTCACGGCAGGTATGTCCACCGTGGGGTTGCGGAACGGGAAGTCGCCTCCCGGGGGCAGCATCCTATTGATAAGTTCCATTATGCCTATGCCCGCGAACATACCTATATAGCCGAATAGCGTCGTTATCAGCACACTCTCGCCCACCACGGTCTTGAGGATGGTGCTCGGCGGAGCACCTATGGCCTTGCGGATACCAAACTCCTTGGTGCGCTCGCGAACACTGACCAACATGATGTTGCTCACACCCACGGCTCCGGAAATCAGTGTGCAGATGCCTATTATCAGTACAAACAGACGTATGGCTGACATCACCTTCTGCGTCTCTTCGTAGCGTTCCTGCTGACTCCATACACCTACTGCACGCTGGTCGGTAGGGTCGAACTGCATCGACGGAGACAGCAGCTCGCGGACTTTTGTCTCAAATTCCGAACTCTCACGCTGTCCACGACGACGCGGACCGGTTTGGTTCCTGAGCGTCTTCTTTATTGCATCTTCATTCAGAGTCAGCGATATATTGCTGAAGTGGTGGTCGTGCGAATAGATTGACTGATGCGTTGAGAGAGGTATATGCACTGTCACACCCTCCCATTGGTCGCCGTTCTCGCAGATACCCACCACCAAGAAGTTGATGTCGCCGAGTTTCAGGTAGCGACCAAGCATGTCCTCGGTGGCAAGTTCCTCAGTGCAGCGTTTGTCAATAACGCATACCTTAGCATGTTCCTGTTCGTCGTAAACATTCAGAAACCTTCCCTTGTATATCGTCTTGCGGAAAATGTCCTGGTAGTCGCTCTCTACACCCTTTACCGTCACCGACACATACTGCACACCATAGTTGGCTGTGATGTCATTAGTGTTGGCTACCACAGAAAAGAGCTCTACCTCAGGCAGCGTGCGCAGTATATCCGCCTCTTTGTTGGTGAAATGCAGCGGACGGTCGGTCTTCAGACCTTGATACGGCTTACTCGTCCAACCCGCCCAGATGTCCACAGCATTCTGCAAGCGGTTGCCGTAGCCTTCCTCTATGCCGTTCTGCAAACCATTGCTTGCCCCAAGCAGCACCACCAGAATGAAGATACCCCATGCTACAGCAAAACCCGTCATCGCCGTACGAAAACGGTTCTGACTAATACTCGACCATATTTCCGAAAGTATATTCATTTAGTTTATTCTCAGAAGAACAGCAGGCAGAGGAACGTGCGCCACATTGTTCCCCATACTCCGCGACCAAACAGCTGGTAGAAATCCACGCACACAATTACGTAAATAGCAACATCGCTCAGCGCAAACGGATGGAAGTCGGCGGTGTGATAGATAAGCGCCTCAAAAGGTGTCCATAGCAAACTCAAAAACTGCAATTGGCATAGTATGAAGCAGATGATGGTCATTATCTCTGCCAAGTTCACTCTGCCGCGTTTGGGTGAGCGACGAAATACCAACCATGTAAAAATTACGATAATCAGCGACTTGAACATCAGTCCGTAGGCTATATGCTCTTGGTTCCATTTTGCTATCGACACCTTGACCTTATATAAATTTCTAACCCATACTACAATATTCTTAGCCGAGTTGTCGATATCTTGTCGCGAATTGATAACGCTATCTAACTCTTCTACCGTCTGTTGGCTTTCATCATGACTCTCGTACTCTATCGGCAGCAATGCCATCTCCAAGCCTACGAAGGCGGACAATATGACCAACATCTTGAACGGCTGGAAGTAACGCTCGCGCTTGCCGTCCAAATAGTCGGCTATCATGTATCCCGGGCGCCACATCAGGTGCCATAGGGTGTAGAAGATGTTTCTCTCGCCAAAGCCCCAGATCTCAAGGAAGTCGAGGGTGACGCTCCGTGTGGTGATACGCTTGCCGTCAGCTTTTTGATCGTCGTTCAGATGCTGCTGATGATACATAAAACCGCCCACCTTCGAGCCTGCAGCGTTCTTTACTTTCTTCCAAACGCCCACCTTCTCTTTTGTTTCAACTTCAGCCTCAGTCTCAACATCAACCTTAGCCTCAACTTCATCAGCTTCAACCTCAGTCTTAACCTTAGCCTCTGCCGTCTCTATATTTGTGTTATCTGACATGTTACCCAGTGTTTCTGTTCCCTATACTATCAGTCCGTCTTTTATACGTATCAGACGGTTGGTGGCGTCTGCCACACTCTGCTCGTGCGTGACGATGATGGTTGTTATGCCCTCTTTGTTGAGGTCCTTGAATATATCCATCACCTCCACCGTTGTCTTTGAGTCTAATGCACCGGTAGGTTCGTCGGCAAGCAGTATCTTGGGTTTCGATACTATGGCGCGGGCTATCGCCACGCGTTGCTTCTGCCCGCCCGACATCTCGCTCGGAAGGTGATCAGCCCATCCGCCGAGCCCCATGCGTTCGAGTTGCTCCATAGCAAGACGCTGACGCTCCTTCCTGCCTACGCCTTTGTAGTAGAGCGGCAATGCCACGTTGTCGAGTGCAGTCTTGAAGTTGAGCAGGTTGAACGACTGAAACACGAAGCCTATCAGCTCGTTTCTCAGACGTGCGCCCTCTGTCTCAGACTGACTCTTGATGAGTCTGCCTGCCAAATGGTATTCGCCGGCATCGTATGTGTCGAGAATACCGAGGATATTCAGAAGTGTTGACTTGCCGCTGCCTGACGCGCCCATAATACTCACAAACTCGCCGTCAGCAATGTCGAGGTTGATGCCTTTCAGTACGTGCAGCTCATTGGGTTTGCCCAGATTGTACGACTTATGTATGTTTCTGAGTTCTATCATTTCTTTGTTAGTTTTCCGCTCTTACCGTGTTTTGCAACCGTTGGCTCGCCTCTGTACTCTATTATACTCAAAGCAGAAGGATATGCCTCTATGTGCTCCGTCACGTTCAGTTCAACCTTTGTCGGACCCGCCGTTTTCACTACTGCACGTTCAGCTACGAGGTTTTCGGCATCTACCTTGCTCGCGCCCTCTACATCGATTGTCAGACTCTGTGCGCGCCCTTCCAATTCGATGTCGGTAGCACCTTCGGCATTGACGATGAGCTCGTTGCAGTCTAATTTCAGGTCAACCTCACTCGCCCCCTCGCTGCGCAGCGATAGCCTCTTTATACTCAGTGGCTGAGGCGTCTTGACTTTTGTTGCTCCCTGCATCTCAAGCGAGCGCAACTCCTTTGCCTGTATCCACAGATGCACCCCTCGGCGCAGGTTGTCCTTAGTGCTTACATAAAGCACGCTGTCAACCACCTCTATCTTCTTCAGATCCGACTCTTTGCCTTCTATGTAACATTCTTCTGCCTGTGTGAGGCGAATATCGGCGGCGCCGCTAACCACTATCGAATGAAACTCTGTCACGCTGATAGCAGAAGTCCCGGATGCGGTAGCTGTCGAGTCGCCGTCGAAATCGTCGAAGTCATCAATTTGTTCAAATACTAACTCGTTCCACAGCTGCTCGTTGTTGATTAGCTCATATATGCCCAGTCCGGTGGCGCCTATCAGTGACAGCAGCCATATCACCAATGCTATCCATACGCTGCGCGATGTCACGCGCTCGCCATTGGCGTACTTGAATATAGCTGCTACCAAGCAGAATATAGGCAGACCTATGACTATCACTATCAGTATCGACAGCACGATGGCATGCACATGGTTGCCGGAGAATAGTGCGCTCAGAGCCCCGAGAGGCGACAAGACTGCCAAGCCTGATAGTGCTCCCGTCAGACCCGTTATCACGGCTGTGAATATAGTGGCTGCTATAAACAAGAAAAACAAACCTATACAAAGCACCACAATCTTGACTCCTGTCCATAAGCAGCCTTGCGCGCTGCCCGACTCACTCGTGCGTTGCTCGCTGATCTCGCGTTCTATATTTTCCACCGTTGCCTGCTCGCCACGCATACTCAATCGTTGTGCCGCAGTCTGTGCCTCGGGCATAACTAACCACAGCACCAAATAGATTGGCAGTGTCACTCCCCATAGCAGCAGGCACAATAGGAAAATCAGGCGCACCCAGATGGCGTCTATGCCAAACCAATGTCCTAAGCCGCTGCATACGCCGGCTATGATTTTGTTGCTCGGGTCGCGGTAGAGCTTACGCTTGAGCATAGCTGAGAAACTGCTCTGCTCAGCCTCTTCCTCATCCTTGAAGTCGGCTGGCTTTCCGAGTTGCGCTATCACGGCACGTACCATCTCTGCCGTCACCACCTCTGCGCGCTGCTGACGACATAAGTCGCGGAATAACTCAGCTACACGCGACTCAATGTCGCGCATCACCTCCGACGAGTCCTCACTCGTCAGTTCACGCTCGATACTCTCCAAATAAGAGCGCAGCATCTTGTAGGCGTCATCGTCAATCTGAAACGCCATGCCTGCAAGGTTGATGTTAATTGTGGTATTCATAATGGTGAAGTTTTTTTGCTTTCTGCTTTTACCTTTCGCGCCGAATCCCTTGGGCGCTTACGCCCTAAGGGAACCGGTGCAGAGAAATTACCTAACCTCAGCTGAGGGCATGATAAGGCACAGTATCAGGTAGATTATCAGACCCGGAAAACCGGCGATAAGTGCGCTTCCTAATGCAAACACAACTCTTACCACTGTCGGATCTACGTCCATGTACTCTGCCAAGCCGGCGCATACACCGGCTAACAGCTTGTTGTTGGATTTTCTTAGTTTCTTTTCCATGATTGTGTATGTTAAAAAGTAAAAATTTATCTCTTGTTAGTTTCGCATCGTCTCTACAGATTTGCTTATCGCCTGCCATTCCTTGTCCAACTCTGTGAGCATCTGTTTGCCTTCGGCAGTGATATAATAGTACTTGCGGGGTGGGCCCTCCGTAGATTCCTGCCAACGGTAGCCAAGCAGACCGTTGCCGCGCATGCGAGAGAGTAGGGGGTAGAGTGTCCCTTCCACCACAAGCAGGTCCGCCTGCTTGAGGTGCTCGATAATCTCGCTTGTATAGGCCTCCTTACCCTCTAAGCTCAAAAGAATACAATACTCAAGTATTCCCTTTCGCATTTGTGATTTAATGTTGTCTATCATGGTGTTATTATTTGTGACGTTTGCTGTCTTGCCTTTGTGGCGCAGCTGTTATTCTAAAACAGCACTGCAAAAGTATATATTTTTCAAATACCTTGCAATGCATAGTACTATAAATGTATAATTTTTCCATTGTTTTTCCGTATTTGCTTTCTCCACTTGGCAAAATTTACTATCTTTGCCGTCGATTGCATGACATTTTCTCTCCCTGCAGTCATCCTCTTACTCAGTGATATATGTATTGTTAAATCACTTAAAATATACACTTATGCAGTCTCGTCATTTCACAGTTCTTGCGGCGCTATTGTCCATCGTCCTTTCCACCTTTGTCAGTAACGCGCAGAATATACCTTTCGACTCGCTCAGGTTTGTTGATGCGAGCGAGTTTCGCATAATAAACCGAGCCTTTGCTGACACAGTGCCGCTTTATACTCGTGTGCCCGACTCTAAATGGCACTTGCTCAGAGACGAACTCAAATGGGGTATGGGTTGCTCCACCGGTATAGGTGTGCGTTTTAGAACCAACTCCAGGACTGTTGCCGTTCGCTACCGACTACGATACGACTTTGCTATGTCGTGGATGGCATATACCGGTATCAAGGGTACCGACCTTTATATTCTCGGCACCGACAACCGCTGGAACTACCTCGCCACCTCCAAACCGCGACGCGACTCCGTGCAGACGGCTGTCTATACGCGCCACCTTGACGGCCGCGAGCATGAGTTCCTGCTCAATCTGCCACTCTACGATGGAGTCACGAAACTGGAGATAGGTGTAGAACCCGATGCGCAAACGGGTTATCCGGAAGTAGAAATCCCGCGAACTGAGGGAGGCAAACTTATATTTTTCGGCACCAGCGTCATGCAAGGCGGATGCGCTACGCGCCCGGGCATGACGCAAACCAATATCCTGCAGCGCGAACTCGGAGTGGAGTGCTGCAATCTCGGTGTCTCAGGGCAGGGGAAGCTCTACCTTGAAAATGCTCAGCTGCTCTCTCAGACCGACGATGCTATATGCTTCGTGATAGACCCCATTATGAACTGCAGTATAGGCATGGTGGATACGCTTGCCGTTCCTTTCGTCCGCCTGCTCCGACAGCGCTGTCCCAATGCTGCAATTGTTATGGTGGAAGGACTGGTAATCCCGACACTTCCTTTCGACCGTCAAGAGCGCGACAAGTCGGAAGCTATCAACAGTCTCTTTTTTGAGAAGTACAGGCAACTCCGACGCGAGGGCATCCGCGACCTCTACTATGTCCGCGACCGCGGCTTTACCGCTGATAATGCCGAAGGAACAGTTGACGGAGTGCATCTGACCGACCTCGGATTTCAGCAGTACTCTGACCAACTGCTGCCTTTGCTGCGCAAAATTATCCGCAAGTATTCTAAATAAGCACGTCTTTCGCAGCATCTCATTAACTCCGTAAAATACTTCTTTTTAATAGCAGGACCTTAGGTTTTGCTACTATGAGTGTGCAAAAAAAGTATAAAAATCATAAAAATAGAGAATTTTTTGCGTAATTGTTTGCCTGTATGGAAAATTATCTTTAATTTTGCGCGCTTTTTTCGGGCTCACCATATTCAAGTGGTTTCCGAGTCCCGAAAAAAACAATAGACAATATTACAATTTTATCATTAACCCCAAAACACTTCAAGTAAATGCCTACAATTCAACAGTTAGTTAGAAAAGGAAGAGCAGAACTTCAAGACAAATCGAAATCGCCTGCACTGAACAGTTGTCCTCAGCGTCGTGGTGTCTGCGTTCGTGTTTACACAACCACCCCTAAGAAGCCTAATTCGGCTATGCGTAAAGTGGCACGTGTTCACTTGACCAACCAAAAAGAGGTGAACGCCTACATCCCGGGTGAGGGTCACAACCTGCAAGAGCACTCGATAGTTCTTATCCGTGGCGGTCGTGTTAAAGACCTTCCGGGTGTGCGCTATCACATTGTTCGCGGCAAGCTCGATACCGCCGGTGTGCAGAACCGTCTGCAGCGCCGCTCGAAGTATGGTGCCAAGCGTCCCAAACAAAAGAAGTAATACTCTTAGAAACTAACTAATCGCGGGTTACGTACCTGCAAAGATGAAGAAAAGGTTACACGGTTGAGTAATCCCCAAATGTCGGATGAAGAACTAAGCAACCAAAACAACAGGAGGACAGGCCCGATGGCCGCTTCCTAACTTAAAAATCACATTACAACAATGAGAAAAGCAAAACCAAAGAAAAGAGTAATCCTGCCGGATCCCATTTTCGGCGAGGTAATGGTGGCTAAATTTGTCAACCATCTCATGCTCGACGGTAAGAAGAACACCGCTTATGGTGTGTTCTACACAGCATTGGATAATGTCGGTGCTAAGATGAAATCAGAGGGTAAGACTCCTCTTGAGATCTGGAAACAAGCTCTCGACAATATCACTCCTTTAGTTGAGGTGAAGAGCCGTCGTATCGGTGGTGCTACCTTCCAGGTACCGACCGAGATACGCCCCGACCGCAAAGAGTCGATCTCTATGAAGAACATGATTCAGTTCGCTCGCAAGCGCGGCGGTCATTCGATGGCAGAGAAACTCGCAGCAGAAATTATGGATGCCTACAACAACCAGGGTGGTGCCTTCAAGCGTAAAGAAGATATGCACCGCATGGCTGAGGCTAACCGTGCTTTCGCACACTTCAGATTCTAAATCATATTTCGGTTCGCACCTTATATATAAGAGGTGCGAACCGAAACTTGTGTTACTATCTGAACTACTTAAATAAGGAAAAACAGACTTTAATGGCAAAAAGCGATTTAAAATACAACAGAAACATCGGCATCATGGCTCATATTGATGCCGGTAAGACTACAACCTCCGAGCGCATTCTCTACTATACAGGTTTGACGCATAAGCTCGGTGAGGTGCATGACGGAGCTGCTACTATGGACTGGATGGAGCAGGAGCAAGAGCGTGGAATCACTATCACCTCTGCTGCTACTACCACCTATTGGACATATCTTGGCAATAAGTACAAAATCAATCTCATTGACACCCCGGGGCACGTTGACTTCACCGTTGAGGTGGAGCGTTCGTTGCGTATTCTCGATGGTGCTGTGGCTACATTCTGCGCCGTAGGAGGCGTGGAGCCGCAGTCGGAGACAGTATGGCGTCAGGCCGATAAATACAAGGTGCCGCGTATCTGCTACGTCAACAAGATGGACCGTAGCGGTGCCGACTTCTTCAGTGTAGTTCGTCAGATTCACGAGGTTCTCGGAGCTATACCTTGCCCGATACAGATTCCTGTAGGTGTAGAAGGTACGTTCCGTGGGGTGGTTGACCTGATAAAGATGAAGGCTATCATCTGGCACGATGAGTCACTCGGAGCCGAGTATGTGGAAGAGCCCATACCGGCAGACCTCGTGGAAGAGGCCAAGCAGTGGCGCGAGAAGATGCTCGAAGCCTGCGCTGAGTTCGATGACGTAGTGATGGAGAAGTTCTTCGATGACCCCGACTCGCTCACCGAGCCGGAGATACGTGCCGCTATCCGCAAGGGTACACTCGGCATGCATATCTACCCCGTCATCTGCGGTTCGTCGTTCAAGAACAAAGGTGTGCAGACTATGCTTGACGCTGTTTGTGCATATCTGCCTTCGCCTATGGATAACGAGACAACCGAGGGTATTGACCCTCGCACTGACAAGACCGTCAGCCGTCGTCCTGATGAGAACGAGCCCCTTTGTGCTCTTGCATTTAAAATCGCTACCGACCCATACGTAGGCCGCCTGTGCTATTTCCGCGTCTATTCAGGCAAACTCGAAGCAGGCTCGTATGTATATAACTCCCGTTCCGGTAAGCGTGAGCGTATCTCGCGTATCTTCCAGATGCACTCCAACCATCAGAACCCCGTTGAGGTGATATGTGCCGGTGATATAGGAGCAGGCGTAGGTTTCAAAGATATCCGCACAGGTGACACCTTGTGCTCTGAAGACCATCCGATAGTGCTTGAGTCGATAGAGTTCCCCGAGCCCGTGATTGGTATCTCGGTTGAACCGAAGAGCCAGAAAGACCTCGACCGTTTGGGAGTAGGACTTGCCAAGTTGGCTGAAGAAGATCCTACCTTCACCGTCAAGACTGACGAGCAGACCGGTCAGACTGTCATTTCGGGTATGGGTGAGCTCCACCTTGAGATTATCATCGACCGCCTGCGTCGTGAGTTCCATGTGGAATGTAATCAAGGCCGTCCGCAAGTGGCTTATCGCGAGGCTATCACACGTCCTGTTGAGCTGCGCGAGACCTACAAGAAGCAGACCGGTGGTCGCGGTAAGTTTGCAGATATGATTCTGCGTGTCGAGCCCGCCGACGAAGGCTTCGAGGGCAACCTGCAGTTCGTCGATGAGGTCAAGGGCGGTAATATCCCGAAGGAGTATATCCCGTCAATTCAGAAAGGCTTTGAGTCGGCTATGCGCAATGGTGTATTGGCAGGCTTCCCTGTTGACCGTCTGAAAGTTACCGTACTCGATGGTTCGTTCCACCCCGTTGACTCCGACCAGCTCTCGTTTGAGATATGCGCTCAGATGGCATTCCGCAACGCTTGCCAGAAGGCAAAACCGGTGCTGCTTGAGCCGATAATGAAGATCGAGGTGGTAACTCCTGAGGAATCGATGGGTGACGTGATAGGCGACCTCAACAAGCGCCGCGGACAAATCGAAGGTATGGAGACTGCCCGCACCGGTGCCCGCATCGTTAAGGCTAAGGTGCCTCTGAGCGAGATGTTCGGCTATGTGACCGCGCTGAGAACGATAACGTCAGGTCGTGCCACAAGCAGTATGGAGTTCTCGCACTATGCAGAGGTCAGCCCGTCGATAGCAAAGGCAGTGCTCACAGAAGCAGGCGGACGCGCAGACCTTGTATAAAGAGAGTCTGCAAGTGAAGAAACAACAATGTGGTGAACATTCAAGCGAATGACTCTTTGAATGGGCCACATGAAATCAATAATCAACAAAAACAAAAAACAATGAGTCAGAAAATCAGAATCAAACTGAAAAGCTACGATCACAATCTGGTTGACAAGTCGGCCGAGAAGATTGTAAAGACCGTTAAGGCTACGGGTGCCGTTGTCAGTGGTCCGATTCCACTTCCCACCCACAAACGTATTTTCACCGTTAACCGCTCGACCTTCGTTAACAAGAAGAGCCGTGAGCAGTTCGAGCTTGCTTCTTACAAGCGCCTTATCGACATCTATTCGTCGAATGCCAACACCGTGGAGGCACTGATGAAACTCGAATTGGCTTCGGGTGTAGAGGTGGAAATCAAAGTGTAAGATAATTGTATAAGAGTACAATATTCATACATTAACATTCATTAACCCCGATTTCCGCAGGCTATGGCTGCCATGCGGCGGTTATCCTTCGGCGAATATCGGAAAGTAAAACAACAAAAACAAAATCACATGCCAGGTTTATTAGGTAAAAAAATCGGAATGACATCCGTTTTCAGTGCTGATGGCAAGAATATGCCATGCACTGTTATCGAAGCCGGTCCTTGTGTGGTAACCCAAATCAAGACAAAAGAGAAAGATGGTTACGAGGCTGTTCAGGTAGGTTTTATGCCGAAGACTGAGAAGCACACCAACAAGGCTGAGGCCGGTCACTTTAAAGCTGCCGGCGTGGGTGCGATGAAGCATCTTGCCGAGTTCGACGGTTTTGAGGGCGAGGTAAAGCTCGGCGATACCCTCACCGTTGAGATGTTCAAGGAAAACACCTTTGTTGACGTAGTAGGTACGAGCAAGGGTAAGGGTTTCCAAGGCGTAGTTAAGCGTCACGGTTTTGGTGGCGTAGGTCAGCAGACTCACGGTCAGGACGACCGTCTGCGTGCCCCGGGTTCGATGGGTGCAAGCTCATACCCGAGCCGCGTGTTCCCCGGAATGCGTATGGCAGGTCACATGGGTCAGGACCGCGTGACAGTACAAAACTTAGTAGTGCTCAAGGTTATTCCTGAATACAATCTTATCATGGTTAAGGGCTCTGTTCCCGGTGCCAAAAATTCAATTGTCATCATTAACAAATAATCAGTATGGAACTTAGTATTTATAACATCAAAGGTCAGGAGACTGGAAGAAAAGTACAACTCTCTGACGAAGTCTTTGGGATAGAGCCTAACGACCATGCCATTTATTTGGACGTGAAGCAATATTTGGCTAACAACCGTCAGGGTACCCATAAATCGAAGCAGCGTTCTGAAATTGCCGGTTCGACTCGCAAGCTTGGTCGTCAGAAAGGCGGCGGCGGTGCTCGTCCGGGTGATATCAAGTCGCCGGTACGCGTAGGTGGTGGCCGTATTTTCGGTCCGGTACCTCGTGACTATAGCTTCAAACTCAACAAGAAAGTGAAGCAACTTGCCCGCAAGTCGGCTCTTTCGACTCGCTGCAAGCAGAACGAGATTCTTGTTGTTGATAAGTTCGACTTAGAGGCCGCAAAGACCAAACAAATGGTCGAGATACTTGAAAATTTGAAGATTTCCAACAAAAAAGTGCTGATTATTTTGCCAGTTAAAAATAATTTTGTACTTTTGTCGGCTCGCAATCTTCAGAGAGCTCAAGTTGTTACCGTCAACGAGTTGAATACATACATAATCATGAACTCCAACGCCTTAGTATTCACTGAGGATGCTATAGCTGCTTTGGAGGCCATATTTAACGCGTAAGGAGGTAAGTTATGTCAATCATTTTAAGACCTATAGTAACTGAGAAGATGACGGCTCAAGGTGAGCGTCTGAATCGTTATGGCTTTCGTGTTGCTCGCACCGCCAACAAGGTGGAGATAAAGAAAGCTGTTGAAGAAATGTACAATGTTCAGGTAGTTGACGTGAACACTTTGATCGTGGCTCCCAAGCGCAGCTCGCGTTATACGCGCAGCGGTCTTATCGAGGGTGAGAAGAGTGCTTACAAGAAAGCTATCGTGACATTGAAAGAAGGAGATACAATTGATTTTTATCAGAATATTTAAAAGAAAATGGCTGTACGCAAATTAAAACCCTCTACACCGGGGCAAAGACACAAAGTTATTGGTGCGTTCGAGACAATTACCGCGAGCGCTCCAGAGAAGTCGTTGGTGTTCGGCGTCAACAAGACGGGTGGTCGTAACAACACAGGTAAGATGACCATGCGTTACATTGGTGGCGGTCACAAACGTAAGTATAGAGTAATTGACTTCAAGCGTAACAAGGACGGTGTACCCGCAGTGGTTAAGACAATTGAGTACGATCCGAATCGTTCGGCTCGTATAGCTCTGTTGTTCTATGCTGACGGTGAAAAACGCTATATTCTTGCTCCTAACGGACTGCAAGTAGGTCAGACAGTATTATCGGGTGCAGACGTGGCACCTGAAGTTGGAAACGCACTGCCGATGCAGAACATGCCTCTCGGTACGCTGATTCACAACATCGAGCTTCGCCCGGGTCAGGGCGCCTCGCTCGTTCGTTCAGCAGGTGTGTTTGCACAGTTGACATCTCGCGAGGACAAGTATGCCATCGTGAAGTTGCCTTCGGGCGAGCTTCGCAAAGTGCTTGCTGCTTGCAAGGCAACTGTAGGCGTTGTAGGTAATTCGGATCACGCTCTCGAGAAATCGGGTAAGGCAGGTCGCAGCCGTTGGCTGGGTCGTCGCCCGAGAAACCGTGGTGTGGCAATGAACCCTGTAGATCACCCGATGGGTGGTGGCGAGGGTCGCGCATCAGGTGGACATCCCCGTTCTCGCAAGGGTTTGTTGGCTAAGGGATACAAGACTCGTCATCCTAAGAAGCAGACAAGCCAATTCATAATTGAAAGAAGGAAAAAATAACCTCTAAAAAGAAGAAATTATGAGCCGATCGTTAAAAAAAGGACCATACATCAGCCTCAAACTTGAAAAGAAGATACTCGACATGAACGAGAGCGGCAAGAAAACCGTTGTCAAGACATGGTCGCGTGCTTCGATGATCTCGCCTGACTTCGTAGGTCATACTATAGCAGTTCACAATGGAAATAAGTTTGTCCCCGTATATGTGACAGAGAACATGGTAGGTCACAAGCTCGGAGAGTTTGCTCCGACACGTACCTTCCGCGGTCACTCGGGCAACCGTTAATCCATTGCAAGTAAATAATACTTAAAACCAGATTAAAACAATGGGAGCTCGAAAGAAAATATCAGCCGATAAAAGAAAAGAAGCACAGAAGACTCAGTACTTCGCAAGGCTACAGAATGTGCCGACTTCTCCGCGTAAGATGCGCCTCGTAGCGGATATGATACGCGGCATGGAGGTCAACCGTGCACTTGGTGCCCTGAAGTTCTCGACCAAAGAGGCTTCTCGCAAATTGGAGAAACTCCTCAAGTCAGCTATCTCTAACTGGGAGCAGAAGACCGGCAAGCGCGCCGATGAGGAGACTCTGTACGTAACCAAAATTTATGTAGATGGTGGAATGATGCTCAAGCGTCTGCAGACCGCTCCTCAAGGTCGTGGATACAGAATCCGCAAGCGCTCGAATCACGTAACCATTTTTGTAGATACCAAAGATACTAACAACGAAAATTAATTGCCATGGGACAGAAAATCAATCCTATTAGTAACCGCCTTGGTATAGTCCGCGGATGGGACAGCAACTGGTATGGCGGAAACAATTACGGAGATACTATTCTCGAAGACAGCAAGATCAGAGAATATCTTAATGCCCGTTTGGCAGAGGCTAGTATTTCGCGTATCGTTATAGAAAGAACTCTTAAACTTGTGACTATTACTGTCTGCACTGCTCGCCCCGGTTTCATTATCGGTAAGGGTGGACAAGAGGTTGACAAATTGAAAGAGGAACTGAAGAAGATCACCAAGAAAGATGTTCAGATAAACATCTTCGAGGTGAAGCGTCCGGAATTAGACGCTGTCATCGTAGCTACCAAGATAGCTCGCCAAATCGAGGGTAAGGTTGCTTATCGTCGTGCCGTTAAGCAGGCCATAGCTTCCACTATGCGTTTGGGTGCTGAAGGTATCAAGGTGCAGGTGAGCGGTCGTCTGAACGGAGCCGAGATGGCTCGCAAAGAGATGTACAAAGAAGGACGTACTCCTCTTCACACACTCCGTGCCGACATCGACTATTGCCACGTTGGTGCTCTGACCAAAGTAGGTCTTATCGGTGTTAAGGTTTGGATTTGCCGCGGAGAGATCTACGGCAAGAAAGACCTTGCTCCTCAATTCTCGCAGAAGCAAGAGGGCCGCGGCGAGCGCCGTGACCGTCGTGACGGTGAGAAGAGAGGTTTTAGAAGAAACAAAAAATAAGTTGAACCTGCTAAGACACAGTAATTATGTTACAACCAAAGAAAACTAAATTTCGTCGTTCGCAGAAAGGTCGTATCAAAGGAAATGCTCAGCGTGGCAATGAGTTGGCATTCGGCTCGTTTGGCATCAAGGCATTAGATCAGGTATGGCTTACGGGTCGTCAGATTGAGGCTGCCCGTGTCGCTGTGACTCGTTATATGCAACGTCAAGGTCAGGTATGGATTCGCGTATTCCCTGACAAACCTATTACGAAGAAGCCTTTGGATGTTCGTATGGGTAAAGGTAAGGGTGCTCCCGAGGGATTCGTCGTTCCACTCGAACCCGGCCGTATAATATTTGAAGTGGATGGTGTTCCTTTCGAGGTGGCTAAAGAGGCCCTTCGCTTGGCTGCTCAGAAGCTTCCTATCGTAACTAAGTTTGTCGTAAGACGCGATTACGACGCAACCCAAAATGTATAGTAAGATTATGAAAACAAGCGAAATTAAAGAACTGACTACCGCTGAGATTCAGGAGCGCCTGCTCACCGAAAAGGAGCAACTTGTGCGCCTAAGACTCAATCACAGCATTTCTCCGTTGGAAAATCCGTTGCAGCTGCGTGAGGCTCGCAAGACCATCGCCCGCCTTGCAACTGAACTTCGTCAGAGAGAAATTAACAATTAGTAAAAAAACGAATCTGATGGAAACAAGAAACTTAAGAAAAGAAAGAGTGGGCGTGGTTACGAGCAACAAGATGGACAAGACCATCACCGTTGCCGTTAAGTGGAAGGAAAAACACCCCATCTACGGAAAGTTTGTCAACAAGACAAAGAAGTTCCATGTTCACGACGAGAAGAACGAGTGTGGCATCGGCGACACCGTACGTATAATGGAGACACGTCCGACCAGCAAAACCAAACGCTGGAGACTGACTCAAATAATCGAAAGGGCCAAGTAATATGATACAGCAAGAATCGAGACTTATAGTCGCTGACAACAGCGGCGCAAAAGAAGCGTTGTGTATCCGCGTTCTTGGCGGTACGAAAAAACGTTACGCCACACTGGGCGACACCATCGTAGTAGCAGTCAAGGGTGTTATCCCTTCGTCAGAGATGAAGGACGGCACCGTAAGCCGCGCTATCGTGGTTCGCGTCAAGAAAGAAGTGCGTCGTGCAGACGGAAGCTATATCCGCTTTGACGACAATGCATGTGTGTTAATCAGCAATGCCGGCGAGCTTCGCGGTAGCCGTATCTTCGGTCCTGTTGCACGTGAGCTCCGCCAGACCAACATGAAGATTATCTCTTTGGCACCTGAAGTGCTCTAATCACTTAAACATTTTACATCAATGGCAAAATTACATATTAAAAAGGGTGATATCGTCTATGTGAATGCAGGTGCAAGCAAAGGCATGACAGGCAAGGTCCTCGAGGTGCTGGTTGACAAGCAACGTGCTATCGTAGAGGGTGTGAACATGGTATCCAAGAGTACCAAACCCAATGCAAAGAATCCTCAAGGAGGAATAGTTAAACAAGAGGCCCCCATCCATATCTCGAACCTCAACCCCGTAGAAAACGGCAAGCCGGTTCGCGTGGGCAGAGTGCTCAAGGATGGCAAACTCGTCAGAGTATCTAAAAAATCAGGAAAGGAGATTTAATATGAACACATCAAGTTTGAAACAAGACTACAAGGATCGTATAGTTCCTCAACTGATGAAGCAGTTTGGTTACTCGACGGTTATGCAATGCCCCAAGCTTGAGAAGATAGTTCTCAACCAGGGTCTTGGCGATGCAGTGCAAGATAAGAAACTCATCGAAGTGGCTCAGGCTGAGATGACTCAGATAGCAGGTCAGAAGGCTGTGGCAACTCTGTCGAAGAAGGATATCTCTAACTTCAAGGTTCGTAAGAAGATGCCCATCGGTGTCCGCGTGACACTTCGTGGTGATCGTATGTACGAGTTCTTGGAGCGTCTGGTACGTGTGGCTCTGCCCCGTATCCGTGACTTCAAGGGTATCAACAACAAGATGGACGGCCGCGGTAACTACACCCTTGGTATCACCGAGCAAATCATCTTCCCCGAAATCAACATTGATAACATCACCAAACTGCTTGGCATGAACATTACTTTCGTGACCACCGCTAAGACCGACGAAGAGGGTTTTGCCCTTCTGCGTGAGTTTGGTTTACCATTTAAAAAATAAGCAGCAATGGCAAAAGAATCGATGAAAGCGCGCGAAGTAAAGCGCCAGAAGTTGGTTGCCCGCTATGCAGCCAAACGTGCTCAGCTCCTCAAGGACGGCGACTATGAGGGTTTGCAGGCTCTGCCTAAGAACGCCTCGCCCGTACGCTTGCACAATCGTTGCAAGATTACCGGTCGTCCGAAAGGCTATATGCGCCAATTCGGCTTGTCGAGAATTCAGTTCCGCGAGATGGCATCAAAGGGCCTTATCCCGGGAGTAAAGAAGGCAAGTTGGTAACAATAACGTCAGTCGCATAGAGGCGACGGCTAAATACAATTATTAAATATTGTCCCGATAGGCGGGATTAATTTAACAAAAATCTATGACAGATCCAATCGCAGATTATCTGACACGAGTCAGAAATGCAATCAAAGCCGGTCATCGTGTAGTGGAAGTTCCGGCTTCGAATCTGAAGAAAGAGATCACCCGTATCTTGTTTGAGAAGGGTTATATCCTCTCATACAAGTTTGTGGAGGATGGTCCGCAAGGCACAATCAAGATAGCCTTGAAGTATGATCCGCTCAATAAAGTGAGTGCGATAAAGAAGTTGCAACGTGTATCCACCCCCGGTCTTCGCCGCTATGTAGGCTATCGTGAGATGCCCCGCGTACTGAACGGTCTTGGTATCGCAATCCTTTCTACATCGAAAGGTGTGATGACAGACAAGGAAGCTGCCGGCTTGAAGCTTGGTGGAGAGGTTATTTGTTATGTTTATTAATGTAAGGAGGAACAGTTATGTCAAGAATTGGAAAATTACCAATAGAAATTCCTGCAGGCGTAAAGGTAACAATCGACAACAATGTTGTAACAGTTAAGGGTCCTCAGGGAGAACTCACTCAGGCAATCGACCCGCTAATCTCAGTTGAGTTGGACGGTGCAGTGCTGCACGTAAAGCGTCCGAACGATGAGAAAGAGAGTCGCGCGAAGCATGGTCTTTATCGTGCTCTTATTCATAACATGGTCAAGGGTGTTTCTGAAGGTTACACCGCAACTCTTGAACTCGTAGGTGTAGGTTACCGTGTAGAGAACCAGGGTCAGATACTCAACTTCGCTCTCGGTTATACTCACCCGATTTATCTGCAACTTCCTGCAGAAGTCAAGGTTGAGACCAAGTCGGAGCGTAACCAGAATCCTCAGATTATCCTCAAGAGCGCTGATAAGCAACTGCTCGGTCAGATTTGTGCAAAGATTCGCTCTTTCCGCAAACCTGAACCCTACAAAGGTAAAGGTATTCGCTTCCAGGGTGAAGTGGTTCGTCGTAAGGCTGGTAAGTCTGCCGGTAAATAATTAAAACACTAAGGTTATGACAAAGAAAATTGAAAGAAGACTGAAAATAAAGGCACATATCCGCACCAAGGTGGCGGGTACAGCAAGTTGCCCACGTCTTAGCGTATTCCGCAGCAACAGCCAGATTTACGCACAGGTAATCGATGACAGCAAGGGTGTCACCTTGGCATCGGCTTCATCGCTCAGCATCAAGGACAAAATGACCAAGACCGAGAAGGCCGCCGTAGTAGGCAAGCTGATTGCCGAGGCAGCCAAGAAGGCCGGAGTGGAGTCGGTGGTATTCGACCGCAACGGCTACCTCTATCATGGTCGTGTAAAACAATTGGCAGATTCGGCACGCGAGGCCGGTCTTAACTTCTAAACAAAGGCAAGAATATGAATAGAGTTAAATCAACAAACGATCTCGAACTGAAAGAGCGTCTGGTAGCTGTCAACCGCGTAACAAAGGTTACAAAAGGCGGTCGTACATTCACATTTGCTGCCATTGTTGTAGTAGGTAATGAAAACGGTATAGTTGGTTGGGGTCTTGGCAAGGCAGGTGAAGTCACCGCTGCCATCGCTAAAGGCACCGAGTCAGCTAAGAAGAACCTCGTACAAGTGCCCGTGCTGAACGGTACAATTCCTCACGAGCAAGCAGCCAAGTTTGGTGGAG
>CAMHGK010000010.1 GCA_946184695.1 uncultured Bacteroidales bacterium | reverse complement strand
AAATAAGAAATAAGAAATAAGAAATAAGAAATAAGAAATAAGAAATAAGAAATAAAAAATAAGAAATAAAAAATAAGAAATAAAAAACACATCCGGGGCTGTTTGGTTTCGACAGCATGTAGAATGGTTGTGTAAGCATGCCGAGCACTCATGGCGACGCTCGTAAAACTTGGCTATGGACAAATTAATTGGCGAAACTTCTTACGCTCTCGCAGCTTAAGCCGAAGTATAGTAAGCTTGCTTATTCGTCTGCAAGGCAGATGAACGGGACATCGCCCCAAAGCCCTCTCTCCGAGGCTGAGGACACGGCGGTGCAGTAGTATCGGAGATAGCTTGCCCGCGTCGCGACAGGCAAGCGACAGTTTAGCGACTAAGGTCTGGGTTGGTGGCTTCGGTCTTGCTCAGGCACGAAAACGAAGGCGAAGATAAGCATGTAGAAAGCACAGGTGTTCCGTGTTTGGACGAGGGTTCGACTCCCTCCAGCTCCACTTCTTATTACAAAATCAACAGAGCAACAATCATAATGATTGTTGCCATACAGCCTACCCTAATCCAAACTATGAGAAAAACAATCCTGCTTTGTTGTGCCATCGTAGCTTCTTGCTCTATTTCTTTTATTCAGGCACAGCAACCAACTTCTGAATCTTTTTCATTCGATTCAATCGCACTTGTAGAAAACTCATCCGATATCAGAATCAGTTCTGTCAATGATACGCTTGACGCATCAGAATCTATCACCGTAGATGATTCTCAGGCATCGCTACAGTTCGTTTATCGCAACGACACACTCTTTGTCATCGGCAACGTCGGCATACTGCCCAAATACGTCACTGTAGCTTCGACGGACATGATCAACACCTACAAACGTCTATTCAAAGACCTCGGTACTGATGAGGGTGAGCACCCTTGTGACTCGGTCTATGGCTACACTTGGACGCACAACTGGGTCAACCCCTACAAGATACCTATCGACAGCATGCCCGACTCCGTAATGGTTGACATGGACGACTTCGTTATGCCTGTCAAGGGTCAGATAACATCCCACTTCGGCATGCGCAAGTCGCGCTACCACTACGGCACCGACATCCGCCTGCGTGTGGGCGACACCATACGCTCAGCCTTCGACGGACAAGTGCGTATATGCGACTACGACCCTCGCGGCTACGGCAACTACGTCGTTATCCGTCATACCAACGGATTAGAGACCGTCTATGGACACCTCTCGCAGATCATCGTGGAACCCAACGAGCGCGTAGCTGCAGGAGAGGTAATAGCCCTCGGAGGCAACACAGGACGCTCCTCCGGTCCGCACCTGCACTTTGAAATGCGATACTTAGGCAATGCTTTCAACACAGAGAAGGCCATCAACTACCTCACCTTCGCGCCGAAAGACACTACCTACCTGATAACAAGGAAACATACCTACTCACACAATGCCGAACTGAAAGCACTCAAGGCAGCCAAATACATAACTGTCAAGAAAGGCGACAACCTGTCAGTGCTCGCCAAACGACACGGCACCTCCGTCACCAAAATCTGCCAACTCAACGGCATCAAGTCCAACGCCGTACTGCGTGTCGGACAGAAACTCAGGGTGAGATGACAATGCACAATTGATAATTGACCATGCGGATAGCGCTCGCCGTCTAACCTCTAAAACAGCGAAGCGCTCTAAAGCCTCTAAAGCAGCGAAGCGGTCTAAAAAAACTGAATAATCAAAATTCTTAAAATATGCTTACACTTGAACCTAAGGAAGTGTTCTCCATCTTCCACGAAATCACACGCGTTCCTCGTCCGTCAAAACACGAGCAGCAGATACGTCAATGGCTCTTAGACTTCGCCGCCAAGCACCAAATAGAGTGCCAAACCGACAACGCCGGTAATGTGGTAATGCGAGTGCCCGCCACCAAAGGCTGCGAGCAAAGCGAAGGCATCATCCTCCAAGCCCACATGGACATGGTATGCGAGAAGAACAACGACGTCGCTCATGACTTCCTGACAGAAGGTATCGAGACCTATATCGACGGCGACTTCATCAAAGCACGCGGCACCACCCTCGGAGGTGACGACGGCATAGGCATGGCTATGGCACTTGCAGCACTGACAAGCAAGACCCTGCGCCATCCCGCCCTCGAAGCGCTATTCACAGTGGACGAAGAGACAGGTCTGACCGGAGCCTTCAACCTCGGCGAAGGTATGCTCACCTGCAAGCGACTCATCAACCTCGACTCGGAAGACGACGGGCAGATATTCATCGGCTGTGCAGGAGGTATCGACACGCTCGCCAAACTCCGCTACACGCCCGAACCAGCCAACGGCAACCTCTTTGCCGCACATATCAAAGTAACAGGACTGCTCGGCGGACACTCAGGCGACGATATCAACAAGGGCCGCGCTAACGCCAACAAGGTGCTGGTTCGCTTCTTGTTTAAGGTCAGCAAGCAGACCGACCTGCGCATAGCATCTATCAGCGGCGGCAACCTCAGAAACGCCATCGCACGCGAAGCTCAGGCCGTAGTGCTCGTACCTATGGACTACAAAGAGCAACTACGCGTGGAATTCAACATGTTTGCAGCGGAGATAGAAAACGAGTTTAGCGAAGTAGAGAAAGACATGGTGCTCAGTCTTGAATCAGCCGACGCCCCTGCTACTCTGCTTCCTAAGATGGTCTCCGAGCGTCTGCTTCTCTCACTCTACGCCTGCCCTCACGGCGTATATGCCATGTCGAAAGACATGCCCGGACTGGTCGAGACATCCACCAACCTCGCCTCCGTCAAGATGAAAAACGACGAACAGGGCGACTACATTGAAATTAACACCTCGCAACGCTCCAGCGTCGAGAGCCAAAAGCACAACCTCAAGAACATGGTGGAGTGCGCACTCCGACTCAGCGGAGCCGAAGTGACACATGGTGACGGCTACCCGGGCTGGAAACCCAACGTCAACTCCGAACTCTTGAATGTGGCAAGCCAAACCTACCACCAACTCACAGGCACCAAGGCAGAGGTCAAGGCTATACACGCCGGACTCGAATGTGGTCTCTTCCTCACCAAATATCCCTACCTTGACATGATTTCCATTGGCCCGCAGATGATGGGAGTTCACTCACCTACCGAACAACTATCTATCAGCTCTACCCTGAAGACTTGGAATTGGCTCAAAAAAATAATAGAACAATGTGCACAATAAACCATAACGCCATTTCTCAAAACTAACACCAAATGAAACTTATCGCTAAAACATTCAAAGGATTAGAGCAGGTGCTGGCAGCCGAGCTGACAGCACTTGGCGCCAACGACATACAGACAGAACGACGGGCAGTGAGCTTCACGGGCGACAAACAGCTGCTCTACAAAGCCAACCTATGGCTCAGAACAGCCTCACGTGTGCTTATGCCTATTGCCACTTTCCGCGCAAAAGATGCCGATGAGGTTTACGAAAAGGTCAAACAGATAGAGTGGGAGCAATATCTGACTACCGAGATGAGTTTTGCTATCGACTCTACCGTCTTTTCAGACACTTTCCGCCATTCCAAATACGTCACCTACCGCACCAAAGACGCTATAGCCGACCGCTTCACCGAGAAGCAAGGCAAGCGACCGTCAGTCAAGGTGACAGAACCCGACCTCTATATCAATGTACATATTGCCAACGACAAAGTAACAGTCTCGCTCGACTCGTCAGGCGAGTCGCTCCATAAGCGCGGCTGGCGTGATGCACAGACCACGGCACCGCTCAACGAAGCTCTTGCTGCCGGTATGCTGCTAATGGCAGGTTGGAAAGGACAGTCGGACTTCTGCGACCCTATGTGCGGCAGCGGCACCCTACTCATCGAGGCTGCCATGATAGCGCTCAACATACCACCCGGTATCTACCGGCAGGATTTCGCCTTTGAACACTGGTTGGACTTCGATAGCGAGCTGTTTGAGCAACTCTATAACGACGACTCCGAAGAACGCCCGTTTGAGCACCACATCTACGGCTCCGATGCCTCGTTCTACGCAGTACGAGTAGCAGAGAAGAACATCCAGCAGGCAGGACTGCAAAAATACATCTCGCTCCGGCAGATTCGTCTGCAAGAACTACCTGCTGCCGAACACAAATGCCTGCTGCTGACCAACCCACCCTACGGCGAACGCATAGAGAGCAATAATATCTTCCAACTATACGACGACCTCGGAGCCATGCTCAAGCATAAGTTCGCAGGCTCAACGGCATGGGTTATATCATCGAATGAGGACGCTCTGAAGCATATCGGACTCAAGCCCTCAAAGCGCATCTCTCTGCTCAACGGCGACATAGAATGTCAGTTCAATAAATACGAACTTTTCAAAGGCGACCATAAGTCATGGAAAAGTGGGCGGTGATAGTAGCAGGCGGGAGCGGCACGCGCATGGGCGGTGATGTGCCCAAGCAGTTCATGCTGCTTGACGGCAAACCCGTTCTTATGCACACCTTGCAGAAATTCAGCGGCTGCCGGATAGTGCTTGTGCTGCCCGCCGAGCAGATTCAGTACTGGCGCGGGCTATGCCGGGCATACGGCTGTCAGGTAGAACACCAAGTGGTGGCAGGCGGCGACACACGAACCGACTCCGTGCTCTGCGGACTCAGTCACGTACCCGACGATGCCGTAGTGGCTATACACGACGGCGTCAGACCTTTAGCGAGCCGCCAACTCATCGACCGCTGCTTCTCTGAAGCACAGCAATACGGCTCTGCCATACCTGCTGTGGATTGTACCGACAGCATCCGCTGCGACGGACATGCCGTCGAGCGCAGCAGATATACCCTCGTACAAACACCACAGACTTTCCTCGCCGCTAAAATAAAAGAGGCCTACGACTTCTGTATGATAACTAAGCAAGCCGATGCCGACAACAGCACTACTGCAATCATGCAAACACAACAAACTCCCTCACCACAACCTTTCACCGACGACGCCACAGTGTTCGAGCGTGCCGGTTACCATCTACATTTTACCAAAGGTGAGCGGAGCAACATAAAGATAACTCTCCCCGTCGATCTAAAAATCGCCGAAGCCTTGCTACATTAGAAAATAAAAAATCTCACCATTAAAAAATCTCACCATTAAAAAATAAAAAAATCCACCACCGTGCTTTCCATATCTGACTACGACTACCCGCTCACCGACGACCGTATCGCCAAATACCCGCTTGCCGAGCGCGACCACAGCAAACTTCTTCTGTTCGCAAACGGCCATATCAGCGAAGATATATTCTGCAATATCGCACAGCACCTGTCGCACGATTCGCTTCTGGTCTATAACAACACCCGCGTCATTCCCGCCCGCCTTGTATTCCATAAGCAAACGGGCGCACGCATTGAGGTCTTTTGTTTAGAACCGCTTTCACCTTCCGACTACCAACTCAACCTCTCCTCGACGCAACCCGTCGAGTGGAAATGCATGATTGGCAACCTCAAGAAATGGAAAGGCAAGACACTCCAACTACCTGTCGCAGATACCTGCCTGAGCGCACAGTTGCTCTCCACCTCTGGCAACACCTCGCGGGTGCGTTTCTCATGGGACCGGAGCGACTTGTCGTTTGCTGCTCTCTTGGACAAAGCAGGCGAACTGCCCATCCCCCCCTACCTCAACCGCCAGACCGAGGAGTCCGACAAGACCACCTACCAAACGGTCTATTCTAAAATCAAGGGGTCTGTGGCAGCACCTACCGCCGGACTGCACTTCACCCAATCCGTACTCTCCTCGCTACGCGAGAAAGGAATCCGCACTACCGAGCTCACACTGCATGTGGGGGCAGGTACTTTCCAACCCGTCAAGACTGAGGATGCCAATCTCCACGTAATGCACACCGAGATAATAGCCGTGCCACGCAAGGCAATAGCCGACGTACTCGCCAATCTCGGGCACGTAGTGGCTGTCGGTACCACCTCCGTTCGCACCCTCGAAAGCCTATATTTCATAGGAGAGAAACTCCAAAAGCTCTCGGCAGCCGACAACACCTACCCCCACTCCGAGGAGCTCAATGCCGCTTTCAGCGTCGGGCAGTTCGAGCCATACCAAACAGAGCACTCTCTGCCCGTCAGAGACGCACTTCAAGCTATCCTCGACTATTTAGATGCCACCGGGCAGCAGACTCTGCACGCCTCTACCCAGATAATGATACGTCCGGGCTACACCTTCCGCATCGTATGCCGGATGATAACTAACTTCCATCAACCCAAGAGCACACTACTGCTGCTCGTCTCAGCTTTCGTCGGAGAACAATGGCGCGACATCTACAACTACGCACTTTCGCACGACTTCCGCTTCCTCAGCTACGGCGACAGCTCCCTGCTCTCGCCACAATCATAGTTTCCCAACACCACGCCAACAAAATCATTATGATTGACACACATGCGCATATCGACGACGAAGCATACTCACAGGACTTCAGCGAATTTATCGACAGACAGCGCTCAGGCAGAGTGAGCCGCATCCTCGTCCCCGCTACCAATGCTGCATCGTGCCGCAGTGTATATCAACTATGCAGCACGCTCGACGGCTATGCACTACCGGCTTTCGGACTACATCCGGAGGATGTCCGCGAAGATTGGCAGGAACAAATTTCCCAAATAAAAAGCTACTATCGGCATATCATTGATAGTACCGGCAACAGCCGCCCCATAGTGGCTGTGGGAGAAATCGGACTCGACTATCATTTCTCGGTAGAATATAAAAAGGAGCAACTGCTGGCGCTGCGCAGCCAGTTGGACTGGGCACTTGAACTATCACTTCCTGTGATGATTCACACGCGCGACTCTACCGACGACTGCATCAGCCTGCTTGAGCAGTATGCCAAACGCGGACTTCAGGGTGTTATGCACTGCTTCTCAGGCAGTAGAGAAACGGCTGAGAGAATTATCAACATGGGGTTTTATTTCGGCATCGGAGGCGTAATAACATTCAAGAATAGCCGACTCGCCGACACCCTCACACACTCCGAACGCTTCGACAAAGTGCCGCTCGAACGACTCGTTTTGGAAACCGACTGCCCCTATATGGCACCCGTGCCATACCGCGGTCAGACCAACGAACCACGCTACATCGACTACGTAATAGAGCGCTTGGCACAAGCCTACCAAGTAAGCAAGCAAACCATTGAACAGCAAACCGATAGCAACGCCAAACGACTATTCCGCCTAAACGATTAAAAAAAAAACACGTGTATTGGCCTGTTATTCATTGCGTTAAAGGCATTTCATTCCTGTCACCTTCCTGTCATTATTGGGTGAAGAACCCGTGGCACGCAGCTAACATATTTATACACAACACATTATTCAAGAATCTTTTATAGCACAATTCGCTTTTAGAATGAATCATGTCAGCACAAAGCTGACAACGCTTCCTCACAGCCCCATCACTACAAGTGGATGGTAGCGATTATTAAAACAAGTTCTAACTGAACATTGCAAGTAAAAACACTACAAAAATTAAAAAAAATAACTTTTTTGCATTAAAATTATTCGCGGTTCGATTTTTTTTTGTAATTTTACCGCCGATTTTGCACGGGTAGGAATAACCTGACGTCTGCGAAATCGAAGCAGATAAGCAGTTTGTTGTGTATATCAGCCAATTACCCTGTCTGCACATAATAATAGGACTAATTCGGTCAGCCGAACAAGGAGAGATGCTCGAGTGGTTGAAGAGGCACGCCTGGAAAGCGTGTAAACCTCAAAAGGGTTTCCGGGGTTCGAATCCCCGTCTCTCCGCAAAGAAAAATTAAAATTGAGCACAGGTGCTTGCACATAGTGCGATAAGTTAATTTTACTTTGAACAAGGTGCCAGCGGCAGCTTGTGGGGATAACGGAGCGCAGCGGAGTAATCCCCGTCTCTGAGCAAAGAAAAATAAGCAAAGCTACTGAGCTTGCTCAAAGTAGCGAAGATTATTTTTCTTTGAACAAGGTGCCAGCGGCAGCTTGTGGGGATAACGGAGCGCAGCGGAGTAATCCCCGTCTCTGAGCAAAGAAAAATAAGCAAAGCGCTCTAAAAACGATTATAATTATTAACACTAATAAATTCAAAGAAAATGAAAAAACTATTTGCAACCCTTACGGTATTTGCAATGCTTTCATTTGGAAGTGTTGTAGCAATGGCTCAAGACACAGCAGAAGAAAATGCTGCCGAGGCAACAGAACAAGTAGCTGCTCCCGCAGCCAATGAAGTAGCAGCTCCTGCAGCTGACGAAGCTGCAGCTCCCGCAGTAGAAGCTGCCACAGCAGAAGAAGAAGGTGGCGTCAAAGCCCTTCACAAAACTCTCAAGACAAAATTCATTGAAGGTGGTGCAGGCTTCATGGCTGCAACACTGCTCTGCTTGGTATTCGGTTTGGCTCTTTGCATCGAGCGTATCATTTATCTGAGCCTTGCAAAAACCAATACAAAAGCACTTCTTGCTAACATAGAAAAGGCACTCAATGAGGGCGGTGTTGAAAAAGCATTGGACGTTTGCCGCAACACTCGCGGACCTGTAGCCAGCATATTCTATCAGGGTCTGAGCCGCTATGACGAGGGCGTTGAGGTAGTAGAGAAGACCGTTTCATCGTATGGTGGAGTGCAACTGGGTCTGCTTGAGAAAAACTTGAGCTGGATTACATTGTTTATCTCTATCGCTCCTTCACTCGGATTCTTGGGAACCATCATTGGTATGATTCAGGCATTCGATAAGATACAGCAAGTAGGTGACATCTCCGCTACCGTTGTTGCAGGCGGTATCAAGGTTGCCCTTCTGACCACACTGCTCGGTCTTATCATCGCTATCGTGCTCCAAATCTTCTACAACTACATCCTCAGCCTTATCGAGGGTCTGGTTAATGAGATGGAAGACAGCTCTATCAGCCTGATGGATATCATCGTTGACTACAACGCAAAGCAAGCTAAAAAATAAGTATCGGAATATATTTGCAAGTCGGGAGAACGACTACAGAATTCCGTAAATAACCTTATTAAAATTAAAAATTATGAAAGATAAATATGCATTACTGCCACAGATCACGCTGTATGTGCTACTTGCTATAGGTATCGCTATCTCCGTGCTGTTCTATTATGGTGGTTCGGCAGGAACACTCGATGTTGCAGGCGATGCTCTCAATATCCCGCGCTTCACCGACCTGTTTCTCAATTGGAACTACATATTGCTTTTCCTCACGCTTTGCGTTACCATAGTTGTCGTTTGCAAAACTTTCATCAACCGCTTCAAAGTTGACCGCAAAGGCGCTCTCAAATCGCTCGCCATCATCTGCCTGTTCGTACTTGTAGCACTAATTTGCTGGTTTGTAGGCAGCCCTGAGAAAATCGACATCATCGGTTATGAAGGTACCGACAACGAGGGAGCAATGGCTCAGCTCACCGACGCAATGCTCTATTTCACCTACCTGCTTTTGGTAGGCGTAGTAGTTGCTATCTGCTGGGGATATATCTACACACGCAACAAGAAATAACTCACATTATTTCTATTAACGAACTAAAAACTAACAGACATGGCTAAGAAAGTTCCGCAGATAAATGCTTCGTCAATGGCGGATATATCCTTTCTTCTGCTTATATTCTTCCTTGTGACCACTTCGATGGACGTCAACTCGGGTCTCTCCCGCCGACTTCCGGCACCCGTTCCGCCAGACCAGAAAGTGGACGACATGAAGATTAACAAGCGTAACTTGTTTGTCGTGAAAATCAACTCCTATAACCAACTGCTCGTGCAAGGACAAGAGATGAGCGTCAAACAACTCAAAGCAAAAGCTAAGGAGTTTATCGCCAACGAGAACGAAGACCCCAACCTGCCCGTCGTGTTCACTGAAGTAATACCGGGTTTGGGCGAAGTCAAATATACCAAAGACCACGTCATCTCTGTGCAAAACGATGTCGATACGCAGTATCAGGCCTACCTGGACGTGCAGAATGAACTTGTGGCAGCCTACAACGAACTTCGTGAAGAATACTCTCAGAAGCGTTTCCACCGCTCATACTCCGAGTTGCCCGAAGAAGTCCAGAAATTAGTACAGAAGGTTTATTCTCAACGCATATCTGAGGCTGAACCTAAAAACTATGGAGGGAAATAACTATGGCAAAGATACGCAGAAACGAAAAACGTGAGATGCCGGCGCTGAACACATCATCGCTTCCGGATATCATCTTCATGCTATTGTTCTTCTTTATGACCGTTACCTCCATGAAGGAAGTGTCGTTGAAGGTCAACATTCACAACGCACAAGCCACCGAGCTTACCAAACTTGAGCAGAAGTCACTTGTCAGGTATATCTACGTGGGTACTCCTACAGACGACTATCGCAAGCAGTATGGTGCCGAGACTCGTGTTCAGTTAGATGATGCCTTCGCAGAGGTAGGCGAAATAGAAAACTATATAGTAAACGAGCGTTCAGCGATGGCAGAGTCAGACCAGGGACGTATGATTGTCTCCATCAAGGCAGACAAAGATACACGAATGGGGGTGATTTCTGATATCAAGCAAGCCTTGCGCCGTGCTTACGCACTCAGAATCTCATATAGCGCAACGCAACGTACATCGTACTGATTTGCTTAACTACGAAAAGACTAATTCGTTGTTTTCATTATAAAGGCAAACGAGGTCGCCAAAGCGTCCTCGTTTGTTTTATTTTCACACATCCGACAATTTTTGTAACTTTGCAGCCGTCAGATAAGAAACATACATATCAACAACCATGAATATCCATTTCATAGCAATAGGCGGTGCAGCAATGCACAACCTCGCAATAGCGGTAAGCCAAAAGCAAGGCTACCAAGTAACAGGTTCAGATGACGAAATCTTCGACCCTGCACGCACTCACTTAGAGCAACACGGACTACTACCCGCTCAGATGGGCTGGCATCCTGAGCGCATAACACGCGAACTTGACGCTATCATACTCGGCATGCATGCACGCGAAGATAATCCGGAACTCCTCAGAGCCAGAGAACTCGGACTTAAGATCTACTCGTTTCCTGAATACCTCTACGAGCAGACCCGCGACAAGACCAGAATCGTCGTTGGCGGCTCGCATGGCAAAACCACTACCACCGCTATGATTCTGCACGTTCTGCGTCTGATCAACATAGAAGCCGACTACATGGTAGGTGCGCAGATTGAAGGGTTCGACAACATGGTACGCCTAACCGACACCGCAAAAGTGGCAGTGTTCGAGGGAGACGAATATCTCACATCAGCCCTCGACCACCGCTCAAAATTCCACCTTTACAAACCTGACATCGCCATACTGACCGGCATTGAATGGGACCACATCAATGTATTTCCTACCTTCGAGCAATATGTTGGCACATTCCGCAGGTTTGTGGAACTGATAGAACCAAATGGCACATTTGTCTATTACGACGGCGACGAGACCCTGAAAACTATTGCCGAGGCAGCCAGAGCCGACATTCGACTACTGCCATATAACACACCGAAATATACTATATCTGACGGGGTATGGGAGGTCGGAGGACACCGACTGAAGATTTTCGGTCAGCACAACCTGCAGAACATGACGGCAGCACGCTTGGCACTAACCCGGATAGGCGTAACTGACGAGCAGTTCTTCGAAGCCATCTCATCGTTTCATGGCGCCGACAACCGTCTGGAGTTTGTAGCAGAAAACAAAGACCGATGCGCCGTTGCCTACAAGGATTTCGCTCATGCACCATCTAAACTGCGTGCCACAATCAATGCCGTACGCGAGCAGTATCCAAAGAAAAGGCTCATAGCATGCATGGAACTGCACACCTTCTCCTCGCTCGACGCCCGTTTTCTGCCACAATATAAAGACACTATGGCAAAAGCCGATGTAGCTTTCGTATATTTCAATCCAAAAGTGATAGAACACAAGAAACTCACTCCACTGTCAGCTGAAGATGTCCGTTTGGCCTTTGGCACAGACAACGTAAGAGTCTTTACCGACAGCCATGAGCTTCAGGCAGCTCTCAGCTTGCTCAGTTATGACAACTCAGCACTTCTGATGATGTCGTCCGGCACCTTCGACGGCATCGACATCAAAAGATTTGAACAGCAATTGATAAGTTAACATAGCTAATAGATAATTACCTCCGTTCTCATCCGACCGCACACAAAAGAGGCTGCCTGACATTTAGAAATCAGACAGCCTCATTTATTAGGCAGACTGCATAATCAATCTTATTCGGCCGGCAGCATTACCACCTCGAACATATTTCCTGATTCGACGAGTTTCTTCAAAGTTTGCTGTACCGTCTCGGCTGTTATTCTGCGGACTGCGGCTTCGTAGTCCTTGACATAATCCACCCCGTAACGGTAATACTCGGGCAGAATGGTCGAGCACCAATAGTTGTTCTTATCAAGATCTTCTTGGAAGTCTTTGAGCATCGACTCTTTCTCCTTTTGCAGGTCTTCTGCCAACGGTCCGTTGTCGAGAATGGTCTTCACCTCCTCATGTATGATTTGCAACAGTCGGTCTTGCTTCTGCGGGTCTGTATCAAACTGCATGATCAGTACTGCCTCGCTCACCGGCAGGCGTGAGCAGTAACCTGCACAACCTACGCCGTATGAGCCACCCTCACGCTCGCGAATAGACTCGAGATAGCGGGTTGAGAGTATGCGACCTATCATCTCCATATTGAGGTCGTTGTCGAGATTGTAAGGTATATCGTAGGAAGTATATTGAATACGGTTGGTGGCAGTATGAATCTGCATCTTGCGGTCGAAATAGTTGCGTTGAATACCCTTAGATACGCGCACACCGTCATCGCGGAAGTTCTCTTTCTCACGCTTTGCCTTGCCTGTCTTCAGTCCTCCAAGCCACTGAGTGATGAGTTGAACGGTCTGCGGATTCTCAGGGTCGATATTCCCCACAAATACAAAAGTAAAGTCGGCGGCATCGGCAAAGCGCTGACGGAAGAAGCTATATGCCTTATCTACATCAACAGAGCCAATCAAATCTGTATTCCAAACAAGCGTACGGGGTGAGTGTCCTGAGGTCATCAGCGCCACTGAATCGCGGAAGATGGCCTTATGGTTGCTCTCCTTGTTTTTGAAATTGGTTTCCAGCATACCCATCAGTGTCTTGAACGACTCTTCATCTTTGCGCGGAGCAGTGAAATAGAGATATGTGAGTTGTAACATGGTCTCAAAGTCGCGTATCGACGACGAGCCGCTAATCTGCTCTGAGTAGGTGTTTACCGAAGGGCTGACCGACACATTCTTGCCTGCAAGGGCTTTCTGCAGTTGCACAAGCGAGAAGTCACCTAATCCTGCATATTCTATTACGGCCTCTGCCATTTCATCTGACGGCAGACGGCTCAGGTCGGTCTCTGTGGAGATGCCGCCAAAAGAGTATGCACGCAAGAGTATCTCATCCTGCTTAAACTCGGTGGGTTTCAGTATTACGCGCACACCGTTCTTAAGGAGCCACTCGGTAGTGCCGAGTTCCGAATTGACAGTGGTCTTCTTTATCTTACCTTTCTTAGGAGCTTTCTTAACGAGATTCTTGTCAAGTACCTCTTCTACGGGTGCTTCCAGCTCAAGATTCTTGGCGTCGGCAAGCATGTGCCTTACCTCCTGCTCGTCAGGCAGTGCCACCTTACCCTTGTCCGGCGCGGTGATAGAGACAATGACATTATCATCGTGCAGATAGGCAGCAACCATCTGGTTGAGTTGCTCTACGCTGAGCAGCGGCAACACTTGCTTGACGAACTCGTACTCCCACTCTATTCCCGGAATAGGCTCGCCGTCAAGGAAGTTGCGTATGTACTCGCGCGTAAAACTTATGTTGCGCGTTGCCTGACGCTCGTTGTATGAACTCTCATAGGCCGAGAGAAGCTGAGCCTTGGCAAGTTCGAGTTCGGAGTTGTTGAATCCGAAACGGCGAACTTTCTCAAGTTCGCGTATAAGCGCCGACAGGGTGTTCCTCTCTTGCTCCTCTTTAGCTACGGCAATCGCAATGAAAGCATCTTTCTTTTTAACAATTTCGGTATATGTGCACCCTGCTCCTACGAAAGGAGCGTCGGGTTTCTGCGTGAGTTCTTCCAAACGCGTGTTAAACATAGATGTTATCAGGTTCTGCATTACATCTAACGAATATGAAGCCACAGTGTTCTGCATCTGCTCAGGCAGCTGGTTCTGCTTGAAGTCGATTCGTACGCGGGTATATTGCGCCTCGCGGTCTTTGACAATAGCCACTATCGGCTCTTGATTGTCGTTGATGGTGTATATCGGGCGCTCACCACGATTTGGGCGAGCCGGCACAT
This sequence comes from uncultured Bacteroidales bacterium, assembly GCA_946184695.1. Lineage (GTDB taxonomy): Bacteria > Bacteroidota > Bacteroidia > Bacteroidales > Paludibacteraceae > Colicola. The sequence goes on along the minus strand of CAMHGK010000010.1, from coordinate 14,477 downwards.
CAGCCCATAGTTTCTTAATCTTCTGCTCTATCTGGTCAACGTCGATATCACCAACTACGATTATAGCCTGCAAGTCGGGTCCGTACCACTTGTGATAATAATCACGCAAAGCCTGATAGTCGAAATGAAGTATCACAGCGGTATCACCGATAACATCACGCTTAGCATACTGGCTGCCGGGGTAGGTCTTCGGGTTGAGTTCCTTCCACATGCGTCGCTCGGCAGAAGCACCTGTACGCCATTCTTCGAGTATCACACCGCGCTCGGCATCTATCTCGTCGCCTTCCAACAGGAGCGAATGTGACCAGTCGTGCATAACGAGCAGTGCTGAGTCGATGATACCCTCACGAATCGTAGGAACGTCCGACAAGCGATATACCGTCTCGTCAAGCGAGGTGTAGGCATTGATATTTCCGCCGAAGTTGACACCTATCGACTCAAAGTATTTGATTATACCCTTGCCATGAAAATGCTCTGTACCGTTGAATGCCATGTGCTCAAGGAAGTGAGCCAGACCGTTCTGGTGGTCCTCTTCAAGAATTGCTCCTACGGCTTGAGCTATGTGGAACTCGGCACGCTGCTTGGGTAGTTCGTTGTGACGGATGTAGTATGTCAATCCGTTATCGAGTTTGCCTACTCTGACATTAGGGTCGGTGGGCAACTGAGGGTTCTCAGCAGTCTGTGCTACAACCGAAAGGGCGCCCAAAAAGAGGGCACCTAAGAAAAATAACCTTTTCATAAAATCAACTATAAATCAACTCTTGTTTATATTAAGCAATGACTCTCCAGCAGTCTGAAAATGCCTGCTTAGATTATTGCCTTGTAGCCTTCAGCATCGAGCAGCGAGTCGAGTTCGGCAGGGTCGTTGACGGTAATTCTTACCATCCAGCCCTCGCCATAAGGATCGCTATTGACCTTTTCGGGCGCATCATTGAGAGCTTCATTGAACTCAAGAACCTCGCCGGTGACGGGCATATTGAGGTCGCTGACTGTCTTTACAGCTTCGACAGAACCGAACACCTCGCCCTGACCTATAGTCTCGCCAACAGTATCAACATCTACGAATACTATCTCGCCAAGTTCTGATTGGGCATAGTCAGTAATACCTACGAAGGCTTCGGAGCCTTCTACACGAATCCACTCATGCTCACGAGTGTAACGAAGATTTTCAGGGATGTTTGCCATATTAAATATCGATTAAGTTATTTCTAATATACAGCACTACAATGCTGTCAAATACTGCGCACAAAATTACAAAATAACTCCGAAACAGCAAAGAAATTCCACTTTTTAAACAAAAATATATATTTGTTTTGTGACAATTCGAAAAAATGTGTAACTTTGTGCGCTTATAGCATGAATGTCGCTCGCGTAAGAAGCGACTGCACAAAACAGCAACATAATAACAAATATATACATACACTATGATGACAATTGACAACTACAAATTCGCCGGTAAGAAGGCGATTGTCCGTGTGGACTTCAACGTGCCACTCGATGAAAACGGTAAAATCACAGACGACACACGTATCCGCGGCGCGCTGCCTACACTCAAAAAGATTCTCGCTGACGGCGGAGCACTGATTATCATGAGCCACATGGGCAAGCCCAAAGGCAAGGTCAATCCAAAACTCTCGTTAGGTCAGATTCGCGAGGCTGTTAGCAAGGCTCTCGGCGTTGATGTTCTCTTTGCACCCGACTGCGCTAAGGCTCACGAAGCAGCTGCCGCTCTCAAACCCGGTCAGGTGCTGATGCTTGAGAATCTGCGTTTCTATGCTGAAGAAGAAGGCAAACCTGTAGGTATCGACAAAGAAGATTCTCAATACGAAGAAGCCAAGAAGCAGATGAAAGCTAAGCAGAAAGAGTTTGCCAAGACCCTTGCTTCATACGCCGACTGCTACGTCAACGATGCTTTCGGCACTGCACACCGCAAGCACGCCTCGACAGCTGTCATTGCCGACTACTTCGATGCTGACAACAAAATGCTGGGCTACCTGATGGAGAAAGAAGTACAGGCTGTTGACAACATCCTGAGCAACATCCGTCGCCCGTTCACCGCTATCATGGGCGGTTCGAAAGTATCCACCAAGATAGGCATCATCGAGAACCTTATGGACAAGGTAGATAACCTGATCCTTTGCGGCGGTATGACTTACACCTTTGCTAAGGCTCTCGGAGGTGAGATAGGCAATTCTATCTGCGAGGACGACAAACTGCAACTCGCTCTCGACATCATTGAGCAGGCTAAGGCTAAGGGCGTCAACCTCGTTCTTGGTACCGACTGCGTAGCAGCCGACAACTTCTCCAACGATGCCAACACGCAAGTGGTACCTGCCAACAAGATACCCGCAGGCTGGGAAGGCATGGATGCCGGACCTGAGACTCGCAAGGCTTTTGCCAAGGCTATCGAAGGTGCCAAAACCATTCTCTGGAACGGTCCTGCCGGCGTGTTTGAGTTCGACAAATTCACTGACGGCAGCCGCGCCATTGCAGAGGCTATCGCTAAGGCTACTGCCGACGGCGCTTACTCGCTCATCGGCGGAGGTGACTCAGTGGCTTGCATCAACAAGTTCGGTATGGCTGACAAAGTATCGTACATCTCTACCGGCGGAGGCGCACTACTCGAAGCTATCGAAGGAAAAGTACTTCCGGGTGTTGCTGCAATCAAAGGATAATTCATAATTCATAATTGATAATAATCTATGGAATTAGTAGGTAAAATAATTCAGATTCTCCCCTTGCAGGGAGGTACGAGTACTCGCACGGGCAACCCGTGGTCGGTTCAGTCGTTTATCCTTGAGACACAGGAGCAATACCCTCGTAAGGTGTGCGTTGAGCTCTTTGGTGAGGAACGCATCAAGGCCAACCCGCTCGTTTTAGACGAGATTGTAACCGTCAACTTCGACATTGAGAGTCGTGAGTTCAACGGCCGCTGGTACACCTCAGTTCGCGCATGGCGCGTACAAGCAGGTGCTGTGCCTCAGGCTACCGCTCAACCGGCACAACCCGTCTCGACTCCCGCTGCCGCAGCCGCTCCGACTACTTCTCAGGCTGCCACCACAGGCTCTTTCGATGCTGTGGCAGCCAACTCAGCAGACGACAACTCCGACCTGCCGTTCTAACAGTGCTCTGAAGCACATATAACTAACTGTAACCACCACTCACACCATGCTGCGAAAAAGAATTAGACGGACTATCATGATACTCCTGCTAATAGCAGCCGGAGTGGTGGTTGCTGTTAGATGGAACGCATGGTTTGGCAACCCGCCCGAACCTCCATATACTGTTGACAATACACCTCATAACCTCATGCTTACCTTTGGGCAAGATGGTGAGCATGAGCGGGTTGTATCATGGCGATGCGACACCGTACTCCGGCCGTCGTTTCTTACTATAACTTGTCCTGACAGCACGACGCTCACCATTGAAGCCGAAGGAGAGGTCATCCCTTCGCGCTCAGGCAAAGCAGCCTTCTACCATGCACATCTTGGCAACCTCGCAGCCGGCACCTATACTATCGTCGCACACAGCGACTCTGCCTGCTCAGCACCGCACACCATGATTGTCAGGGCAGAGCAAGCCGTACATGAGTTTGTTGCCTTAGGCGACATACAAGCCACCACGCGCGACTATTCCTCTGAGTTGTTCAGTTCAGTGCTCAACGGCTGCCCCGAGGCCGAGTTTATGCTACAGGCAGGCGACCTCATAGAGCGACCGTCCGACAACTATTGGCAACTCTTCTTCTCCACCTTCCCTTCCGACACCTTGCTTCCCATAGTGGCTGCCACCGGCAACCACGAGTATCTCAAGGGTATAATAAAAACCATCGACAGCCGCTGGACTTCAGTATTTGTCAATCCTAAGAACGGTCCGCTTGTAGGCTTGGGCAAAAGCTACTATGTCGATTATTTCGGCATGCGCATTGTCGTACTCGACACCGACGGACTGCTCCGTGTACCGGACTTCACACGTTCTGAGGCATGGTTGCACCGCGTACTTTCCGACACTGCCGCCACCGGACTATGGAAGACTGTGGTGATGCACCACCCCACTCGCTCAGCCGGATTAGGTCGCGACAACCCGCTTATTTTTGCAGCATTTGCCAAGACACTGAAAAAAGCGGACATCATCATCAGCGGGCACGACCATAGTTATGCTCGACGCATAATCAACCATCGGCATGGCGACAAGCAGCAGACTCTGAGCTACGTGGTCAGTTCGTCCGACAAGTGCTACCTGCCAAAACTCAGCAATCGCGACGACCGCCTGCTATCCGCCCATCCACAATACCTGCGCATACGCTACGATAGCACTAAGGTGGAAGTGGCGACCTACCTTGTCAGCGACAACACGCTCTACGACAAAGTGGTGCTGTCGCGCGACACTACCGCCATCGACTATTTCATAGGTGTAGGCGAGATACTTGACATGCCCGAGCGCTATGCCGGCAAGAACAACGTCAAGACACGTACCTTCCGCAAGCGCCGTGCTGAACGGTTGTCACGATAACCTTCTTTAAGCCTATGAAGCTTGACAATAGAAACCAACTGATACAAGTTCTTAGTATCATCATTGCCGTACTTGCCTACGGCTATCTGCTCTACCGACTCATCACCTACGACCACTATGCTGATTTCGCTCAGCAGTTTCTTAACGCCGATGCTAAGCAGTTGGCAGCTCTTGCTGTTGCTGTATTGCTTTTCCCCTTTAACATACTCGCAGAAGCGCTCAAATGGCGCTACCTGCTTCGCGGAGTCTATCCGATGAAGCTTCGGGAAGCCCTGAGGCAGGTGTATGCCGGAACGGCAGGTGCCTTCATCACACCTGCCCGACTCGGCGAATACCCCACACGCGTCACTCTGTTCAGAGCCGATGCGCCGCACTGTGGCACAACAAAAGAAGAGAGCACGGTAAGCGGCTGTACCGACAAAGCCACATCCTCTGATACTCGCGGACTATACGCATCAGCTGTAGCATTGGGTTTTGTAGGGTCGTTTGCGCTGAGTTCGCTGCAAGTGATAGTCGGAGTGCCTGCCGCTATTAGAATAATGTCTGTCGGTCAACAGGTATGGCTGACGAATCTCTTGATATTTATCGTTTACCTGCTAACGCCTTGTATCTGCCGCGCACTCAGCCGGCACGGCATGCCCGACCCCGAGACTTACCCGCGATTGGCACGATGCCTGAGCGCAATAGCCGACATCTCTATCGGACAATTGCTACATACACTTCTGCTCAGCGCCCTAAGATATACAATATACTGCACACAGCTTGCATTGGTGCTGTATTTCTGCGGCATTACCGCTACAATCCCCGACCTTTTGGTTGCCATTGCCGCTTATTATATGCTCATCACCGTCACCCCTTCCGTGCCGATGGCAGATATTGGCATTCGTGGCAGTTGGGCTATTGTCATATTCTCAAACTTCACACAGAATGCCCCCGCCATACTCATCACCACCCTGCTGCTTTGGATTATCAACTCCGTCCTCCCCATGCTCATCGGCAGCCTGCTACTTACAAAACACAGGAATTGACTTAGACGCATTTGGCTCTTTCGGAAAAATTGACTAATTTTGCACCCCCCTTTGGGAGCGCAGTCGTCCTCGCCCACAGACACACTTGGGAGCGCGGTCGTCCTCGCCCGCAGACACACTTGGGAGCGCAGTCGTCCTCGCCCGCAGACAAAACAAAAAAATGTTATATATTAGCCGCCACTGTTAGCAGCAGAAAAGTATGTACAACGCCCTTTACACCACTAACTTCCTCTCCACACTCAACGACAACTACCAGAAGATGCTCGGCATGCTGGTAGTGACCGGCTGGGTATCGTCGGAGTGGAAACCGCTTGTGATAAGCATCACAGGTGCGGCATTGGTGTTGCCATACATATTCTGCTCACCTTTGGCTAATCGTGCAGCACAAGTATATGGAAAGCAGCGAGTTGTTAGGGTCTGCAAGATATTGGAGATTCCGATAGTGATGCTTGCAATAATAGGTTTTCTGCTCAAAGACCCTAACCTGTTTGCTCAGCACGAATACACCACACCCCTCGCCACCGGACTTGTCATACTTGCTATCTTCCTTATCGGCGTACAGAGTTCGATGTACTCGCCTGCCAAATACGGCCTTATACGCGACATTGGCGGCATTGAGAACGTCTCGCGCGGCATGGGAGGGATGGAAAGCCTGAGTTTCCTCGGCATGCTTCTTGCTACTGCCATTGCCGCAATCATGGTGGATAAGTTTTCCGACCAACCGATAGTATATAGCAGCCTGCTGCTTATTTTAGCAGTGGCAGGCTGGATAGCCTCACTGCTCATTCGCGCCGAAGAGACACCCGTAGAGCACCGCGACCGACTCGACCCCTTTGCCTACATGAAGACTACCCACCGCATGGTGCTGCAGTATAAAGGTCTCAACTCTGTAATATACATTCTGAGCATTTTCTGGTGGTTTGCCACTACTATCCAGCTCTGCACCATTGTCTATTGCCAGGATGTGATTGGTATGGAGAAAGGCGGACCGGGAATGATGATGTGCATCGCTGCAATAGGCATATCCATAGGCTGCATCATAAGCGGCAAACTCGGCAACCATTACCCTGATGAGATACGCCGCGTGCCGCTGTACGGCTTGCTGCTTGTGGGAGCACTGACAGGCATTTTCTTCCTCAAAGCCGGTCACTATATTGTTTTTGGCGTATTGCTGTTTTTGGTAGGAGTACTTGCCGGCATGTTCAAGGTACCGCTTGATGCTGAGATTCAGCGCCGCGTTCAGCCCGACCTGCTCAACACTGTGCTTGCCTATTTCAACCAGGTGTCGTTCCTTTTCATGCTGCTCGCCTCTGTAACTTACTATCTGCTGACCCTGCTTCTGCCGCAGCGGTATGTGTTCCTTATGCTTGCCGTGGTGCTGGCAGGTGCGAGCGTGTGGCTTTACGCTGAATATACCCAATCCAAACGAAAATGAGTCAACAAGAGATACTGAAGATGATAGGCGAGAGGGCTGATGCTCTCTCGCTTGAATGCTATGTTATAGGCGGCTGGGTGCGCGACCTGCTGCTTGAACGACAGAGCAAAGATATCGACGTGGTGGTTGTCGGTAGCGGCATCAAGCTTGCCGAAGCGTTTGCACAGAGTTTGGGCAAAGGTACACATCTGAGTGTGTTTCGCTCATTTGGCACAGCACAAGTAAAAAAGGGAACTATAGAAGTGGAATTTGTAGGGGCACGCAAGGAGAGTTACCACCGCGAAAGCCGCAACCCGATAGTAGAGGACGGCACTCTTGAGGACGACCAGAACCGCCGCGACTTCACCATCAATGCCCTTGCCATCTGCCTCAACAAGGAACGCTACGGCGAGATGCTCGACCCCTTTGGAGGAGTGGAGGACCTGCACGCACGTATTATTCGCACCCCATTAGATCCCGACATCACCTTCTCCGACGACCCCTTGCGCATGATGCGTGCTATTCGCTTCGCCACACAACTCAACTTCAACATCCTGCCTGAGACCTTCGATGCTATCAGTCGCAACCGCGAACGCATACGCATCATCGCTAAAGAACGCATAGCCGACGAACTGCAGAAGATAATGCGCTCTGAGCGCCCGTCTCGTGGTTGGCAACTGCTCGACAGGTCAGGACTTTTAGATATTATCTTCCCTGAACTAAGTGCTCTGAAAGGAGTGGATACACGAGAAGGCAAAGGGCATAAGGACGTGTTCCTGCATACCATGAAGGTACTCGATAATGTGGCAGCCGAGTCCGACAATGTATGGCTTCGCTGGGCTGCACTTCTGCATGACATTGGCAAACCCCGAACCAAACAATGGGAAGAAGGAACAGGCTGGACGTTCAAGAACCACAACTACATCGGTGCCAAGATGTTACCGAGTATCTTCAAACGTCTGAAACTGCCACTCAACGAGCATTTGGACTATGTGCGCAAGTTGGTTGACCTGCACATGCGCCCTATACACCTTGTTGAGGACACTGTCACCGACTCCGCTGTACGCCGACTGCTCTTTGAGGCAGGCGACGATATAGACGATCTGATGACCCTATGCAATGCCGACATCACCTCGCGCAACGAGCAGAAGGTGAAGCGCTATCAGGACAACTACTCCCTTGTACGCCAAAAGATGGTGGAACTTGAGGAGCGCGACCGCATACGCAACTTCCAACCGCCGGTCATGGGCGACGAGATAATGCAAGTATTCTCACTGCCGCCTTGCTCGCTCGTAGGTGAACTCAAATCGGCTGTAAAAGACGCCATTCTCGACGGCATCATCCCCAACGAACACGATGCTGCACTCGCATACGTCAAGAAGATAGCCGCCGAGAAAGGACTGTGAAATTTCGGGATTTAGGCAACTCGTGCTCCCGAAAAGTCTCGGAATTCCGAAAGCAATCAGCAATCAGAAATCAGAAATCAAAAATCAAAAAGCGTATTTAACCGCAGCGCGGAATGAGCGCCCGGGTTGTTCTATTCCGCCATAGTCATAATAGCGCGTGCCGAGCAGGTTGCAGGCGTCGGCAGAGACGGTGATACCACGGTACTGCCAATACAGGCGCAAGTCGAACAGCAACACCGGCTTATAACTCTCCACCACACCATCGCGATTAGTGTATTCGCCTTCGCGCTTTTGCCATGTAAGGTTCCACGAGGCTCCTAATCCCTTCCATATCCCATGGTCCACCTGCGCAACAAACTTATGCCTGAGGTAGTCTAATGCATACTTCGACATAAAGCCTTCTGCCCGTTTGTCAACCGTGCAGAACGAGTAGCTCAGTGATACTCGTCGGAGCCATTGGTTGAGCCTGTAGCTAACCTGCACATCCGTTCCTGCAGCATTGACGGCGGTAAGATTTTTCGATTGCCAACGCTCATCGTCAGGCATCAGCACCCAGTCTATGATATTACGTCCCCAGCGGTAGTATCCTGCCGCCTGCACCTGCCAATGTTCATCAGCCCATCGCAATCCAAGTTCCGTTGTTATAGCACGCTCAGCTTTCAGCTCGGGGTTGGCAAGTTGAGTGGCACTCTTGTAGTAGAGGTCGGTGAAGGTAGGCAGACGAACGCCTTGATTGGCATTGGCATAGAAGCGCAAACGACAAGGCAATTCGTAGGCGAGATTGGCTGTCCAAGCAATGTTATTTTGGAACATCGAGTTCCAGTTGCCACTGACACCCACGCTCGCCGACAAAGAATTCCAGAACACCGATTGCTGCAAGAAATAGTTGACATTGAGCCGGTTCTTTTCATACACAAAAACCGACCCCGAACTATTCGTACGCGCTTCACCGAGTACGTTGGAGAGAATGTTTTCATTTCTCAGTTCAACGCCGGCAGTCGTATTACCAATAGCTGATGCATACTTGAGACTCAGGGCAGCGGATGTTGTCTGGGTAAGATGGTAGTTGTGATTGGTGTACCAGTCAGGCGTTTCAACAGGCTTCCATGTCTGACGAAAAAGCTCAAACCGGTCGTGGTGAGCACGGTATGATGCTGCAGCGCGCAAAGTCCAGCGCTTCCACGACTGCTCCCAGTCCAAAGATGCGAAAGCCGTCTTGGTGGCATCAAACTGGTCAGGGTATTTGAGGGAATAGAAACTGTTTGCACCTACTCCCTTATACTCGGAAGCCATCTGCATATTCCATTTGCCTGTTTTGTTTCTGACTGCAGCATTGAGGAATATATCACATATTTTATAATCAGTATTGTTTATATAACCCGTTGATTGGTTGTAGCTTGCCGAACCTGCCACCGACCACTCTGAGGCTTCGTCCTGCTGACCACGCCTACCAATACCGCCTGACAGGGCGGGATGAAAAAGTCCGTAGTTGCCGGCTTGCAAATTAGCTGCTCCCCAATACTGAAGGCACGAGTCGGGCTTGTGATGAAGAGAACTGTGTACACCTGATTTGGTGACGATATTGATAGCACCGGAGAATGACGACAGCCCAAACTGGCTCATACCGGTGCCCGTAAGCAGTTCGATATGATCAATCATATCAATATCCACAGGAAGGTCGAAGGAATAATGTCCGGTTTGTGTATCAGTGATATTATGACCGTTAAGAAGAATAAGAACTTGGTCGAATGTTCCACCGCGCAGACTGATGTCGGTCTGACTGCCTCCCGCGCCTCGTGCGCGGGCATCTACTCCGGGAAGATAGTCCAGCAGGTCGCTGACCGCAACGACAGGCAGCGCCGCTATCTGAGCAGAAGAAAGACGGTGGATGACTCTGAGGTTTTGAGATTGCAACTCCGCACGCTCCGCAACCACCAATACCTCATCAATGGTGAGTTGCCCTACGTCGCCCGGAGTCTCGGATTCGGCAGCTGCCAACAAACTGCATGACATAGCGGCTGCCAAACCCGACAATGCTATTTTCCGTCCTGCCTTGAGCATCTCAAGGTCGCTTATCCGTTGCGTCACGCGACCCATGCTCACAAGCCTGTGCAGACTCGCAAAAGCGGCATAACGCTTACGAGTGAAACGGCGAAAACGAAAAACAACATGTCTGAACGAAAATGTTTTTTTCATTTGTGATACTTTAATTTTATTGAATAGCCCCTTATTTCCGTAAAGGGACCGCAAAGGTACAAAAAAAAGCCAAAATCCAAAAGTCGAAATCCCAAAAATCCCGAAATGCCGAAATCTCGAAATCTCGAAATCTCGAAATCTCGAAATCTCGAAATCTCGAAATCTCGAAAAACCCGAAAGCCCCGAAATACCGAAATACCCAAAATACCGAAAGCCCGAAAGCCGAAATCCCGAAAAACCCGAAAGCCGATTATCAATTGCAAAAGAAGAGACGCTGCTCAAAACAACGCCTCTTCTTTGCAAATATAGAATCAATGATGCAAAATGCAACATGCATCATTATAACATTATTTAACCTGTCTGCCTGCCGAGTCATAGACAGTGCCGTCGGGCATGAGGATGAGCACATGACCGTCACGAAGGACCTTGCGTGCACCATCAACTTTCGAGTTCTGACCTTCCAAATCTTCGATGCCTTCTGGAATCTCGATTGTCACCTCGAATGTTTCGCCTTGTGCCCAGTCGCTCAGAGGCTGCATATTGGCATCAAGGGAGCGCACTTGCCAGTCGAGACTATAGGTTCCGGCAACGAGTTTGTCAGTCTGTGCAACTATCTCAGATAGCAATGCAGATATGGTGTTCTGCCCTGCGGTGTTGAGGACTATGAGTTCTTCACCTTCGTGGATAACGCGCAGCTCGTAAGATACAGCACCCTCCACTTTATCCCACGAGAAGCTTACCTGCATGTCTTTGTTTTCAAGATACTGAACTTCAACCTGCAAGTTCTGCGGGGTATAGTCGATAATGATTATCTGCTCATAGATAGCTCTTACGGTGATGTCTGAAAGGATATTGGTAAAGTCGGTATCCCAACCTTTGAACTCATAGCCTTCAACTTCGGGCGCCTCAGGAGCTGTGGCAGACTCACCCTCGTTGACGGTCTCGGTCTTGAGAACCTCATCGCCAAAGCCTACGAAAGTGACGGTGTACTGCTTTATTTCCTTCTCAAACAAGGCAGTAAGGGTCATATCTTCACTAACAACCAACGAGCGCGGGTTTTCTGCATTGCCATCGGACCAACCAATGAACTTATAACCTTCGAGAGCGGTTGCCAGAATCTCAATCTCAGTGCCTTCTTGGAACGTACCGCCACCCGTCACTTGTCCCATAGTCTCATCAGAGCTGACGAGGGTGACTGTATAATTGTTTATCACCTTCGTCATAACAGCTGTGAGTCGGATGTCTGCACGCACTTCTATGCGGCGCGGATTTTCTGTCACGCCGTCTGACCAACTGCTGAATTCATAGCCTTCGTTAGGCTGAGCAGTAAGTGTCAGCACTGAGCCCCACGGTACGGCGTTGAGAGCTATGTTTTCAGCCACTGCTATAACTCCGTTCTTCACGCTGAGCGTCACCTTGTAGGTGTTGATGCTGTAAAGGGCATTGACAACGATATCGGCACGGACATTCGAGAAGTCAGTATCCCAACCTGAGAAGGTCTTGCCCTCTACCTCAGGTGCCTCAGGTTCTACGGCTGACTTGCCGAAGTCAACTATCTGCTCGCTCAGAACAGAGCCGTCCAATCCGCGGAACTCCACCTTGAAGGTCTTGAGACGGAACAGAGCCGTCAGTTCAAGGTCGTCCTCTACAACCACTACGCGCGGGTTGTCTGTATTGCCGTCGGACCAACCGATGAACTCATAACCCTCGTTGGGCTGAGCTAATACTTCTGTCTCGGAACCTTCGTTGAACACTCCGCTACCTTCTACGCTACCTGCCTTTGCATCGGCGTTGAGGATAACCTCATGGGTGATATGTTGGAACTCAGCCACCAACGACAAGTCGCGAGCGGCAAGGAATATGCGTGGGTTCATCGTCTTACCGTCGTTCCAGCGAACAAACTCATATCTTGGGTTCGCAATAGCTTCTACGGTTACCTCAGTGCCCTCAACGAATGTACCACCACCTGATACCTGACCCATTTCCTCATTATCGGAACGAACATTGATAACATATACTCTATTGATCAATGCTCTGAGCTCAATATCAGAACGTACTTCTATAACACGTTCTGCCTGCTCTACTTGATCAAGCCAACCGGCAAATACATAACCCTCGATAGCGTAAGCACTGATATGCAGTATGGTACCCCATGGCACGGCGCTGAGATTAACATCCTCCTCTACTTTTATTCTACCACCTGTCTCGGCACTAATCGTCACCTTATATGTGTTAATAGTGTAAAGGGCATTGACAACGAGGTCGGCACGGATATCTGAGAAGTCGGTATCCCAACCTGAGAAGGTCTTGCCCTCTACCTCAGGTGCCTCAGGCGCTACGGCTGACTTGCCGAAGTCAACCACCTGCTCGCTCAGAACAGAGCCGTCGATACCGCGGAACTCCACCTTGAAAGTCTTGAGGCGGAACAGAGCCGTCAGCTCCAAGTCGTCCTCAACAACCATTGTGCGCGGGTTTTCTGCATTGCCGTCAGACCAACCGATGAACTCATAGCCCTCGTTAGGCTGAGCTGATACTTCAATCTGAGAACCTTCTTCATATACACCCGTGCCGAAAGCCTGACCCATTTGTGCATCAGCACTGACAACGGTTATCTGACGGACATTACGATGGAACATCGCAATATAAGTAGCATCGGCTTCAACAGTCACTGTATGCGGGTTTTCCTCTGCACCATCTGACCAACCAACAAAGATATACCCTTCAGCAGGTACTGCTATCAGTTGTACTTCCGAACCAAACGGATATATTCCGCCACCTGTCACCTGACCCATTTCTTCGTTATCTGACACAACGGTAATCGTATGCAGGCGAACAAACAGAGCCGTTAGGTTGATGTCCTCTCGCACTTCTATTGTACGCTCAGACTCAGCCACTCCGTCAGACCAACCCTTAAACATGTAACCTTCGTCGGCAGTTGCCGTCAAGGTAAGCACGGAGCCCCATGGCACGGCATCGAGAGCTATGTTTTCTGCCACAGTAATGATGCCATTCTCGGCGCTGAGCGTCACCTTGTAGGTGTTAATAGTGTAAATTGCATTGACAACGAGGTCGGCACGGACATTCGAGAAGTCGGTATCCCAAACCGAGAAGGTCTTGCCCTCTACTTCAGGTGCCTCAGGTGCTACGGCTGACTTGCCGAAGTCAACTACCTGCTCGCTCAGAACAGAGCCGTCCAATCCGCGGAACTCTACCTTGAATGTCTTGAGGCGGAACAGAGCCGTCAGCTCCAAGTCGTCCTCTACAACCACTGTGCGCGGGTTTTCTGCATTGCCATCGGACCAACTGATGAAATCATAACCCTCGTTAGGAATAGCAAGAATCTGTATTTCAGACTTAAAGAAATAACTGCCACCACCTATCACCTGACCTGCATCTATGTCAGAAACATTTAGACTGACAATATACTGATTCGGTGCAAACTCTGCCACAAACGATCCGCCACCAATAGGCACTACCACTGAGCGAGGATTTTCTGTTACGCCATCACTCCACTGAGTGAAATGATAGCCGGTGTTAGCAGTAGCGGAAATTTCAACACTCGACAAGTAGTCGAAGCTGCCGGCACCGCTTACGGAACCCAACTCAGCATCCGACGAGCTGACGGAGATGTCATATTTATTAGGAGCAAACGAAGCTCTGAGAGTCAAATCGGAAGCGCCGATAACAACAGTGCGCGGGTTTTCCAACACTTCGTCTGACCATTGTACGAAGTGGTAACCTTCATTGGCTGTTGCCGAAATCTGATGCTCCGACTTGAAGTCGTAAAGTCCGGTTCCTGCAGCACTACCCATCACCTCGTTATCTGACAAAACGATGAGGTTGTACTGATTCGGTGCGAACTCTGCCATGAACGATCCGCCGTTCAGAGGCACTACCACTGAGCGAGGATTTTCTGTTACGCCA
>CAMHGK010000009.1 GCA_946184695.1 uncultured Bacteroidales bacterium | reverse complement strand
CCGTAAATCGCGGGGCTTTTTCTTTGTCCAATCATGGCATTCTGCATCAAGAGTATAACGATAACAATGTTCTTTGTCCGTCCATATAACCTCCTGAGCTGTTGGGTCAAGGGAAACAAAATGAAGTGTTTGCCTATCTATTTGCAAATAATTCAAATAATGAGACAATGCAAAATCTTCATCATTTCCACAAAATACTTGTAACCCGGTATTAAACACAGCATCACCCCTACGAAAGGATTGTAGACCGCCACCGATGATATGGTTTTTTTCAAGCACGGTTACTTTGTATCCGTTCTTGGCAAGCAGTGCACCGGTGAATAGTCCACTCATACCACCGCCTATTATGCAAGCAGTCTTTTGATTATTGTTGCTCATCGGTTTTGGGGTCAGGTTCGTTTAATTTACGCTCTATAAAGTCGTAGAAATCCCCGAGTGTTACCACCAGATTCATCTCTTGCGGTGCGGGCATGATGCCGAAATTACGCTTAACGGTTACCATAAGGTCCATATAGTCAAGACTATTCAAGTCTAAGTCCTCACGAAAGCGAGCTTCCGGTTTCAATTGCTCCGGTTGCTTCTCATACTCTTCAACGAGAAACAAGTTGGTTTTGTCGATAATTTCTTGCTTGGTCATATTTTTAGTGGTTTTAGATGCTTTAGATATTTTAGATGCTTTAGATATTTTAGATGCTTTAGAGACTATAGAGTACTTAGGAACTTTAGTTTTTTTTGAAAATGATAGAGCAGTTGGTTCCGCCGAAACCGAAGGAATTACTCATGGCAATGTTGATTTGGGAAGTAGTGGTCTCTCTTACGATGTTTAATTGTGAGGCAGAATCATCTATGTCTTCGAGATTTATGGTAGGTGCGACAAACGAGTGTTGCATCATAAGCATGGAATAAACAGCCTCGCTTGCTCCTGCCATCCAACATTCGTGACCGGTCATGGACTTGGTGGAGGATATGAGAGGGGTTGATGCTTTAGGACACTGCACTAAATCAGAAGCATTAGATGTTTTAGAGGCATTAGAAACATTAGACTTGCAGAATAGTCTTGTTAGGGCTTGGGCTTCGGCGATGTCGCCGGCGATGGTGGAGGTTGCATGGGCATTGATATAGTCGATGGCTTGAGGCAGGATGTTAGCAGATTTCAATGCTCGCTGCATTGCTGTATATTCGGCATCTTGAGACGGTTGCCCTAACGGTGTGTCGTTTTGCGAAAAGCCATAACCTAACACTTCTGCTAATATGTTTGCGCCTCTCTGCCTTGCGTGTTCGTATTCTTCAAGCACAAGTGTGGCAGCTCCACCTGATGGCACAAGTCCATCACGCTGCTTATCAAACGGACGAGATGCATGTGTGGGGTCATCGTTACGCTTGGAGAGAGTGTTTACTCCATCGAAAGCAATCATCGAAAGGTCGTTGGTTTCCTGTGCTCCACCTGCTACAATAATATCTTGTACGCCCGACTGAATAAACATTGCGGCAAGTGCAATAGCCTGCGCACTTGATGCACATGCCGAAGCCGTTGTGAAATTTGCACCTCTAAAACTGAATATTTTTGCAAGATTGCTTGCTACATTACTCGTAAGAGATTGAAAAGCCATACCGGAGCCAAGAATCATAGTGTTACCTTCCTCAACTGATTTGAGGTATGAATCCACAACTGCTTTAGTTGATGTATCATTACCAAAGACAATTCCAATCTCGTTTTCTTTACAATATGCTTCGTCTATGTGGGCATTTTGCAGAGCCTCATGAGTTGACATATATGCAAATTCGGCTTCCTCGGAAAGCGTGTTTCGATGCCGTCGGTCAAGTAGTGGCTTTAAGTCGGGGCGGGGAACGATGCCGGTTAGCAAAGAATTGTAGCCATAACGCTTGCGCTCTGCGCGCACACCTATACCCGAGCGACCTTGTTGAAGGCTCTCTATGACGGTCTGAAGGTCTTGCCCGATGCACGACCATATTCCCATTCCGGTTACTACTACTCTTCTTTTTTTCATGTAATCAGTTATTTGAATAAATCATCGAGTACCACTTCGGATGTTACATTTGTCCAATAGGAGTTTTTGTTGACACCGAAAGGGGTTATAAGTGTTAGGTGAACTCCTTGTTTGGTATTAGTTTCAGTCAGGAAATTTTGTTCGCGACGGAATAGTCTTTCGCTTTCTTCTTTGCTTATAGAATATACTGTTGATGAGTATTTTATCTCGCAGAGGTTGACGATATTGTCGGCACGGTCGAGTATGAGGTCAATTTGCGATTTAGGTTCAGTGGTTCGGCTTCGCCATGCGTAATAGTTCACACTTATCCCATTGATGCCCAATGCTTGCTTTATTTTGTCGATATGCTGCATAACCACACGCTCGAAAGCAAGTCCGCACCAAGTATTTATTGCTGGAGTATTCAGATTGTTTTCCCAAAACTTATCATCGTTGATAGCTTTTGAATTGAAGAATAAATGGAACGAGCAAAAAATATCATTGAGTTGATATAGGTTGTTGTTCCGCTTGATTTTCTTCTCTCGTGTAAAATAAGAGCGTATGAAATCGCACTCTTCCAATTCTTGCAACATTTTGGTAAGTCTGCCCCCTGTAGGGATATCTGTTGCCTTTGAAATCTCATCTCTGCTCATGCCTTGTTTGCGAATGACAAGAGCATCAATAATCTTAGTATAAGGCTCAGGTGAGTTGTATAAAGATGCCATCAGATGGTCATATTCCCTTCGCAACGGGGCATCGCGTCTGAAATAAAGATTATCTATTGCCTGCGGAACACTGTCTTGCTGCCCGACTAAACTTAAATAATAAGGGATTCCACCTGTGAACATGTAAAACTGCATTATTTGCAGACGGTTCCATTTGATATTCCGCTGGCGGAAATACTCTTCCGTTTGTCCGAGCGTAAACGGATGAAGATGAATCTGAGCAGTTACACGATTGTACAATCCACCATGGTTATTGATTAACTTATCAATCATCCATGATGTGGCACTGCCGCACACAATGAGTTTCATGTTGCGATATTTAGAAGCCCATGTGTTCCAAAAATGGTCTAAAGCGGGGATGAAACCTGAGCGTGCAACATCAAAACAAGGCAATTCGTCAATAAAAATTACGCACGGATTATTTACTCCTACCTTGGGTTGTAATAGTTTCTGCAAGGCATAGAAAAAATCTATCCATTTCTGCTCTTTAGGTTCAGGATAGCCTTGTTTGTCTAATGCAATACGAAAGGCACTCATTTGTGCTTGTGTGCCTTGATAAAGCACACCTGACACTCTGAAGGCAATCTTATCTTTTAGATACTCATCAATAAGATAAGTTTTTCCTACACGCCTTCTGCCATACAGAGCAATAAATTCCGCCTTGCCGCTATAAAGCAAACTGTCAATTCTGCGACATTCGTCGTCTCTACCAAACAATACATCCATAAGTGATTGATTCTTTGACGGCACAAAATTACAATCATTTTCTAAAATACGCAAATTTAATGACCACTATGGTTCCTTTTTTATCGATTTGGCTAAAATTAGAGGTGTAAATTAAGCCAAGTCGATGTATTTTCGGTGCGATTTGGCTAAAATTAGAGGTGTAAATTAAGCCAAGTCGATATGTTTTGGGTGCGATTTGGCTAAAATTAGAGGTGTAAATTAAGCCAAGTCGATATGTTTTAAGTTTGATTTGGCTAAAAAAATAGTTTGATTTGGCTACAATGCCCCTCCGTTGATGCCTATAACTTGACCTGAGATATAGTTGGCTCTGTCGCTGCAAAGGAACGATACCAAATATGCGACTTCTTCAGGTTTGCCGAGGCGTTGCATGGGAATGTTATCAAAAAATCTTTGTACATCGTCGGAGATGTCATTTTTATTTATGATTTCTGTATCTATCAACCCCGGTGCCACTGCATTAACGGTTATGCCTCTTGATGACGCTTCTGTTGAAAGTGAGCGTGTTGCTCCTATAAGTGCCGCTTTTGCCGCTGCATAAGCCGTTTGGCCGGGAATTCCTTTTTGCCCTCCGATGGACGAGATATTCACAATCCTGCCATGCCTGTTTTCAACCATACCTTCAAGCACTCGGCGGGTGCAGTAGAAGAAACCATTGAGGTTGACATCAATTACTGAATGCCATTGTTCCGGCTCCATCCAGAGCATGAGTTCATCTGCTACTATACCGGCATTATTAATGAGTACATCTATATATTCATCAGGATGTGCCGCAAACCACTTGTCAAGTGCCTGATTTATCTCGTCAGGCTTGGAAACATCAAAAGGCAACAGCTCACCATCAGAACCTGCCTCACGCACAAGGCGCAGGGTCTCTTGTGCAGCCTCATTATTGCTTTTGTAGTTGATAATCACATTGCAGCCGTCTTTGGCAAGTTCCACGGCGATGGCTCTGCCGATGCCTCGTGAGGCGCCGGTTATAAGTGCATAGCGGTTCATGGTTAGTAGTTGGTTTTAAGTGGTTGTTTTTCTTTCAAAAATCGTTTCAGCAAGAAAGTAAGGAAATATGGGAAGGTAAAGAACTGACCATTCCAACCGATATTCTTATATCCTAACTTAACTCCGTATTTCACTTCAGAATACGATTCCCATTTAATGAGATTATTTAGTGAAGCGGTGGCTCCGTCTTTGGCTTTTACTTCAATCGGCACCAATGAGTCTGCATCGCGCACAAAGAAATCCATCTCTATCGCAGGGTTGTCATGTTTGTAAAAATAGAGTTGTTCATAGCCTGACTTACGCAACATTTCCCCAATCACATTCTCATAGATGGCTCCTTTATATGTCCCAAAATTCTTATTGGCCCGTAGATCTTGCTGTGCTTCTTCGTCAAGAGAGGCTATCAGAAGACCGGTATCATGGTAATATAGTTTGTAGTTGTCGGGAGTATAATTGCCTTTTAGAGGTAATTCTACATTATTCAAGCAGTAGCATACATTTACAACGCCTGCTTGGCGCAACCAATCTACTGCTCCTACATATTCTCTGTTTCGTGCTCCTTTGGCAATTTTTGTGATTTGGTATTTCTTATTTTCTTTTGCTAAGAATGTAGAAATGTGATTATAAATAGCCAAGACCTTAGCCTTGTCGCTATTAGAAGCATACTTGGTTATATCTTCTTCATAGTCTTTTAGTAATTGTTTTTGTAGTTTGAGTGTACCTTCGAAATGTCCTTGTTCGATATACATTCTGACGACCTCCGGCATGCCGCCGATAGTCATATAGTCACGAAAGATATCTGTCATGGTATCTAATTCCAATTGAGAAAATGGCTGTAAATTAACCATGTGATGATATAGATCATCTACGTGCTGCTGAGAATATCCTTTCGCCCACAGGAATTCTTCGAAGTCCATGGAATACATCTCATAGTCCTCTTTATAGCCAACGGCATTTGATTCTATTTCTTCGTAATAAATCCCCATTAGTGATCCCGAGCAAATAACATCATATCGCCCATCTTGACAGAAGGATTTTAGCGAGGTGGCACAATCAGGACATTTCTGAAGTTCGTCAAAGAATATCAAGGTATTGTGGGGGATAAATTTCCATGTGGGTTCTAATAGTGATATGTTCTTAATAATAGCATCGACCTCATAACCATTATCAAAGATTGACCTGAACTTCTTCTGAAGAACAAAGTTTATCTCTATAACAGACTTATAATTAGCCTTCCCAAAGGCCATTATAGATTTTGTTTTGCCTACTTGTCGTGCTCCTTTTACTACTAATGGCTTCCGATTGGGGTTACTAATCCACTGTGAAAGATATGCGTCTATTTTTCTTTTTAGCAATTCCATACTCTACCAAAATCACATTTTCAGTAAGATATTTTTCGTTAAAATCACATTTTCCGATGTTATATATGTGGAAAAATCACATTTTCGCCGCAAAGGTACTACTTTTTTTTTAATCATCAAGATTCTGAGTAAAATTAGGGGATAATAATAGCGGTTGACCCATGAAGATGGGAGTGGGGGATTTAGTGGATTTAGATATTTTAGAGGTCTTAGAAGCTTTAGATGCTATATAGTCTTTAGATATTAGTATGAGCACATCGCTGCCGCAGAGGAAATGGCCGAGGTCGGTGCCTTTTTCTACTTGTTTGCCGATATGGATATCTTCAGCTTGCTCGATTTTTCCTACTTGTGCTACGCTCACTGCTATAAGAGCCACATAATCGCCTTCCTTAGTCTTGATTATATAAGTTTTTCGTGGTACTTGTGGCTGAAAATCAAGAACACCCGTTTGTTCATAGCGATAGCGGTGCTGAGCTACATCCCAGATTATATGCCCGCCGCTGAGTGCAGCATAGTCAACAAAGTGATTTATTGAAACCAGAGTCCCGTCGGCAGGGCTATGGAAGTGGTGATAGTTGTACATGTCAAGCACCACATGTGTCATCATGCCTCCCTTGAAAAATTCACGGTATTCGCTCGGTACTAACGGGCTGATATTAAAAGCCGTTGTGGTCTTTATCGGAATGCCGCTTCCTGTGTCTGCCGGAATGTAGCCATCGTCGTCTATTGGTAGCCAGGGCATCAGTTCTCCGTCGCATGGCGATACCAACGGTGAGTCGGCTATGGGGCGGACATCGGGTGATGCTAATTTGCGGGCAAAGAAGTTGTTCCACGAGTGCCATTTGTCGGGCGACTCGTACCAACCGTGCTGCAAGCCGAAAAGCGGGTCGGCAGACAGTTCGTCGAAGAACTCTCTGCGCCAGCTGTGCTCAGAACTCAGATACAAACCCCACATCGAGTTGAAATGCAATAGCCATTGAGCAATTTGTGGTATGTATTGCATTGACGGATATATGTAACCTTTGTCATTGAGTTCGTCGAGAGGTTGGTCGAAGAGGTAATAAAAGTAGCCAATTGACTGATCAATGCGTCGGAAGATAGAGGGTTCAGTGCTTTTTATTCCACTGAATTTCTCGACTGCCTGCCACGGCATGCTTGTAATGAAAATCTCGCAGAAGCGGTAGAGGTCATCAAGTGTGCGCACAGGGTTGGTTGCGATGTCGGGGTTTTGCTCGGCAGCCAACCGGAGCGAACGCAACATCAGTTTCTTGAGTTCGTCCTCACTCTCAAGCATACATCTGAGACGATATGTAGTCGATTCGTTTGGCAGCATTGTTTCTTTTTCCAGGAAAGCCTGAATCACTGAATCAGCCATTCTATATTTCTTCTCACCATCTGGGTATAGCGTTCGATGCTTGGTTTCAAGTAGTGGGTGGCGCTATAACGGTAAAGCAGTACAAGTTGATTTTTGTCGTAAATCTCAATGTCTAAAAGTGAGTAAGCTAAATTCTCGGTGTCAGGAATGATGAGTTCCGCTTCAAATGGTGCCTCGCGAAGCAGGTCTTGGTTGGCGGGCATTTGCATGACGTTGACAGCGTAGTTCCACCGGTCGGTATGCGGTTTGGTGAGAGTATATGGATAGGAGCTGTGCGCTATGCCTTGTCGCATCTGCGTGCGTATCTGTCGGAAGAGCGAGTCTTTGCTGCTATCGGCGTTTATTAGCAGCGGTATATCGCGGTGCAAACTCCCGAATATCCGTTGCTCCATAGGTCGTTCTCTGCCTTCGTATGCCCAAGTGAGTGCAGCTTGACAGGTGTTGTTATACTGCATGATAGCCATAGCGGCGGCAAGTGAAAATATAGCAGAGACAGAGACGATATGTTTCTCTGATATAGCTATCAACTGCTCACGGAGCGGAGTGAAGTCTTCGATTTTTACGCCTTCAATGGCTTTCGTTTTGATGTTTAGTGGTAAGTCGGTCAGGGGGTGAACAGGGCAATCTACTGAAAACTCTTGTTCAAGCCACTGTCGCTGTTGCTCATATCGGTCAGACAGTTTGTACTGCTCATGCCATTCTAAATACTCAAGATAAGGGTCAGGCTCGAGGTCTAATCCACGATATGCTCTGAATATATCTTCAGTCAGAATCCGTCCGCTTACATTGTCTCCTAAGATTCGGTTATGATGTATGATGACATCAAAGAAATTGTCGTCTTCCTGAAATCTGACAGAATAGAACTGTCCGTTGAGAATGTCGTCCGAAGGGCAATAATATTGCATACCATCGGCATCGACAGCCATTGATAATACAGGGTGGTTGCGTATGGCGGAGGTGATTGCCTTTTTCAGGCGTTCAGGGTCGGCTGTCGCTTTGCTGACCCTGAGGGTGACGGCAAAATTATATATTTGCGGTTCTGTTTGCATAAGTTCCCAAACCAACTGCGAATAAGGCAACAGCGGGAATCGCTTTGCCGTTGTTGGCTCAGACGTATGGTTTGAAGCGGAACTCATCAGGATATTCTTTTTTTGCGTTTGCTAATGAATGACTTAACAGTGTCTTTGGCAAACAGAATGACGTACGAAAGTGCGAGCACTAACAATGCAGGGTCAACGAGTGCATGGGGTAGCAGCGCAAGCACTACAACGCCTGCAAGCAGTACAGCCGAATAGGCAATGCCCCAATACCGCCGCCATTTCCAGAATATGGCGGGCAGGGGGTTGAGCAGAATCATCACCAAATAGGCAGAGAGGCTAAAGCTGCTTACTATAAACCACAGGACTACAATTGCCAATCCTAAGATTGCCTGTAAAGAAAGCATGCACCAGTCCCAATAAGGAAGTCGGGTGAAAGCAAAGAAGAGCGTCAAAATAAGCATCAGCACAGCCACGAGCATTGGAGTTAGCCAGGGCTTGCTATTGTCGAGAGGGGCGCCTGATACCAAGTCGCCTGCATAGGTTGCAAACTGCTTGCCGTTGACAGTGGCTTTCTGCCAGACTTCTGCCACATCGGCGGGTATGATGAGTTTCTCGTCGATAGGACATTCGCGGTCGTAGCGGCTGTCAGTCAGAATCATGCCGGTCAGTCGTAACCACGGATGGTTCTCGAGTGAGCGGTAGCCTATCTCCCGTCGCGTACTCTTATCTAAAAACTCATCAGGAGCATAGACTATAGGCACCTGCCCAAGCGATTTCTTTACATACTTGACAGCAGTAATGGCACAGCCGTATTTGTTGAGGTCTTGTGTGAGAGTGATGCCTTTTGTCAGGTGATTATCCATGATTTCCCAAAGGCGTATATCAGCATCGGCAGGAATAGCAAGGAAATACTCATGCACAGAGCGATTCCAGCGTCTGTAGTCTTGCAGATATTCGCCGGTAGGAACGGCGAACATTCCCATTTTTGTATTGCCGGAGAGGTAACGCAAGAGGTTGTCGTTGACCCTCTCGCCTTCGTATGAGAAGCAGAAGTCTAATCCAAAAACGGGACATTGGAGCCTGAGGAAGGCGTGACCGACAACGCCGAGGACGTCCTCGCGCCAGTCGGTGGGATCGGCAATACAGAGGGAGACGGTGACAAAGTCGTCGGCAGTGCGGTCGATAGTGTCGCCGAAGACGGGATCAACTTTGGCGGCTTGCACCGAAGCGGGCAGGAACGTCAAAAGCGAGAGCAGAGCTCCCAAAAGGGTTTTTCTCATGAAAGCGATAGGTTTTCTCATAGGTGCCGGTATATAGCGTTAACTAACGCGGGGAATAATTATTTTCAGACACGGCAAAGGTAGGAAAAATTGTTGATATACCAAAATATACAAAAAAGAGATGCCATGAGGCATCTCTTTTTTGCAAGAATTTAACATGTCATGCAATTAAGCTTTGCCGTCGGAGCCGAGCACGTTGATGATCTTATGTCGATAGAGCTCCTCCATCCAATCGCGAGCTACGCCGCAGTATTTGCGCGGGTCGAACTCAGCGGGTTTGTCAGCAAGCACCTTGCGAACAGCAGCGGTGAAAGCAAGACGCGAGTCAGAGTCGATGTTGATTTTGCAAACAGCCGACTTAGCAGCCTTGCGCAGCTGCTCCTCGGGGATACCTACTGCATCGGGCAGCTTGCCACCGTTTGCGTTGATGATGTCAACATACTCTTGCGGAACTGACGAAGAGCCGTGCAGAACTATGGGGAATCCGGGCAGCTTCTCCATGATGGCGTCGAGTACGTCGAAAGCCAATGGAGGAGGAACGAGGCGACCGGTCTTGGGGTCGCGTGTGCACTGCTCGGGTTTGAACTTGTAGGCTCCGTGAGAGGTGCCGATAGAGATAGCGAGTGAGTCGCAGCCTGTGCGGGTGGCAAAGTCGATAACCTCTTCGGGTTTGGTGTAGTGGCTCTCTTCTGATGCCACCTCGTCTTCTACGCCTGCCAATACGCCAAGCTCAGCCTCAACGGTAACGTCGAACTGATGAGCATACTCAACAACGCGGCGGGTGAGTGCGATGTTCTCCTCGTAAGGCAGAGAAGAAGCGTCGATCATTACGCTTGAGAAGCCGAAGTCAACGCACGATTTGCACAGCTCGAAGCTGTCGCCATGGTCAAGGTGAAGCACTATCTGAGGATTCTCCCAACCGAGTTCCTTTGCATACTCTACAGCACCTTGTGCCATGTAGCGCAGAAGGGTCTGATTGGCATAGTTGCGAGCACCTTTCGACACCTGAAGGATAACGGGTGACTTGGTCTCTGCCGAAGCCTTGATGATGGCTTGCAGCTGCTCCATGTTGTTGAAGTTGAAGGCGGGAATAGCGTAACCGCCTTTGATAGCCTTAGCAAACATCTCGCGGGTGTTGACAAGGCCGATTTCTTTGTAACTTACCATGATTCTATAGATTTATATGATTAGTGTTTTTATGAGCACTTTAATGATTGCAGCGCAAAGTTAGTAATTTTACCGATTAGACCAAAATGCTTTTACAAACCATATTTTTTTTCGGATATTTGCAAAGCACAACTTGCAAAAAGTCTTACCACTTGACTCGCCTACCATTTAACTCGCTTACCACTTGACTCGTGCCATCAGGTGCAGGTCGGTTTGGTGAGGAAGGGTAGTCCCTGAGTGTTCACTGTGCCATCGGCGCTGCAGCACTGTCTCTGACACCTTCAGGTAGAGGCTCAGGTGCTCGTTGACCGCATATCTAAGGTTCAGAAAACAGCGTGTTCCGATACCATATAGAGCAGGAATGTTCATGGCATACAGCACGTCGTTTTCGTAGAGGTAAAACCGGTTGTTCCAGTTAGGCGCATAGAACGCTTCGGCTCGTACTTGCAGCGTTACGGGAACGCTGAAGCTATACTCTACTTGCTGGGCAAGCAGGGCACCAAATGTCATCTTAGGGTTGGACATGGCGGCGGCATCGGCAATGTATGAGGTCAGAGTGTCGGTACCATGCGCGAGGTTGCCTTCCACGGTTGTTTGCGAGCGGAAGGCACCGACTGAAATGTTTGCTTGAAAACGCAGGGAATGAGTGTATTCACCTCCTCGGAATTTACTTCTCAGGCGGAATCCAAACAGTTGCCGTTCAGAGTGCTGATATTGTGCTTTCAGGAGTAGGTCGTAGCCGTTGGCAGGGGCGCGAAGTGAGTAATGCGGGTGGTAATAGCGGTAGATATCTGCGTATGCGGTAAGTTGAAGTCCGAGCACGGGTTTGAGGTCTGCACCGAGCAGAATGCCGTGTTCGTCGGTCAGGCGCGAGCTGCTACCAAGCGAGCCGGCAAGCATGTTGTCTTGATATGGTGAGTAATAACGGTGTACTGCCACCACCTGAATGTTGCTTGCAGGGTGCAGGCTGATGCCTGTCAGGGCAGCAATGCCCCAGTGTCGGTTTTGCGAAGTGGCAACCTCACCGAATAGGCTGACGAGGTGGTGCTGATAGGAATAGTTTAGTCCGATGTTGGCTTGCCGTTTTCCGCGGAAGTAATTGACGTTGTAATAGTTGCTTTTAGGACTGAGCGTATCGCCAAGCAGGTTTTCTGCAAATGTGATGCCTAATCTGAGTCGCTTTAGTCTGAGAGTCAGGTTGGCACCTACTATTTGCTGCCATACTGCCCGTTTGTCTTCCAACTCTCGTTCTGTGCGGTGATAGCCGGTCTGACTAATGGCAGGAAACTTACCTGCTTCGCTGTTGCCATCGATTTTGCGGGCAGAGTAGAATAGGCTCAGGTCGGCTATGCCTAAGCGGGCAGTAGCTGCGATGCCGCGCATGAAGTTATATTCAGCAGTCGAGCTCTTGCGACTTATACCTTCTCTACGGAATCCGCGATTTTGGGTGTAGGCGAGTTTGCTATTATAGGCGAAGTTGTTAGACATGGTGAGACCTTCACCGAAACCAACCCGATAGTCTCCGATGACGAGTTTTAGCAGTTTGCCGATATTTGCCAATTGCATATATCCTCCGTAGAAATCAGCTCCGTAGGTTTTTGTCTTGTAATAAAACGGCTCATGCGGGTCGCGCTCTATTGTAAGTCCGAGTTCTATCTTGTCGCGACATTGCATTTTGTAGCGAATGGCGGCATAGAAGGGGTCGTTGCCGTTGTTTTCGATGTTGCGCGCATCGGTGCGGATGAGCATTTGGTGGCGAGCCTTACTTAACAGATCACCGACAGAAATCTCAGTCTGCTCTTCGGGTGGAGCTACGGTGACAAAAGGAAGCATGTTGCGTATCTCGTAGTCCTCGAGTTGCTCTACGAGCATCAGCTCATAAGTAGAAATGAGCGGACGTCGGTAGGCGAGCATGAGAATAGCATCGATTTGCTCATCGCTCAGGAAGGGCAGGCGGCTAAGTTCTTCGGCAGAGGTGGAGTTGAGGTTGATGGGGTGGTCGTGGAGAGAAAGCAGGTCTTCCTCAAGTTGCTCGCAGTCAACGTCAACTTCGTTTTCCAAAAGCTCTTGATAGAGGTCTGCTATAATCATTGGTAGCATCGTCTCGTCGTAAATAACATCTGCCCGAGCCGTGAGACCACAGGTAAAGGCTAAGAGAAAAGCAATGACTATGTTATGAAAACGATGTGCCATTTTTTATGCAGACGTCAAGACGAGTGAGTTCTTAATAGCAGACGGCTAAGCGTGTTTGGGGGCAGAGGCCGAGAATGGGGTGCAGCTCGGCACCAAGGTCGATGGTGAAATGTCCAAAGTGGACAGCAAGGCCCAAGCACGCTACGAAGTATTGCTTGTAGTAAACTCCGACTTTGGCTGTGAGTTGTTCTATAGCACGCCATTCATATCCTGTAGCAACGCAGAACGTGGAGTTGACATCGTATGACACTTCTACGTCCCAGCGCATGTCGTGCCGGAAGCGCCAGTCGGAGCCGAGTCGATAGACGGCAGGCAGCGAGCGGCTGTTGGCAGCGTCGGGCAGTTGCTGGATAAAGGGGTTGAAGGTCTCAAACCCTATTGTCCACGTGTCGGTAGCATCGATGGTGATACCTATCTGAGGTACTGCTGTCAGACGGTAGCCTCGCTCGCGCCCTGCATATACGGCTATAAGGTCGGCAGCGAGACCTATTGAGAATCTGCCGAATCGTCGGGAGAAACTCACAGTCGCCATCATTTCGTTCCACTCGTCGTAGCCGAAGAAGCTATAGCCTAACCCGATATTGAGGTAGCGATTGCAATAAGCGGCTTGCACCATAGCAGTAGAGAGTTCGGCTGTCAGGTAGTGGTTTTCATATTGTGCAGCGACTTGCCAACCTGTGGCTTGGACGAGTGAGGCGGGGTTATGAAAGGCTGTCCACGTGTCGGTGCGGGCAGTGGAGGTATTGGCTATCGCCATTGAAGACACAAGCAGGTCGCTTACTTGTGAGAAGGCGACCTGCGAGAAAAGTAGCATTATGAATAGAAGGTGCTTATTCATAACTGCATAAAGCTATTGTGAGTTTCTAAATAGGCTGTTTCAGCATTTATCCAACTTGGCAAACAGAACGTTGTCGTCGAGTTCTAATTGCTCATAGCCTTCGGTGGACATGTCGGGAGAATAGATATGGAGCTGCAAGTCGGTGGTCAGGGTCTGAGCGGATATGTAGTCACGGAACATCTCTGCCGCTTTCACCACCTCGGCATTGGTAAGCAAGCTGAGCTTGATGCGGTCGGTGATGTTGAGTTGGCGGGTCTTGCGCAGTGTCTGCAGTCGGTTGACAAGCTCGCGTGAGATGCCTTCTGCCACCAACTCTTCGGTAATCCTCAGGTCAAGGGCAACGGTAATGTCGTCGTTGGTCTCGATGAGCCAGCCGGGCATATCCTGAGTGGTTATCTCAACATCCTCGGCTGTGAGAGACACTTGTGTCTGTTCAAGCAGAAGTGTCCCTTGTTTTTCCAATTGGCGTATCTGCTGCTGACTCAGAGAGGCTATCTCTGCTGCCACTGCCTTCATCTGTGCGCCTACTTTCTTACCGAGAACTTTGAAGTTAGGACGTATGCGTTTGACAAGCTGGAACTGTTCGTCGTCGTTGCCAACGAGGCGTAGCTGCTTGATGTTGGTCTCGTTTTGTATTAGCGTCCGCATGTGCGTAAGTTGTCGGCGGAGCGTCTCGTCGGTAGCCGGGACGATGGCCATGTTGAGTGGCTGGCGTACGCGCTGTGATGCCTTCTTGCGAAGTGCCAAAATGGTAGATGTGACCTGTCCGGCACGGCGCATGGCTTGTTCGAGTTCCTGATTGAGCTTGCTCTTGTCAGCTTTAGGCCAGTCTGACAAGTGAACGGAGGTGCCACCGGTAAGGTCGCGGTAGAGTCTGTCGGCGAAGAATGGTGCGATAGGCGCCATTAGTTTTGCGACAGTGGTCAGGGCGTCGTAGAGTGTCTGGTAGGCGGCTGATTTGCCTTGTGAGTTCTGCTCGCCCCAGAAACGCTTTCGCGAGAGACGCACGTACCAGTTGCTCAGTTCGTCCTGAACGAAGTCGGATATGGCTCTTCCGGCGCGTGTGGGTTCGTAGGCCTCATAGCAGGTGGTTACAAAATCCACCAAAGAGGCAAGGCGCGAAGCGAGCCAGCGGTCAAGTTCTTCATCACTGCTATCGGCATACCTGCGACTCTCGGTCGAAGGCTGCCAATGATCGACATTGGCATAGAGAGCAAAGAAAGAATAGGTATTATAGAGTGTCGCGAAGAACTTGCGGCGTACCTCGTCCACTCCGTCTTTGTCGAATCGAAGGTTATCCCACGGTGCGGCGTTGGTGAGCATATACCAGCGTACCGCGTCAGCACCATACTCACTCATAGTAGAGAATGGGTCAACGGCATTGCCGAGTCGTTTGGACATCTTATCGCCGTTCTTGTCGAGCACGAGTCCGTTAGAGATGACGTTGCGGAAAGCTACGTCGTGCCCTATCATAGTGTGGATGGCATGTAAGGTATAGAACCAGCCGCGCGTCTGGTCAACGCCTTCAGAGATGAAGTCAGCGGTGAGAGGGGCATCGGTGTTCTCAAATGGGTAGTGCGACTGTGCGTAGGGCATGGCGCCTGAGTCGAACCAGACATCTATCAGGTCGAGTTCACGGCGCATAGGTTCGCCCTTGCTTGAGCAGAGCACCACTTGGTCGATATACGGGCGGTGGAGGTCGATATTGGCGGTGGAGTAGTTGTCGCTGCTATAGTCGCCTACGCGGAAACGGCTCCACGGGTTCTGCTTCATCAGACCTGCTGCTACCGACTTGTCGATTTCTTCAAACAGCTGTTTTATAGAGCCTATACATATTTCTTCCGAGCCGTCGGCAGTGCGCCAAATGGGCAGCGGAGTACCCCAATAGCGCGAGCGCGACAGGTTCCAGTCGTTGAGGTTCTCGAGCCACTTGCCAAATCGTCCGGTACCGGTTGACTCGGGTTGCCAGTTGATGGTACGATTCAACTCTTGCATCTCATCCTTGACAGATGAGGCGCGAATGAACCATGAGTCCAAGGGGTAATAGACAATAGGTGTGTCAGTGCGCCAACAGTGGGGATAGGAGTGAGTGTGCTTCTCGATTTTGAAGACCGTGCCGGCTGTTTTCATGAATATGCATAGTCTGACGTCGAGGTTCTCTGCTTTTTGTGCTGCTTGTTCATCATAACGGTCGTTCGGCCAGAAGTTAGCCTTGTTGTAAGCGTTTTTGACAAACTCACCCTGCCAGCGGCTGTAGAGTTCTTGGTTGACCATGCGCTCGGCGAACTCTGGCAGCAGGTCGGAGATGAGGTAGTACTTGCCGGTCAGGTCCACCATGGGGCGGGTCTCACCATTGGCGTTGATCATATAGAGTGCGGGTATGCCTGCAGCTTCTGCCACGCGCTTGTCATCGGCACCGAAAGTGGGTGCTATATGTACGATACCTGTACCATCTTCAGTTGTCACATAGTCGCCGGCAATAACTCGGAATGCGTCGGCGGAACGGTCGGTTAGAGTATTGGTGTCTTTGTTATATGCGGCGGGCTTGACCCATGGGAACAGTTGCTCATAGTGCAAACCGACGAGTGCGTCACCGCTTATGCGTGCAAGTATGCGTGGTTCTTCGCCTAATTCTTTGCTATAGGCTCCGAGGCGCGCTGCTGCCAGAATATAGACTGCTTGCTGCTTGGTGTAAGGATTCTCACCTTCCACAGCCACATATTCTATCTTAGGTCCAACGCAGAGTGCGGTGTTCGATGGTAAGGTCCAAGGTGTGGTCGTCCAAGCAAGTATATAGACGGGTTTGCCATTGGTATCTCCGATAAGTGCATCTATGTGGTCGGAGCTGAGCAGGCGGAACTGTGCGGTGCAGGTGGTGTCCTTGACATCGCGGTAGCAGCCCGGTTGATTGAGCTCATGCGAACTCAGGCCGGTACCAGCCATAGGCGAGTAAGGCTGAATGGTGTAGCCCTTATAGAGTAGTCCCTTTTTATACAACTCGCTCAGAAGGTACCAAAGAGTCTCGATATACTTATTGTCGTAGGTTATATATGGGTGCTCAAGGTCAACCCAATAGCCCATCTGCAGAGTGAGGCTTTCCCATTCGCGGGTGTATTTCATAACCTCCTCGCGGCAAGCACGATTATAGTCATCAACTGATATTTTCTTTCCGATATCTTCTTTGGTGATACCAAGCTTCTTCTCTACGCCGAGTTCCACGGGCAGTCCGTGTGTGTCCCAGCCGGCTTTGCGGTCAACGCGGTAGCCGCGCATAGTCTTGTAGCGGCAGAAAGTGTCTTTTATGGTACGCGCCATGACATGATGAATACCGGGCATGCCGTTGGCTGACGGAGGACCATCGAAGAATACGAATTGAGGGTGTCCTTTTTGCTGATTGCAAGATTGTTCAAACAGATGTTCTTTTTGCCACTGCTCGAGCATCTGCCGGTCAAGTGTGGCGAGGTTGAAATTCTTATATTCAGGAAACATGAGTATTACTATTGATATTATGTGTGAACGGATAGTTGTAAATTATTGTTTCTTTTTTGCCCGTATATTGATAATGATTAGCAGTACGAGCATGGTGATGAAGATAAGCGAGAACAGCGGTCGGAGTTCGGGTGTTAGTCCTCCCTTGCGTGCATCGGCGTAGATGAAGGTTGACAAGGTGTCGAGTCCGCCGCTACCTTTGGTGAAGAAGGTGACTCCGAAGTCGTCGATACTGAGGGTGATAGAGAGTATGAAGCCGCTGAGCATGCCGGGCCAGAGTTCGGGCAGCATGACCTTGCGCAGTGCCTGAAAAGGAGTGGCTCCGAGGTCGAGAGCTGCCTCGTAGATGTTGGGGTTCATCTTGGTCAGTCGCGGCATGACGGAGAGGACTACGTATGGAGTGCAGAAAACCACGTGTGCTATTACCACAGTGACGAGTCCGCGGCTAATGCCGAGGAAAACGAAAAGCAGAAACAGCGAGATACCGGTGAGTATATCAGGATTGATCATCGGAATGGAGTTCATAAATAATATGACACGTCGGTCACGCTGGCGCATGTTGTAGATACCAATGGCGGCGAGTGTGCCGAGCAGAGTGGCAAAGACTCCGGCTATCAGAGCTATGAGCACCGTATAGAATATGGAGTAATAGAGGTTGGGGTCAACATACACTTGTGCCACACGGTCGTAGCCGGTAAAAAGGTTCTCGTAGAGCTGAAAAGTGAAGCCGGTCCAGTTGCCTAATACCTTGCTTTTGGTAAAAGAGAAGATGATGATGAGCAGTATGGGGGCATAGAGTATGACGATAAGCAACCATAGATATGCGTTAGCGAAGAAACGTCTGATGCTCGCACTGCGTTGTCGGCGTTGCGCCTCGATTTGTGTAGAGGTGAGTTCCATTTTCAAGTACCTTTAGATAAAAATGCTTACTAACATATACGATGCTGCACCTATCAGTGCGCTTACAGGGATAGTAAGTACCCAAGCCGTAACCATGTCAATTGATACTCCCCATCTGACGGCAGAGAGGCGCTTGACAGAGCCTACACCCATAATACTGCCGGAGATAACGTGGGTTGTGGATACAGGGATTTTGAATATCTGCGATACTGCAATCGCGAGTGAGCCTGCAGTCTGTGCGCAAAATCCTTCCACAGGAGTTATCTTGGTAATCTTGTTGCCCATGGTTTTGATTATTCTCCATCCGCCCGACATGGTGCCTATTGCTATTGCGGTGAAGCAAGCGAAGGCTATCCATTCCGGTATGGCTATTCCCTGTTCGGCGAGGTGTTCGGTGGGTTGCAGCCAATGGGGCAGGTCGGCTCTGGTTTGCCGATAGGCAAATAGTGCACAAGCTATCACACCAATCTCTTTGGTGGAGTCGTTGAGGCCATGTCCGAGCGACAGGAATGCCGACGAGAGTAGTTGGAGCCGGCGGAACCACTTATCCATCTTGTGAGGTTTGCTGCGTCGGAATACCCATGTGGTGAGAATCATAATGATGTTGCCCGATATGAAACCTATGAGCGGTGCGGCAACGATGAACAATGCTATTTTGCCTACGGTTGACCACATTACGGCTCTCCAGCCGCAAGCGGCAACGGCAGCTCCAACGAGTCCGCCTATGAGTGTGTGAGACGAAGATGAAGGAATCCCTTTCCACCATGTGAAAAGACTCCAGAGCATGGCTGCCGATATACCGCCTATCATAATAGGCATTATCATCTCGATGCCCATAGGCGTGGTGGCTACCATTTGGGTGTCAACGGTCTTTTGCACTGTCTCTGCAACGCCAAAGCCAATCAGATACTTAGCAAGGAAAAAAGCGATAAGGTTAAACGATGCAGCCCATACTACAGCCTGCACTGGAGTTAGCACTTTGGTGCTTACTACGGTGGCAATACTATTGGCAGCATCGTGAAAGCCGTTGATAAAATCAAAACCTATACAGAGTATGATGATTGTGATTAAATATGCCATTTATTATGCGTATTTGATGAGTATGGTTTTAAGTGTCTTGCCTACAGAGTTGGCTTTGTCGGTAGCTGATTCCATACCTTGCATAAGGTCTTTCATCTTTATAAGTTCTATGGCATCGGTCTCTGACTCGAACAACTCTTGCAGAAAGCTTTCATAGACGTCGTCGCCCTCGTGCTCAAGGTCGTGCAGCTTCTGGCATTGCTCAAGGGTAACCTCGGGGTGCTTCGACATGTTTTGCAATTCGTTGAGACCTATGCGCTCGCACTTGGCTCCCTCAAGAATAATCTCTGCCATGTGGAGAGCCTTGGTAGGGATGTTTTTGGGCTTGTAAAGCAGTATTCGTTTTGAAGTGGACGTGATGAGGTCAACTACATCGTCAATAGCGCCTGTGAGTTCATGGATATCTTCTCGATCGAAAGGAGCAACGAAAGCATCGTTGAGTTCGTTGAAGATGTTGATGACGATGTTGTCACATTCGGTCTCTATAGCTTTGATGGGCAGATAGAGCTCCTCCTGCTTAGTGCGTTCTGTTTCAGAGATGAGCTGGGTGAAGAGGTCGGCGGCCTCTACGGTAGCTTCGCCTAAACGGCGAAACATGGGGAAGAACTTATCTTCTTTTGGAAGAAAGACTGAAAAAATAGAATTAAGTGCTGACATGTAATTTTATGAATAAATATTCTAAGTGTATGTTAGAGCCCACAAAGGTAGAGAATTTTCTTAATATACCAAAAT
Source organism: uncultured Bacteroidales bacterium (assembly GCA_946184695.1). GTDB lineage: Bacteria > Bacteroidota > Bacteroidia > Bacteroidales > Paludibacteraceae > Colicola. Next base: position 9,374 of record CAMHGK010000009.1, on the reverse strand, counting down.
CTCATTTTTTTACATCACAACAATATCATTGCTTTGATGCACTGAAAAATTATTTGAGTTGCTGTCCGCAGGTGGTATAGACCTTATCTTCGGTTTGTATGTACAGGTTGCCGTTGATAAAGGTCTTGTGAGCTTTAGTCTCCTTGGCAGATGTGTTGACAATGGCAGCGGAGATATCTTCTTCTGAGTCTTCAGGCGGAGTCTGGTCAATAACGGCTGGTTCTTGGTCGCCTCCTTTCTTCATGCTGAATTTGCCTTTCTTGGCGTAGGTGGTTTCACCTTTGGCATTTTTACCCTTGAGTTTATAACCATAGTTGGCGCTTGGCGTGAGAGGACCTATCGAGGCGGTGCCTATTTTAATTGACGATGAGGTTTCGAATGTTGCAGCAGGTGTATTACGGCGGGACTTTTCGGTCTTGCTCAGGAGTTGGCCCTCAGCATCGAAGGTGTATTCCCATTTGGGAGTGTCTTCTTCTGAGACTTCAAGTGTATATTCCTCTACGTCTTCCACAAGGAACCATGTGAGTTCGACTTTCAGTTCCTCACCGGCATCTTCGGGAACGATGCTCACTTCACCTTCGCCCATCGGGAAAATGCCGTTGGCAAAGTAGGCGTCCTCACCTTTAGCTTCCATAAAGGATTTGATGTTGTCGAGCTCATCAGCCTTGAGGTAAAGTGATACGTTGAAAGAAGATTGGAAATCGAAGCAACCGCCGTCGCGTCCCATCAGTTCGTATTGTGCTGCCGTCCCATGATAGAATATCTTTTTGAGTCCTGAGCAGTTGGCAAAAGCGTTGCCGAAGATTGAATCGATAGATGCCGGAATGCTTACAGAGGTAATCAATTGGGCATAGCGAAATGCCTCATAGGCTATCTGCTTGACGGGAAGTTGTCGAGACTCGGTATCACCCGGGATGGTATATTCGGCAGTATCAGGGATGACGATGTCTCCTTCGTATGGAGCAGTGAATGAACCTATGACAATCAGGAAATAGTCGCCCTTGAGGTCCTGAGCGTGAATATACTGCGGTTCTGTTACTTGTGCGAAAGCTTGCATGCCAATCATTACAGCAAGGCAAGCGAGGGTGTAAAGTTTTTTCATATTAGTTTGATTTAGTTGTTTTCGGTTATTGCTTTTGTTGTTTGAGTTTTGCCTGTCTTACCACCTGCAGATTGATGCCGGTCTGAGTGGTTAGGGGATGGCTGGCACCAAGAGATTTTTTGAATAGCGTGTATGCTTTGTCAAAATACTGTTCGGCGAGGTCAAAGTCGCTTTCATAAAAATAGACTGTGGCAATGTTGTTATAGAAAGAAGCAAGCTGCCGGTCGCTGTTGCAGGACAACTGCGTTGTGATGTCGATGGACTTCTGGAAGTGTTGTTTGGCTTGCTTGAGTTTTTGCTGTTCAAGATAAATCATGCCGATATTGCTTTCGGCGGCTGCAACTCTAATGTTTAGCCTGCCATAGTGTCGGGTCCAGATGTCGAGTGCCTGCTGTGCGCAGTTGAGAGCCTGCTTGTAATCTTTCTGTTCGCGATAGAGGTCGGAGAGGTTGTTGAGTGTCTCTGCGACATCTTCGGGGTGGTCTTTAGCGCTTGTTTGGCGGCGTATGTCAAGTGAGAGGAGATAGTATTGCCTGGCTTTTTCGAGGTTGTGTAGATATTGATATGTTTGAGCAAGCTCATGTTGAGCCACAGCGAGTTGCAGCGATTGAGGTTGGGCTTGTCGTTCTGCACGGTGCAGATATATGAGGGCTTTTTGGTAGTCTGCTATGATGTTACCAAGAAACTGTCCGGTTTCGGTTTGTAAGGTGACATCGGTAGTGTCGAGGTTGGCACGCAGGCAGAGATAGTGTGCTGCACTGTCATGCCGGAAGCGGGTGAGATGTATGGTGTATAGGTTGTAGTAGTCGTTTTGTAAGTTTTTACGTTGTTTTCTGACGAGTTCTTCTGATTGCGTCAGACGTTGCTGCATGGTTTCGAGTTGTGCTCGGGCTTCTGCATTTTGAGCGTCGGCGCGTGCTATCTGCTGTTCGCGTGACAGGAAGTCGCCTTTGCTATGAATGAGCCGTTCTGCTTCATCAAGGTTGCCGTTTTCGATAGCTGAGTTGATGTGCACGTCGATGTCGCTTAGCTGGCTGAGGTCGGTGCGAGCGTATTTGTCGGCCATTAGTTCGAGCAAGGGTTCAAACTGCTCGTATTTCTGTTCGAGCTGTGCCAACTGTTGCTCATATTCTTCTTGGCGGAGTTTGCCTTGACGAAGTTGCTGCTCAAACTCTGCCACTCGTTTTTCATAGTAAATTTCTACGTTTTGTCGTGCTTTCCGGGCTATGCGGTCTTTCTCTTTTTGCAGAGCTTCGCGGTTGACCATAAGTATTTCTATCGGTACAGTCTCGGAGCATGCTATGGGCCTACCGATTAATTGCTTGTCGGCGAGTTCGTATCCGCTGAGTACAACGCTTGAGATGACGAATGGGTCGCCGTTGCTGAGAGATGAGAGATTTAGAGAGAATGATCCGTCAGCCAGGCTTTCGATGGCGTTGTGTGAACCGCGCACACGCATAACTACTCCGCTGAGCGGTTCGCCCTCGGAGTCGGGGCGGGCGATGGTTCTGACAATGCCTCGCTGGGTCACGGCTTGCAGCGGCAAGGCGGCAAGCAGAAGTGAGAATATGATAAAATGGCGTCTCATACAATATCGTGCTTCATTTTTTTTAGTGCTTTCGGTCTGTCTTTTGCGATATTTTCAAAAGTGAATTAAGGGCGGAGAGATAATGTAGATGTCGTTTTCTCCACAAGGCATGAAGATGCTGTCGGTTTGTAGTTCGCCATTGACCCTGACAGGATATGCGGTGCGTTGCATAGAGAGAGGTATGTTAAGTGAGACGGCACCGTCGGGCAGTGGGGTGACAGGGATACCGGCAATCTCAATGCAATCGGAAGGACGATAGCCACGCAGACGTATATGTATGTTGCCGAATACGTCGGCATTGCGCGATACGGGCAGCGTGATGTCGGTTTTGAGCGTAAGCAGGGAATCAAGAGTGTTGTAGTTGGGGGCGCTGAAGTGGCAGTTGACTTGCTTGCCGATGAAGCGACGGGGAATGTTGCGCAGATGTCCGGTAGCGCCTATGCTGAGGCTGTCGAGTGTCTTTTGTTCGTTCTGCAGTGTGAGCACCACATGAGTGTTATGGCTGACTGGTAGGTAAGTGTTGGCGGGAGCTTGTTCGCTGAGTGTGAGGTTGATGTCAACACTTCGAGCAAAGTGCCACGTGGCGAACAGAGCAATCAGTATTGTTGTGATGAGGGCTGCTACAGACCAGCTGCGACGGCGCTTGCGCTGCTGTTCGCGGTTCCAGAGGTTGTCGAACTGCAGCCCGAGCATGCGTGCGATGACCATGAGCATGGCACGTTGCCTTTTCCAGCGTTTTGAGCCTGCCCCTTGCTCATTGATATTGACACCGAGAATCTGGTGATCCTGCATGGGGTCGGATGACTTGGGGAAGTGTCGGCGTAGTGCTTCGGGGTAACATTCTTGCTGGGAATCGGCGGAGTAGGGTAGTCCTTCGACTATGAGTGGAATGATGCGGTCGCGTCGTCCGAGATTGACGAAATAGTCGATACCACCGTTGACGAACTGCGACTTGGCTGAGCGTGGCGAGCAGACTACGATGAGGTATTCCGACTGCTCCATGCGTTGCTTTAGTTCCTGCATGAGTTCCTCTGAGAGGTTGATGTCGTTGAGGTAGCAGAAGCATGGGCGCATGCGTTTTGGCAGCGACTTGTCGCGCCGCTGGAGTGCGGTAGGCAGGCGATAACTCTCTATGGCTTTTTGCAGCCATAAAGCCTGCTTGGCATCGGAGCTTTGGAAGCTGATAAAAGCAAAATACTTGTATGACTCGGTGCTATTTGCCATATATCGCATTATCATTTAATTATGCATTATGCATTATGAATTATACATTGTCAGAAGACCGGTCGTTTGGCGATATGTGAGATGATGGTTTCGTAGTGAGGGAAGTCAACGTCAGGCATATTGCTTTCGTGGACGCAGATGCGCAGTGTTTTGCAACATGAGCGTTCTCGTGCAACGGCGAAAAAGGTTTGTATCATCAGGTCAATTTTCTGTTCTGTGGAGAAGTCTGCGGGCAGGTCCACGAAGCGGTTGCCCATGATCGCAACGTTGACAATGTCTTGCCGAATGAGTGGTGATGCGAGTTGACGCCACATCTGCATGAAGAACTCGGTATATTCTTTTCTTTCGATGGCAATGGTGCCATTGGGTTTGAGATGAGTGAAGCTTGTGAGGACGTAGTTGTCGGATTGCAAACTGACGGGGCAGACGGTGCCGAGCGGGTATCGCAGAGTCTTGCCTGGCAGCTCGGGCTCTTCTGACACCGGCTCTATGCCTTTGAGTGCACGGCTGATAGCTTCATCTATATCGACATGTGCCTGCTGTGCCTTTTTGAGGAACAATCCGTGGACTGAATTGGGCGAGATGATGGTGCCAAGGGCGGTGTCGAAAGTATCGACGGCATGTATGACTTTGAGTCCGTCCTGCTGGAATAGGTCGCAACATTCTACGATAACGGTCAGATCTGAGCGGTCGTCCTTATAGACGGCTTTGGTCTTTGGCCAGTGTGCAATAGTGGCGATGATGATGAGAATGAGGATGAGTATGAGTATGGTGGCAGGCCTGTCAAAAGGCATGTGTACGATTTGATGCAGCCAGCCATGCAGCTTCGACTCGTCGGGGACGATGTTGAGCGAGGCGTCGGCAAAAGTAATAAGCACTCCGAAAGTAGCGATGGATGAGGTGATAACGTCTTTCATCCATTCGCGGCGGTGATGAAGGAGAAATCGTATTTTAGGATTCTTAATCATAGCATTGTCGCTGTCAAAGTATCAGGGATTGTCGAATTTATAGATTGAGGAATGGCGATGCCATACAAAACGCGCAAAATTACAAATATTTTTTTGAACTCTCAAAATTCTACCTTATAAATAAGCTAATTAGGAGGAAAATGATAGAAAATGCCAATCTTTGTGATTGAATTTGTATATTGATGAGTTCGGATTAGTGGGTATGGATGAGCAAGCATGCTTGCTGGAAATCGCTTTATAGAATTAAAATTACGATTATTTTAAGTTTATGTTTCTTTGTATTAAAACTTTTTCATATCTTTGCAGCGCCGTAGTATCGGTTTTAGCAGTGTAGAGCAAAAAGCGTTAAGTACAGATGAAGCGTTATGTTAGTATAATAGTGGTTGCTTTGTTGCCAATGTTGGCATTGGCGGACAGCAAGGCTCAGAGCATGGTGTGGAACCATGAGGTGCGCGTGGGGTGGGGCGACCAGCTGTTCGAGTCGTTGGCATGGCACAGACCTACTGCCATCATAACGTCGATGCCTGAGGATTTTAGAAAGACCTATAAGGAAGATTTCCATTATGACCAGCACGTATGGGCTGAGTATCAGTATAGTTTTTCGCACTGGTTCTCTTTGGGGCTGAAATTCGATATGTCGCATGTTCGCTGGTCTGAGGTGGTGAGAAATGGCAAAGGGGAGCAGGTGAGTCGTGACCCGCACCATAATTTTTATAATATAGAGATAATGCCGACGATGCGTTTTACGTATTTTAGGTTAGACTGGGTGTCGCTTTATCTTGGTTTGTGCGCAGGGTTAGGTATCAACGGAGGTTCTGAGAAGGATGCGGCGGGCAGAAAGACGCTGTGTGGTATGGCTTTCGATGTGACGCTACTGGGGGCGGCGTTCAATTATAAGCGCGCTTTCGTGGCATTCGATTACGGCGGCGTGTATTCGCTTCGGGATACTAACACCATATTCCTGCTAAAGTCAAGAATGTTTAGTGTGAGTTTAGGATATAGATTCTGAGTGGCAGAGGGTGGATAACAGAGCAAAATAACTTTTTGAAAGTAAGCAATGAAAAGCAGATATATCATAATTCTATCGGTGCTGCTCTTGAGCGTGAGCTCGTGTCAGTTCAAGGACGATTCGTGGGTTGACTTCAACGATTTGTTGTCGGCAGATGGCTCTAAGTTTAAGGTTCTTTCAACTCGCGAGACCGACCTGAGTCAAAGTTTCCCTGCGGATTGCTATCTGCCTGACGGTTCTGCGGTGCTGGAGTTGTCGTCTGCCGAGGGCTCTCAGAGGCGTATGCCCGCCCTGACAGTGGGCGAGGTGGCAGACCCGCTATCTGACGCTGGCGAGGCGATGGCGCGAGTGAGCAGCGTGTCGATAGCCGGAGTGATGCAGGAGCTGCTGCGCTATGGCAATCAGGACCATGCAATAGAGGTGGCAGGAACATATCTGAGTTCGGATGTCGAATATGAGCCGATAGAGTTGTCAGGCAAGGTGATACTGCCTAAAGGGCGGCGTCCAAAACGCTTGATATTGGTAAGTCACTACACCATAGGTAGCAACGCTGAGGCTCCGAGCAACTGTTTCTCAATTGAGGGGGTGCTCGTCAAGATGGGTTATGGTTTGATAATACCCGACTATATAGGTTATGGCGTGACAGCAGATAAGGTGCACCCCTACCTGATGATGTACACCACGGCATTCAACGTGATAGACATGTATTTGGCGGTGCGCGATTGGCTCAAAGCTGCCGATTGGGAACCCGAGCAAGACGATATTTACCTGATGGGTTATAGTCAGGGTGGCGCGACAACGATGGCGGTAGAGTATGTGGTAGAGATGGCGTATTCCGACCCTAAAGACGACGATTACATAAAGATACACCGTGTGTTTGCCGGCGGCGGACCGTATGATGTCAAGGCTACGTATGAACGCTTCGTGAACACCGATACAGCCTCCTATCCCGTGGCAGTGCCGCTTGTCATACAGGGTATGATACATGGCAACGACCTGAATATCAAAATGACCGACCTTATGCAGGGTTGGCTTTATGAGAATCTGGATGCTTGGATAAACAGCAAACAATATACGACGGGGCAGCTCAACAAATTGATAGGAACGAATGTAACCCACAATATGTTGACCAAAGAGGCTATGGACCAGACCTCAAGCAATGTGTCGGAACTATATAAGGCCATGACGTCCAACTCTATCATATCCTACAACTGGACTCCGCGGTCATCTGTGTATATAATGCATTCGATGGATGATGAGACGGTGCCATATACGAATGCTACAAACGCGAAAGCCAAATGGCACGATGCTAACATAACCTACAACTTCGGTCATTACGGGAGTCATGTGCAGACGTTCCTCAGGTTCGTATATTCCGTTCAGACTCTCTTGCAGCAAGAGGAGAAGGAGATGGAGATTTACAAATGAGCCGGGATATGAAAATTATGAGAGGTCTAGAGTTATGAGAAAGAGTCTTTCTAATATAGCGTTGCTCGTAGTGCTGCTTTTAGCTGTGTCGTGCAATCCGGCTGCGCGTTGGCAGACAGAAGATGTAGTAATCACATCGTATGCCAATGTGGTGTCGGCGGGATTTGTGGAATTTGTATTCTCGACTAACAAAGACGCCTATTATTTTATTGACTGCAAGGAGGCTGTGGAAGGTGTCGATCCGATGGCTCCTACCGGTCAGAAGCAGTTTATGATGATGGCTCTCGATTCCGCCAGTCTGAAGTACTTGGCATGGCGCAATCAGCAGCTCAAGCGCGGTGAGTTTAATATAGCACCGTTCTCGAGTCATGTGTTGCAATACGGCAATGTACACCATTTCTTCACAGGTCTGCGCCCCGATACTGAGTATTGGGTGTATTGTTTTGTAGTTGATCCGGAACTGAATATGCCCGTGGGCAGATTGAATCTGGTAACGGTCAAGACAACGGCTAAACCAACCGTTCGCGTCCATTTCGATTACCGTGTGAATGGTTATTGGGATTATATTTATCCACTCAATACCAACAATCAGATTGAGGCCAACTATCCATACGTAGCCACCACCCGCGATAGTTTAGATATAGTAGAGAGCGGTAAGACGCCTAAAACATATCTCAGTGCATGGCTTGAGAAGCAGGTTGCAGCGCCGGAACGGCTGTTGTATGGCGTTCAGGCAATAGAGAATGAAGGCTTAGACGGGTATCTGATTTTCGAAGAAGACCATGTCTATTACACGGTGATTGCCGGTATGGACGGTGGTGTGACATCGCCTACCATATATAAGTTTCGCTGGCGCGGTGAGAAGACCCATTGCTTCTTTGCTGACGGTCAGGCAGAGAACTTGTTTGAATCAGGCAACTGGTGAGCAAGTTTCTTGATAAGAGGAGCAGACTGCATGGCGGCAATTCTTGGAACATACATATTTATAAATTAACAACATAAAATCAAACAAAAATCATGTCAAAAGTAACCGTAGTAGGCGCAGGTAACGTAGGTGCTACTTGTGCAAATGTGTTGGCAGTTAACGAAGTAGCCAACGAAGTATGTCTTATCGATATCAAGGAAGGTCTCGCCGAGGGCAAGGCAATGGATATCATGCAGACTGCACAACTCATGCAATTTGATACTGTAGTGACAGGTGTGACCAACGACTACACCAAGACTGCCGGTTCTCAGGTGGTCATTATCACCTCTGGTCTGCCCCGTAAGCCCGGTATGACCCGTGAGGAGCTTATCGGCGTGAATGCCGGTATAGTAAAGAGCGTAGTAAGCCAAGTGCTTGCCAACTCGCCTGATGCTATCTTGGTAGTAGTGAGCAACCCGATGGACACGATGGCATACTTGACGCTTCATGCTCTCGGACTGCCCCGCAACCGCGTGATAGGTATGGGAGGCGCATTGGATTCGGCTCGTTTCCAATATTTCCTTGCCAAGGCTCTTGATTGCAACCAGAACGACGTTGACGGTTTTGTTATCGGCGGTCATGGTGACACGACGATGATACCTATGGCACGTTTTGCTACATATCGTGGCGTGCCTGTCAGCGAGTGCCTGTCGGCTGAGAAGCTTGACGAGGTTGTTAAGTCAACTATGGTTGGCGGTGCCACTCTTACGGGTCTGCTCGGTACATCTGCATGGATGGCTCCGGGTGCAGCTGCTGCTTCGGTGGCAGAGGCTATCATCAAGGACCAGCGCAAGATGATTCCTTGCTCGGCAGCTCTTGAAGGAGAGTATGGATATAAGGACATCACAATAGGCGTACCTTGCATCATAGGCAAGAACGGTATTGAGAAGATTGTCGAACTTCCTCTCAACGAAAAAGAGAAAGAATTGTTTGCCGCATCGGAAGCAGCTGTTCGCAAGACAACCAATATCTTGCACGAGATAAAGGCTTTGTAACAGGCTCATTCATTTAGAATAATCAGCAAGGAGCTGCAGCGAAAGTTGCGGCTTCTTTTGTTATGAGAAGAGGTCGCGATGTTGTGGGAAAGTGAT